>JAFAEH010000258.1 GCA_023424135.1 Actinomycetes bacterium | reverse complement strand
GCGTACGGCCCGACGGCCGGCTGCTGCCGCGCGGCTGGGCCTTGCCCCCGCGTGCGGCACCCGAGCGCGCGGACGCGCCGCTCGAACGCGCGCCAGGGGTCGTACGGGTCGCCATGGTCCTCACGGTAGCCGCGCCGGGGCCCTGAGCGCGGGTGGTCGGCGCCCGTGTCGTCCCTTCGGTGACGCGGACCGTCGCAGGCACGGGCCTCCTGCCGTCGTCGCGCGCGGTGTCGGAGCCGCGTGCCACGATGCCCGTATGCCGGCACGACGGGACACCCCGCGGACAGCCAGCGGCCGCGCGACCTCCACGGGCACCCCGCCCACGCGACCGGCGGTGACGCGCGCCGCCGCGCTGCGCCACCGCGCCCGCACCCAGCAGCTCGACCGGCCACCCCGCACCGTGCACGACCCGACGGACGCCACCGTCCTCGACCTCGGCGTGCAGGACACGGGTCCCGACGGTGCGCTGTGGGCGCTCGCCGTCCGCGGCGTCGCGGTCCGCGCGCACGAGCACCCCGACGCGCTCGCGTACGCGTGGACCTGGCGCGGCGCGCCGCACGCCTACCGCCACGCCGACCTGCGCGACGTCGAACGCGCCCTGCGGCCCTGGTCGGACACGGACGCCGCACGGCGCGTCTTCGACGCCGCACGTCCGCTGCGCGCCGCGGGCATCCCTGCGCGCGAGGCGCTCGCGGCGACCGCCCGCACGATGCGCGACGTCGTCCAGCGGCCCACCGTCAAGGGCACGGTCTCCGCCGCGATGACCGCCGCGATGACGGCGCCCTACCTGCGCGAGTGCCGCCCGTGCGGGGCCACCCACATGTACGAGCAGACGTTCCGCCTCGCCGCGCTCCACGCCGGCCTCGAGCTCGAGCCCGGGACCTCACCGCCCGTGCTGCGCCGGGTCCCCCGCTGGCCCGCGTCCCAGGTCGCCGCGACCGACGCACCCGCACCCGGAGGCCCGCTCGACCCCGTGCGCAGAGCGCTGCACCTGCTCGGACCGACCACCACCGCACACGTCGCGACGTTCCTCGACGCACCACCGCGCGAGGTCGCCGCACGCTGGCCCACCGACACCGTCGACGTGGACGTCGACGGACGCGTGTGCCAGGTCCTCGCCGACGACGTCGACACGCTGCGCTCCGCCGCCGACGACGCACCCGCCGGTGTCCGCCTCCTCGGCCCCTACGACCTGTTCCTGCAGGCACGCGACCGCGAGCTCCTCGTCCCCGACGCGACGCGGCGCGCAGCCCTGTGGCCCGTGCTCGGGCGCCCCGGTGCCGTGCTCGCCGACGGTGACGTCGTCGGGACGTGGCGCCCCCGCGCCAGGACCCGCACCCTCGCCCTCACCCTCGACCCGTGGGTGCCGTGGGACGACGCGCTGCGCGGTGCCGTCGGCGAGCAGCACGCGCTGCTCGCCGCGTTCCGCGGCCTCGAACCCGCCTGAGCACGGCCACGGGCCGGCCGGCACCGGCGGTCGGCCCGCGCCGACGCCGCGCTCCGGCTCAGCCCCAACACTCGCCGGTCGGCCTGCGCCTACGCTCCGCTCCCGGCGCGTGCGCTGACGCGCCCGCACCGTCCGCTGCGCTCCGGCTCAGGCCTCGACGACCACGGGGATGATCATCGGTCGGCGGCGCAGCTTGTTCGACACCCAGCGGCCCACGATGCGGCGCATCACCTGCTGGAGCTGGTGGGTGTCCGTCGCGCCGCCGCGCACCGCGTCCTCGAGGGCCGCCGTGAGGTCCGGCAGGATCTCGTCGAACACGCCGTCCTGCTCCGCGACGCCCCTCGCGTGGATCTGCGGGCCGGCGAGCACCTTCCCGTCGGCCGAGGACACGACGGCGAAGATCGACACGAACCCCTCGTCACCGAGGATCCGACGGTCCTTGAGCTCGGCCTCCGTCAGCTCGCCGACGCTCGACCCGTCGACGTACACGTACCCACAGGGCACGGCCCCGACGACGCGTGCACGCCCGTCGATCAGGTCGACGACGACACCGTCCTCCGCGAGCACGACACGGTCGGCCGGCACACCGGTCTTGACCGCGAGCGCGGCGTTCGCGATGAGGTGCCGGACCTCTCCGTGCACGGGCATGACGTTGCGCGGCCGCAGGATGTTGTAGCAGTACAGCAGCTCACCCGCGCTCGCGTGCCCCGAGACGTGGACCTTCGCGTTGCCCGAGTGCACGACACGCGCGCCCAGTCGCATGAGCCCGTTGATGACGCGGAACACCGCGTTCTCGTTGCCCGGGATGAGGCTCGACGCGAGGATCACGGTGTCCCCCGGACCCACCGCGACCTTGTGGTCGCCGTTCGCGATGCGCGAGAGCGCAGCCATCGGCTCGCCCTGCGACCCGGTGCACATGAGGACCACGCGGTCGTCGGGCAGGTTCTCGATCTGCCGCAGGTCGACCAGGACGCCGTCCGGGACGCGCAGGTAGCCCAGCTCGGCCGCGATGCCCATGTTGCGGACCATCGAGCGCCCCACCAGGGCGACCTTGCGCTCGTTGACGACGGCCGCGTCGATGACCTGCTGCACGCGGTGCACGTGCGACGCGAACGACGCGACGACGACGCGCCCGTCGGACTCGGCGAAGACCTGGTCGAGCACGGGGCCGATCTCACGCTCGGGGGTCACGAACCCCGGGACCTCGGCGTTGGTCGAGTCGACCATGAACAGGTCGACGCCCTGCTCGCCGAGGCGAGCGAACGCCCGCAGGTCCGTGATCCGCCCGTCGAGGGGGAGCTGGTCCATCTTGAAGTCGCCCGTGTGCAGCACGGTCCCGGCGGGGGTGCGCACCGCGACCGCGAGTGCGTCCGGGATGGAGTGGTTGACGGCGACGAACTCGCACTCGAACGCGCCGAGCTTCTCGACCTGGCCCTCGCGCACCGCGAGCGTCAGCGGCGCGATCCGGTGCTCCTTCAGCTTGGCCTCGACGAACGCGAGCGTGAGCTGCGAACCCACCAGGGGGATGTCGCGGCGCAGCCGCAGCAGGTACGGCACGGCACCGATGTGGTCCTCGTGGCCGTGCGTCAGGACGATCGCCTCGATGTCGTCGAGGCGGTCCCGGATGTACTCGAAGTCCGGGAGGATCAGGTCGACGCCGGGCTGGTGGTCCTCGGGGAACAGGACCCCGCAGTCGATGACGAGCAGGCGCCCGTCGAACTCGAGGACGGCCATGTTGCGCCCGACCTCACCGAGCCCGCCGAGCGGGACGACCCGCAGGCCGCCCTCGGGCAGCGGCGGGGGCAGGGTGAGGTCGGGGTGGGGGTGACTCATGGAGCTCCTGACGGATCGGTGGGGGCCGACCGGTGGGTCACACGCGGTCGCTGGCCCCGACGACGTCCAGCAGGCCGCAGGCCGCCAGGGCGGCGCGCACGTCGGCGGCCTCGTCGTCGGTGAAGGGGAGGATGGGCAGCCGCGTCGCGCGGCTGCGCAGGACGCCCTGCTCGACGAGGGCGGCCTTGGCGGCCGGTGCCTGGAACCCGGCGCCGTTGAGCGCGTCGATCGCGGGCAGCAGCGCGCGGTACTCCTCGAGGGCGGTCGCGGCGTCGCCCGCGCGCCAGGCGGCGAACAGGCGCGCGAACCCGTCGGGCGCGGCGTGCGTCGTGACGCCGACGAGCCCCACGGCGCCCTGCGCGAGGAACGCCAGCGCGAGACCGTCGTCGCCCGAGTACCAGGCCAGGCCCGTGCGCGTGATCGAGCGGGCCGCGGCGACCACGTCGCCGGTCGCGTCCTTCATGGCCACGACGCGCTCGTGCGCGGCGAGCCGGTCGATCGTCGACGGGCTCAGACGCACGACCGAGCGGCCGGGGATGTCGTAGAGCATGACCGGCAGGTCTGTCGCGTCGGCGACCGCTCCGACGTGCCGGACGATGCCGTCCTGCGAGGGGCGCGAGTAGTACGGCGTCACGACGAGCAGCCCGTGCGCACCGGCCTCGGCGGCCTGCTCGGCCATGCGCACGGCGTGCGCGGTGTCGTTGGAGCCCGCACCGGCGACGACGTAGGCGCGGTCGCCGACGGCCTCGACGACGGCCGCGACGATCTCGGCCTTCTCGGGGGCGTGCGTCGTGGGGGCCTCACCGGTCGTGCCGTTGAGCACGAGGCCGTCGTGGCCGTGGTCGACCAGGTGCTTCGCGAGCGCCACGGTCGCCTCGAGGTCGACGGCTCCGTCGGCGGTCATGGGGGTGACCATCGCCGACAGGAGCGACCCGAACGGGTGGGTGGCTGACGTCACGGCAGGCATGCGCACACGCTACCGCCCAGCGACCCCCGGGCGCCTCCACGTCTCGAAGCGGTAGCGGGTACCGGTGCGCGACGTGCGCCACGTCTCGTCGGACCCGTCGACGCGCTCCCAGCCCGCCCCGATCGTCGGGGCTCGCGTGTCACCCGGCACGTCGAGGTCGACGAGGGTCACCTCGAGCACGTCGGCGCGAGCGAGGGTCGCGGCGTAGACCGCTCCCCCACCGATCACCCACACGTCGGGGGCGCCCGCCAGCGCCTCGTCCAGGTCGTCGACGACGACGGCCCCGGGGGCGTCGAACGCCGGGTCGCGCGACAGCACCACGTTGCGTCGTCCGGGCAGCGGCCGGAACCGCTCCGGCAGCGACTGCCACGTCGCCCGTCCCATGACGACCGTGCCGGCGCCCGTCACCGAGCGGAAGTGCGCGAGGTCCTCGGGGACGTGCCACGGGATCGTCCCGGCGTCACCGATCACACCGTCGGGCGTCTGCGCCCAGACCAGTCCGATCACGCGCGTCAGACCGCGACGGGCGCGGCGATCGTCGGGTGGTGGCGGTACCCCTCGACCTGGACGTCGTCCCACGTGTACTCGAACAGCGACGGTGCCCGGCGCAGCCGCAGCGTGGGGTACGGGTACGCCTCGCGCGTGACCTGCTCACGCACCTGCTCGACGTGGTTGTCGTACACGTGGCAGTCGCCACCGGTCCACACGAGGTCACCGACGTCCAGGTCGGACTGCTGCGCGAGCATGTGCGTGAGCAGCGCGTACGAGGCGAGGTTGAACGGGACGCCGAGGAACAGGTCCGCCGAGCGCTGGTAGACCTGGCACGACAGGCGCCCGTCGGCGACGTAGAGCTGGAAGAACGCGTGGCACGGGACGAGCGCCATGCGGTCGAGCTCGGCGACGTTCCACGCCGAGACGACGTGCCGGCGCGAGTCCGGGTTCGCGCGCAGGTCGCCCAGCAGTCGCTCGAGCTGGTCGACGTGCCCGCCGTCGGGCGTCGGCCACGAGCGCCACTGGACGCCGTACACGGGCCCCAGCTCGCCGTCCACGTCGGCCCACTCGTCCCAGATGTGCACACCCCGGTCTACGAGCGAGGCGATGTTCGACTCGCCGCGCAGGAACCAGAACAGCTCCTCGGCGACACCGCGGAAGAAGACGCGCTTGGTCGTCACGAGCGGGAAGCCGGCGCGCAGGTCGTAGCGCAGCTGGTGGCCGAACACGCTGCGCGTGCCCGTGCCCGTGCGGTCCGACTTCGGTGTGCCCGTCGCCATGACGAGCCGCAGCAGGTCCTCGTACGGCGTCGGCGGCGCGACCGGCCCGGCAGCGGCGGGCGGGGAGGACGGGGAGAGGGACGTCGGTTCTTCTGCCGCTGCCGTCATGGCGACATCGTAGGCGGGGCGGGAGGATGGACGTCATGACCACGCCGCTGCCGCCGTCCGTCTCCGCCCACCTGCCCACCGGGATGCTCGTCGGCGAGCGGTGGCGCCCGGCGCGGACCGGGGCGACGTTCGCGGTCGAGGACCCGGCGACCGCGGAGACGATCTTCGAGGTCGCGGACGGCGACGAGCAGGACGCGGTCGACGCGCTCGACGCCGCGGTCGAGGCCTTCGAGCCGTGGCGGCGCACGGCACCGCGCGTGCGCTCGGACCTGCTGCGCGCGGTGTACGACGCGCTGACGGCCCGTGCGGAGGACGTCGCCGCGCTCGTGACCGCCGAGGGCGGCAAGCCGCTGGCCGAGTCGCGCGCCGAGGTGGCGTACGCCGCCGAGTACGTGCGCTGGTACTCCGAGCAGGCCGTGCGCGTCGACGGGCTCGCGCGCCGCGCCCCCGGCGGGACGCACCACCAGCTCGTGCTGCGCCGGCCCGTCGGTCCCGCGCTGCTCATCGCCCCGTGGAACTTCCCCATCGCGATGATCGCCCGCAAGGTCGCGCCCGCGCTGGCGGCCGGCTGCACGTGCGTCGTCAAGCCTGCGCAGCTCACGCCGCTGACCACGGCGTTCGTCGCCGAGATCATCCGCGCCGAGCTCGAGGCACGCGACCTGCCGACCGGGGTGGTCAACGTCGTCCCGTCGTCGTCCGCGCGCCGCATCAGCGGCCCGCTGCTCGAGGACCCCCGCCTGCGCAAGCTGTCCTTCACGGGCTCGACCGAGGTCGGCGCGACGCTGCTGGCCGCGAGCGCCCCGCACATCCTGCGCACGTCGATGGAGCTGGGCGGCAACGCGCCGTTCCTCGTCTTCGCCGACGCGGACCTCGACGCGGCCGTCGAGGGCGCGGTGCAGGCCAAGATGCGCAACGCGGGTCAGACGTGCGTGGCGGCCAACCGGTTCCTGGTGCACGCGTCCGTGGCCGACGAGTTCTCCGCCCGGCTGACGACGGCGTTCGAGCGTCTGGTCGTCGGGCACGGCGCCGACGACGGCGTCACGGTCGGCCCGCTGATCGAGCGCGCCGCGGTCGAGCGTGTCGCCGAGGTCGTCGCGCAGGCCGCGGACGGCGGGGCGAAGGTCCGCATCGGCGGCGACGCACCGCGCCGCCCGGGGTACTTCTACGCCCCGACGGTGCTCACGGACGTCGCACCGGACGCGCGCGTCGTGGCCGAGGAGACGTTCGGCCCGGTCGCGCCCGTCGTGACGTTCGACGACGAGGACGAGGCGCTGCGCCTGGCCAACGGCACCCCGTTCGGCCTGGTCGCGTACGCGTACACGCGCGACGTCGGCCGCGCGATGCGCCTGGCCGAGGAGCTCGAGGCCGGCATGGTCGGCCTCAACCGGGGCATGGTGTCCGACGCGAGCGCCCCGTTCGGCGGTGTGAAGATGTCCGGCCTGGGCCGCGAGGGCGGCGAGCTGGGCCTCGAGGAGTACCTCGACCCGGTCTACGTCGCCCTCTGACCCACCCCGTCCACCCTCTGCCCCCCACACCCACCCCCGCCGAACTCGGACTTTGGCGGCTTCTGAAGGCTCAGAAGCCGCCAAAGTCCGAGTTCGACGTGCCTGGAGG
>JAFAEH010000159.1 GCA_023424135.1 Actinomycetes bacterium | reverse complement strand
GCCCCGAGGTCCCGACGCCGCGCACCGCACCCCCCGACCGTCCCGCCCGTCCGGCGGCCGTCGGCTCCGAGCGGACGGCCGGGCGCCGGTCCGCCACGGCGTCCGAGGGGCAGACCGGACGACGGTCCGCCACCGGGTCCGAGGGGCGGTCCGCCACCGACGGGATCGCCGTCGTCCACGGGCCCGCCGGCCTGGCGGACCACCTGCGCGGCCTGCCGCCGCGTCTGACACCGGCCGAGGTCGCGGGGCTCGCCGAGCTGCTCGTGCACCACCTGGGCGGTGCACGGTGCCCGGACCTGCTGACGACGGCCGCGCTCGACGCCCCGCGCAGCGCTCGACGTCGCGCGGTACGACCGCGCACGTCCGAGCACTGCCCCCGCACAGCGCCTGTCCCCCCGGACGCGATCGCGCACGGTGTCCCTGCGGCGTCGGGTCCGCTCGCGTCCCTGCTCGCGGCCGCCGTCGTCGGCGCGTCGGTCGTCCTCGCCTGGTTCGCGCTCACGGCGACGACGACGTTCCTGCCCACCCCCTGACGCGCCCGCCTGCTCACCCCGTCGGCGGCGACCCCCGCGCGGGCGGCGCGGTCGGACGCACCGGCCGGGCCGCGCGGTTCGGACGATCGTCGGGCGGCGCGGTCGGGCATCGCGGTGGGGTTCCGCGGTCAGGCCTCGCGGTGAGGGTCCGCGGTCAGGCCGTGCGGTCGGGCCCTGCGGTCAGGCGTTGACGCGGGCGCGGTGCCCGTCGACGCGGTGCTCGTCGGTGCGGTGCTCGTCGGTGCGCCCGGCCTCGGCACCCACCGGCTCGACGACGGGTGCGACGTGCGGCTGGGGCACGACCGCGTCGACGACCATCGACCCGTCGCTGGGACCCTCGAGCGCGACCGGCTCGGGTGTCGCCTCGACGCGGGACAGCGGTGCGATGGGCTCGTGGGCGAACCGCCGGTGCGCGCGCACGTACGCGGGCACGAGCAGCACGACGGCGCCGAGCCACGCGAGCGGGTTGCCCCACACGACCCCGTCGAAGCCGTACGCGGCACCGAGCACGATCGCAGCGCCGACGCGCATGACGAGCTCGACGACGCCCGTCGCCGTCGGGACGAGGGTGTGGCCCAGGCCCTGCAGGGCCCCGCGCAGCACGAACAGCACGCCCAGCACCGTGTACAGCGCACCGTTGACGAGCAGGAAGTGCGCGGCCATCGCGACGACGCGCTCCTCGCCGCCGCCGACGAACAGCTCGACGAGGTGGCTGCCCGCCGCGACGAGCACGCCACCGATGACGACGGACCCGGCCAGGGACATCCACACGCCCTGCACGACGCCGGCGCGGATGCGGTCGGGGCGTCCGCCGCCGAGGTTCTGCGCGACGAACATCGACACGGCCAGGCCCAGCGACGCGAGCAGCGCGACCGCGAGCCCGTCGACGCGTGCGGCGGTCGTGTACGCGGCCACCGCGTCGGGACCGAGAGCGTTGAGGCGGACCTGCACGGCGAGCGTCCCGATCGCGATGATCGACGCCTGGAAGCCCATGGGCACGCCGAGGTGCAGGTGCCGGCCGAGCTCGGCGCGCGTGACCCGCCAGTCCTCGCGGCGCACGTGCAGCACGGGCGTGCGTCGCCACACGTGCACGAGGCACAGCGTCACGGCGACGCCCTGCGAGATCACGGTCGCGAGCGCGGCCCCGCCGACGCCGGTCCCGAGCCAGCCGACCAGCGCGACGACGAGCACGATGTTCAGCCCGCAGCTCACGGTGAGGAACACCAGCGGGGTGCGCGAGTCGCCGATGGCGCGCACGATCGCGGACACGAAGTTGAAGTACATCGTCGTCGCGGCGCCCAGGAAGGAGATGACGGCGAACGTGGTGGCCTCGGGCAGCAGGGACTCGGGGGTGCGCAGCAGCCGCAGCGCGGGCCCGGCGAGCAGCGGAGCGGCGACGGTGAGCAGCAGCGTGACGCCGGTCGTGAGGATCGCGCCCGCGGCGACCGAGCGGCGCACGCCTGCGTGGTCGCCGGCACCGAAGGCCTGCGCGGTGGGGATCGCGAAGCCGGACGTCATGCCCCACGCGAACCCGATGAGCAGGAACAGCAGCGAGCCCGTCGCGCCGACCGCCGCGAGGGACTCGACGCCGAGCACGCGCCCGACGACCAGCGCGTCGGCGAAGTGGTACAGCTGCTGCACGACGTTGCCGAGGAGCAGCGGCACCGCGAACAGCGCGATGACGCGCCACGGGCTGCCGGTGGTCAGGACCTTGGACATGGGGAGGTGCTCCGCGCGGGTGGTGAGGTTCGGGGGCGCGGTGGTCGGTCGTGCCGGTCGCGTCAGGCATCGATCGTATCGATACGATCGCGCGTGACCAGGGGTTATTTCTGCCGTCCGAGTCCTCGGACGGCACCCCGACGCGGCGCGCGGAAAGAACGCACCACGCGCACGCCAAACACACCACCCGTCCACCTGGTCGCTTGCCCAAGAGCGCGCCGTCGATGCGGTTGCGGCCGACCGGTGCGCGGCACGTGCCCGGTCCACGCTTGACCGAGGTGATCTCCGCGACGGTGCGCGGTGCGCAACGGGCCTCGGTGCGGCCCGGCTCAGGCGCGCACGACGCACCCGTCGGGCGTGATCTCGTCCGCGTCCGCGTCGTCGAACCAGCGCCCGTGCTCCCCCAGGTACCGGAACCGCACGGTCGTGCCCATCGGCACGACCACCGACGCGCTCGCGGTGCCGTTGGACCGCCGACGCAGCGGGTGGACGCCGGGCGTCCAGTCGTTGAAGGTGCCGACGACGCTCACCGGACCGTCGAGGACGGTGCTCGGCAGGGCGAACGTCAGCGTGCAGGTGGCGGACTTGGCGGAGCGGGACCTCTTGAGCACGGCGGCGACCACACTTTCCCTCACGTGGGTGACACGGACGGGTGAATCGTGGCGCCGCCATGTTTCCGGCACCGCTGCGACACGGTGACCCCCGTGTGACGTGTCGGTGTCGCTCGGCGTGTCGCGCCCCGGCGTCGTGCGCGGTTCAGGGCGACGGGTACGCGGTGAGCTCGACGTCGTCCGGCAGCTCGACCCAGAACGTCGCGTCGAACGCACCCGACCCGCCCGCCGGGACCTCGTCGGCGTACCCGCGCGCGGCGCCGACGACCTCACCGGCCGCGTCCGTCGCGACGACCACGACCCGGACCATGTCGAGATCCTCACCGAGGGTGCTGGACACGGTCCCCTCGACCGTGACCCCCCACCCCTCGTCGGTCGTCGACAGCGGCCCGACGGTCAGCCCGCCAACCCCCGGCTGCCACGTCACGTCCTGCACCACCGGCAGGCGCACGTCCACGTCCGCGGGCACGAGGTCACCGAGCTCGCGGAACGAGCCCGTCACCGCGACCCGCCCCGGCAGCGCCGTGACGTACTCCGACTCGGCGGCGATGAGCGTGCCGTCGGCGGCGAGCGCCTCCACCGACATCTGCGCGAAGTCGAACCAGTGGTCGTCGTTGGGGTTGTCGACCACGACGACGTACCACCACGCACCCTCCTCGTCCTCGTCCGGGCCGAACGCGACGTCGGCGACGACGAGCGGATCGGCCGCCGGCGCGTCGTCCTGCGGGGGCAGCGCGGAGCCGTCGTCGGACGAGCCGGACGAGCCGCCCGACGTCCCGGGACCGAGGTCGCGGACGTCGTCCGACTCCTGGGCCAGGTACACCCCGAAGGCCACGGACACGACGACCGCCAGGACGAACGCGATCGCACCGACGACGATCCCCGCGGTCGCCTGACCGGCGCCCTCGAGCCGCTCGCGCGACGCACGACGACGGGCCCGGATCCCGACGACGACGGCGACGACGGCCAGCACGGCGGCGACGACGCTCAGCACCGGCACCCACGACACGACGAGCGCGACCAGCGCGAGCACGAGCGCGGGGACCGCACCGCCGGCACGCGGTGGGACCGCGACGCCCGGCCCGCGACCGTACGGGCCCGGACCGTAGGCACCGGACCCGTAGCCGCCGCTGCCGGAGGCACCCGCCCCGTAGCCCGCCGGGCTCGCACCCGACGCACCGACCCCGTACCCGGGTGCGGCCTGCGCACCACCCGGGGCGGTCCCGTACACGGGGACCGACGCGTCGGGCCCGTGGCCGACGTCCTGCGTCGGACCCCCGGCGTACGGCGACGCACCGCCGAACGGCACGGTCCCCGGCGGGGCGGGCGGCACGGACGGCAGCGCGAACGGCTCGACCGGTGCACCCTGCGGCGGAGCCGGCGGCGGGGGCGGGACCGGGCCGTCGGGGCTCGTCGGGTCGTTGCTGCTCACGTCGCTCCTCGGTCCGTGGCGTCGGACGACGCCGGTCGGTGCGGCCGTCGCCGGCACCCCTCGCCCCGTGATCCTGGCGCGTCGCCCGTCGTCGCGCCACGACCGTCCACGGACGAACCGGGTGAGATCACGGCCGTCCGCGCCGGCCCGTCAGGCCCCGGCGTCGCGCTGCGCGAGGCGGCCCAGCATGGCGTTGTACTCGTCGAGCTCCGCGTCGCCGTCACGGTCGGCGCGGCGGTCGCGACGACGGGCCGTCCGCTCGTCGTCGCGCGTCCACTGCACCGCGACGACCACGGCCAGCGCGAGCGTCGGGATCTCCCCGATGCCCCACGCGATGGACCCGCCGATCTGCTGGTCCCGGATCGCCGACGGCCCCCACTCGCGGCCCGTCAGGCCGAACCAGTCCGCGACGAGCAGCGACTGCCCGTCGACGAGCGCGACCCCGAAGAACGCGTGGAACGCCATGGTCGCGAACAGCAGCAGCAGCCGCATCGGGTACGGGGGGCGGGTCGGGCCCGGGTCGATGCCCGCGAGCGCGTTGACGAACAGGTACCCCGCGACCGAGAAGTGCACGACCATCGCCAGGTGCCCGACCCCGGAGCGCAGGGTCCACTCGAACAGGCCCGAGTAGTAGAAGAGCACCATCGACCCGGCGAAGTTCACGGCCGCGACGACGGGGTGCGCGAGGAAGCGCCCCACGCGGCTGTGCACGAGCACCAGGACCCACTCGCGCGGACCGCGCGACGTGTCGCCGCGCAGCGTGCCGGCCCGCGCGGGCAGGGCGCGCAGCGCCAGGGTCACCGGGGCCGACAGCGCGACGAACATCGGCACGACCATGACGAGCACCATGTGCTGGATCATGTGCGCGCTGAACAGCACGTGCCCGTAGACGGCCGGGCCGCCGGACGTCGTCCACGCGAAGACGACCATCCCGACCAGCCACGACGCGGTGCGCAACCACGGCCACGCGTCACCGCGGCGCCGCAGGCGACGCACCCAGCGCAGGTAGACGACGACGCCCGCGGCGGCCGCGCACGCCATGAGCACGTCCCAGCGCCACTCGGTGAGCCAGCGCAGCGCGGTCGGCTCGGGGGGCAGGGGGTGACCGGTGAGGACGTACGCGGGTGACGTGTCGGCCACGGGCGTGTCCGGCACGGGCGGCGGCGACGAGCCGAGCGCGACCGCGACACCCGAGACGGCGCCCATGACGGCGAGCTCGACGAGCACGACCCGCCAGAACAGCGCCCGCCCGCGCGGCCCGGCCAGGCCGGGGATGGTGACGCGCCGGTGCGCGAGCCCGAGCAGCGCCATCGCCCCGAACAGGACGACCTTGGTCACGAGCAGCGCGCCGTACGTCGTCGCCAGGCCGTCCCACCCGCCGAGGCGCACGGCGGAGTTCACGACGCCCGAGATCGCGACGCCCGCGACGCACCAGCCCGCGACGGCGGAGTACCGGGCGACCGCGGGCACGACGTCCGACCCGAGCCGGCCCACGAGCACCGCCAGCGCGGCGAGCGCACCGATCCACACGGCCGCGCTCACCAGGTGCAGCACCATCGCGGACGTCGCGAGGTCGTGGCTCGCGGCTCCCGCGGCGTGGCCCGTCTGGCCGAGCTGCCACAGCGCGACGAGCGCGAGCGCCGACGTCCACGCGGCCCCGGTGGGCGTCGCGACGACGAGCGCCAGCGCCGTGACGACGGCCGCGACCGTCGTCACCGACAGCAGCGTGCGGCCCAGGTCGATCTGCGTGACGAACAGCGCGAGCTCGTCGCCGAACGACGGTGCGAGCGGCGACGTGCCCGCGACGGACGCGTACGCCAGGACCAGGTGCACGACGGACAGCACGGTCCACGCACCGGCGGCGGCACCCGCCAGCACCAGGCTGCGCGGGTACGCCGCACCGTCGGCCGCGGCGCGCGGCGCCGTCGTACCGGGTGCCGCGGGAGGCGTCGTGCCCGTCCGGGCGGGCGCCGCCCCGCGCCGCGGCAGGACGCACACCGCGAGCAGCAGCGCACCGACCGTCAGGGACGCCGCGAGCTCGGTGAGCGTCTCGACCGCCGGCAGCCCCCACCGCACGAGCGCACCCGGGTCCCCGAGCGTGACGGCCGTGGCCACCCCCGTGAACGCGACCCCGATCAGCGCGGCCACGACACCCGTCGCGGCGAGCACGCCGAGCGCACCGCGGCGCACCAGGGTCACGGGCTCGTCCACCCGGACAGCGTAGGCGGGCGCACCACCCGTCCGGGTCGTCGTCGTGCCCGGAACCCGTGCGACGGCGCGCCGCCCGTCCGACGGTCCAGGAGCCGACCCGCCACGGTCAGGGGCGTGGGGTCGGGCCGTCGTCGGCCGAGGTGTCCGGGTCGACGACCGTCCCCTGCGCGTCCGCCGAGTCACCCGGCGCCTGCGGCTGGGCCGTGGCGTCCGGGTCGACGACCGGTCCCTGCGCGTCGGCGGCATCCGCGGCATCGGCGCGGCGCCGGGCCGCGGCGAGGGCCGCCCCGCCCCCGACGAGCAGCGCGAGGGCCCCGGCCACGAGCACCACCCACGCCCAGGCGGGCACACCGCCCGCCGGTGCGCTGATCGGCACGACCGTCGGCTCGTCGGTGGGCTCGTCGGCGCCGGCGCCGGCGTCCGTGCCCGTCACGTCGGCGGCGGGAGCGGTCGCGTCGGCGTCCTCGGTCGCCTCGGGCGTCGGGTCCGGGGTCGCCTCGGCCGTGGGCTCGGGCGTCGGCTCGACCCCGACCGCCTCGGTCGTCGTGAACCCGAACGTCCCCGACAGCGGGTGCCCGTCGGCGGACGTCACACGCCACTCGACCGTGTAGCCCCCCGCGGGCAGCGCGGCGGTCAGCGGCTGGGCGACGGACGAGTCGACGAGCTGCGGGTCCCCCTCGCTGACGACGCCCTCGGGCCCGGTCACGACGATCTCGGTGCCCAGCGCGAGCGCCGGCTGGTCGAACGTGAGCGTGACCTGCGCGGGTGCGGTCGTGATCGTCGAGCCGTCGGCCGGGTCGGTCGACCGCAGCGTGTTGTGCGCCGCGGCGGGCGACGCCCCGAGCGCGACGAGCAGCCCCGCGAGCAGGAGCCCGACCGGGAGCCGTCGCCGGACGCCGCCCCGTCGGCCCGTCTCGCGCTCCTGCGATGCCGGAGCGGTCGACGCCGGCACCGGGCGACGGGAGGACGGGACGAGCGACGACAGCACGATGTGTGCCCCTTCTCTTGCTGCTCCCACGCGAGCGCGCGGACGACTCCCGATCCCATCACACCGCGCCCCGTCACACCGCGCCGACCCCGTCATCCGTCACGCAGTCCCACCCGTACCCGTGACGGATCACGGGGTCGACGCCACATCACGGCACACGTCAGGACGGCCGTCAGCAGGACCACGCCGACCCTCGACAGGTCGACGAGGACGCCGTCACGCACCTCACCGGCAGGTGCAGCACCCAGGACGCGGGTCGACGAGGTTGTCGACGCCTCGGGCGTCGCCGGGTCGGTCCCGGCAGGCAGGGCGGCGACCGCACCCGCGACGTGATGCACGGCGTGCGGGTCGGCCGGGTCCAGCCCGGCCGCGGTCAGGGCGGACGCGTCGAGCCCGGCCGCGACGAGCGCGTCGACGTCCCACCCGGCGGCCCGGACGGTCTCGAGGTCGACACCCGCGCCTCGGAGCGCGGCGAGGTCGACCGCCCCGGCGCCCGCCGACCCCGCGACGTCGTCACCGGCACCGGATCCGCTCCCCGCCCCGGCCGACGCGCTCCCGGCCGCACCGTCCTCCCCGGACCGGTGCGCCGCGTGCCCGCTCACGACCTCGACGCCCGTCGCCACGGCGGGCGACGCGAGCACCGCGAGCAGCGGCTGCAGCCCGAGCGCCAGGACGGCGAGCACGACCACCGCGCCCAGGCGTGCACCGCCGTGCGCACCCGTGCCGTCGTCGTCCGTCACGCGTGCGGCGAGCACGCCGACGACCAGGACGAGCGCCCCGAGCGCGACCAGCACGGTGGGCCCGGGCAGATGCCCGCCGGCCAGGCAGTGCCCGCCGACCGCGCCGACGAGCACCGCGACGCACAGCCCCGCACCACGAGCCAGCAGCCCCGCCGCACCCGTCGTCCGGACGTGCAGCAGGCGGTCCGGTCCGGCGCCCGGCACACGGTCCACGTTCGCGCCCGGCAGGCGGGTCGACCCGACGCCGGGCACGCCACGGTCGGGCGCCGGGCCGGGCTCGGGTCCGGCGCCGCGCGTCGTCACGTCGGCCGCCACGCACCGACGGTCGTCGGGACCCGCGCGAGCGTCCACCCGCCGAAACGCTTCAGACCGCCGTCGGCGACCCCGTCGCGGCGGCTGTCACGGCCCCGGGGCGGCAGGTGCGAGGGGTCGCCGTCGGGAGACGACGGCAACCCTTCACGCAGCGACGCGGCGACGCCCCGCGCACGTCAGCCGGTCGGCACGTCAGCCGGTCGGCACGTCAGCCGGTCAGCCCCAGACGAGGCCCTGGGCCGGGTCGTGCAGGACCGCGGCGACGTCGGCGAGGACGCGGCTGCCGAGCTCGCCGTCGACGAGCCGGTGGTCGAAGCTCAGCGCGAGCTGCGTGACGTGCCGCGGCTTGATCTTCCCCTTGTGCACCCACGGCTGCTGACGGATCGCGCCGAACGCGAGGATCGCCGCCTCCCCCGGGTTGAGGATCGGTGTGCCGGTGTCGATGCCGAACACGCCGACGTTCGTGATCGTGATGGTGCCGTCGGACATGTCGGCCGGTGACGTGCGGCCCGCGCGCGCGGTCGCGGTGAGGTCGCCGAGTCCCCGCGCGAGGCCCAGCAGGTCGAGCCGGTGCGCGTCCTTGATGTTCGGCACGACGAGCCCGCGAGGGGTCGCGGCCGCGATGCCGAGGTTCACGTAGTGCTTGTAGACGATCTCCTGCGCGTCCTCGTCCCAGGACGCGTTGACCTGCGGGTGCCGGTCCACCGCGAGCAGCAGGGCCTTCGCGGCGACGAGCAGGGGCGTCACGCGCACGTCGGAGAACTCCCGGTCGGCGCGCAGCCGCTCGACGAGCTTCATGGTCCGCGTGACGTCGACCGTGTGGAACACGGTGACGTGCGGTGCGGTGAACGCGCTCGCGACCATCGCCTCGGCGGTCCGCTTGCGCACGGACTTCACCGGCACGCGCGTCTGGCGCCCGTCGGGCGTGACCGTGCCGGACGCGAGCCACGGCTGGTCGGGGTACGTCGCGAGCTCGCGCCCCTCGGCGCGCACGCTGTGCGCCAGCACGTCCTCCCGCGTGACGATCCCGCCCGGCCCGGTGGCGTGCACGGCGTCGAGGTCGACGCCCAGGTCGCGGGCGAGCTTGCGCACGGGCGGCTTGGCGAGCGCGTGCCCCGTGCCGGTGCCCGCAGCGCCCGTGCCCGCGGGGGCAGGGGCAGGGGGACGGCCGGGTGCGGCGGACGCGCGGGGTGTCGCGGGT
>JAFAEH010000058.1 GCA_023424135.1 Actinomycetes bacterium | reverse complement strand
GGCGGTCGCCGCCAAGGGCTGATCGTCGCCGCGGGCGGCGTGCCCGTCAGCGCGGCCGGCGTCGGCGAGGCCGGCGCCGACGACGTCGAGGTGCAGGTCTACTTCGACTTCATGTGCCCCTACTGCGGCATGTTCGACCGCGCCAACGGCGCCGAGCTCGAGCGTCTCGCCGAGGCGGGCGGCGTGACCGTCGTCTACAAGAACATCTCGTTCCTCGACGGCGCGTCGCGCGGCACGTTCTACTCGACGCGCACCGCCAACGCGGCTGCCGTGGTCGCCGCGCAGGACCCCGAGCACTACGTCGACTTCGTCAGCGCGCTGTACACCGAGGAGAACCAGCCCGACGAGGGCACGACCGGCCCGAAGGACTCGCGCCTCGCCGAGATCGCCGTCGGCGTCGGCGTGCCCCAGTCGGTCGCCGACCAGTTCACGGCGACCGTCGACGGCACGTACGAGGTCGCGACGTCCGAGACCGAGACCGAGGAGCGCGACGGCACGTGGCGCACCTACGCGCCGTTCGTCGCCGCCACCACGCAGCAGGCGCAGATCGACCTCGGCGGCCTGGGCACGCCGACCGTCCTCATCGACGGCACGAAGTGGGAGGGCGACCTGTACTCGACCGGACCGCTCACCGACGCGATCAACCAGGCGGTCGCCGCCAAGGGCTGATCGTCGCCGCGGGCGCCCGTCCCCTCGCGGGGCGGGCGCCCGCGCGCGTCGCGGCCGGTACCCTGGCCGCCTCGCCTCCTTAGCTCAGCTGGCCAGAGCAGCTGTCTTGTAAACAGCAGGTCGTCGGTTCGAATCCGACAGGGGGCTCCAGGACAGAATCGGCCCGTCACCAGCGCAGGAGCGCTACGGGGGGCCGATCTGTCGTGGTGGGCAGATTGGCCGGTTGTAGCCATGTCGGCAGCCAATCTTGGACGGGACTCACCGGCGCCTCTCGTCTGCCCGAGCCACCCACGCGTGCCACGGCGCTCGCCCTGGCACGTTCTGGCGGATGCAGACCCGTCCGCGAGCGACGGCGACGACGTGCACCTCGAGCTGCGCGTGACTCGTCGTAGAGCTTGACGTCGGGGTAGAGCTTGACGTAGACGACCCCGGGCGTGGGCGGGGCGACGCGCCGGCGAGCGTCGGCGGGTTCACCGTGGTTGACGATCCACGTCGAGTAGTCCGGGTGGCTGGCGGGATGCGCACGATCTGACCGTCTCATGAGTCGCAGACAGCGTCTGCGCAGCACCCGACGTTATCCACAGGGTCGAGCGCAGACGCTATAGATCCAGCGTGGAGATCTATAGGTTTCCGGGCTAACCTATAGTTACGACGGTGTGATTCATACCCTGGAGAGGAGGGTCTGTGGACAAGTCGGCGTTCGAGAACTCGCCCGTTGGCACGCTCGTGCCGATCAAGGGGTTCGACCAGCTGTTGAAGCGCGAGTACACGCACCACGCGTTCGTTCCGGCGCCGCTCCCGGCCATCGTCCCGCTTGAGCAGGCCACGTACAAGGCCGTGACTGACGCTGCGCTCGCGGTGGGGCGCCTCGACGCCGCCGCCCAGCAGCTGCCGAACCCGTCGTTGCTCGTGCGTCCGGTCCTGTATCGGGAGGCCGTCAGTACGAGCGCGCTCGAAGGCACCTACGCACCGCTTCGTGAGGTCCTCGAGGCGGATGCAGTCGAGCCGAGCCGAGGCACGTATGAGGTCCGAGAGATCCTGAACTACGTCCGCGCTGCCGAGCTTGCGATCGAGTTGGTCGAGGAGAAGCCGATCTGCGTGTCGCTCCTCTCGCGGCTCCAGAAAGTCCTCGTTACGGGCACCCGTGGCGACGGGTTCGACTCCGGCCGGCTCAGGTCGGGGCAGGTCTACATCGGGGAGCGACACAAGGGCATTGAGGCGTCTCGTTACGTGCCTCCGCCTGAGGGGGCTCCTCTCCAGGACGGGATGAGCGACTGGGAGAAATGGCTTCACCAGGAGGACGACATCCCGCTCCTCGTGCGCGTGGCTCTCACCCACTACCAGTTCGAGTCGTTGCACCCCTACAGCGACGGCAACGGGCGACTCGGTCGGCTGATCATCGTTCTGCAGCTCGTAACCGCAGGGGCGCTGTGCCACCCGATCCTTAACCTGTCGCCGTGGCTCGAGGCGCGGAAGGACGCCTACAAGGACTGCTTGCTGGCCGTGAGCCAGACAGGCGACTTCAACGCGTGGGTCCGCTTCTTCTCCGAGGCGGTGGTGGCGCAGGCGGCTGACACGATCGCGCGCATTAGCCGGCTGGTCGAGATCCGGGCGTTCATGCTCGAGCGACTGCGGCAAGACAAAGCGCGCGGGGTCGTCCTCGAGATCGTGGAGGACCTCATCGGCTATCCGATCATCACCCCGACGCAGGCGGCTAGCTTGCACCACGTCACGTACCCGCCGGCCAACAGCGCCATCCAGAAGTTGCAGGCCCTCGGTTTGGTCGTCGAGATCACGGGTAACTCGTATGGCCGGGTATACGCCTGCCCATCTGTGATGGAGGCAGTTGAGACGCTGGACGCGAGTTCGTTGGCGGGCGCACCCGTCTTGCCCGAGCACTAGCCGCGCTACGGCCGCGCCCCCTCCCGCCGCGGCGGAGAGGGGGCGCCGTCGTCAGGAAGTCGCCCCGGCTCCACCGCCTTGCGCTAGCGCAAGGAGGTGATAGCATTTGACTTGTCTGCACAACAGGAAGGAGGGATGGTGGACTAAGGACACCCGCAAGGTCCTCCGGCAAGCGGAGCGGCAGGGCTTCGAGGTTCGGACTAGCAAGACCGGCCACCCGATGGTCTACGCGACGGTGCATTCGTCGCGAAGGCGGTGAGCACCCCTCGCGACGTGCGCGGGCTGAAGAACCTGATCGCCGCACTGCGGCGGGCTGGGTTCGCCTGGCCGCCACGCAGGTAGCGGGAAGGGGCGGGAGCCAAGGCAAGTGGCTCCCGCCCCGAGTCCATGGTCCACCATCCAATCAACCGAGGAGGGTCGTCCCCGTGACCGACTACAACGTGATGCTGGACGTCGGGCGTGTCGACCCCGACGCGTTCGACCTGACCCCGTTCGAGACGTACGGAGCGGTGCTCGCACCGACGCCTGTCGGCACGATCGAGCTCGTGCTGACGATCCCCGGCCACAACATCGGACAGGCGATCACGACCGCGCTGAACGCCTCCTGGAACGCGCTCAAGTACGAGCCGTACATTGTCCGGGCGATGTCGACCGCCGCGTTCGACGCCGGGCTCGACCTCCCGTCCGCTCCTGAGACGATGTCCGTCGGCGAGGCAGCAGGCAAGCTCGGTGTGACCGCGTCCGCGGTGCGCCAGCGCCTGAGTTCAGGAACCCTCCCTGGCGCGCGCGTCGGGAGGGACTGGCGCGTGCCGACCCAGGTCGTCGAAGCCATCGCCGCGAACGGGCGGATCCGCTGGACCCAGGTCGCCGACGGCCACTACGTCGGAGACTCGGGCGTCGGACGCTACGAGGCGATCCAGCGGCCCGGCGGCTGGATCACCAAGTACCCCGGCCCCATGCAGATGGAGGCCGGCATGGACGCGACCCCGGGCGAGTCCAAGCGGTTCGCCGAGCAGCACGCCGCCAAGGCCGCGCTCGAGGCTTGACACGACGACACCGCCCCCACACCCGCACGAGGCGGAGGTGGGGGCGGTGCCGCGTCGCCGAGGCGCCGTTCCGTGCGGGGCCGTTGTCCCCTCAGTCGATCGGCGAGTCGTATGCGAGTTCGGGTTGGTCTTCTGCAAGACGTGCTCTGACGAGGGAACGCGAGCGTGTCTCGCGTCCGCTCGCCAGCTGCCAGCGGACCGTGACCTCCATCTCGACCTCAACGCGCTTGCCAAGGAGCGGGCCGAGGAGGACTCCCTGGCTCGCGTCGACGCTCATCTGCAGGTTCGACCCGTCGTCGAGGGTCATCCGCATCTGGTCCGCGCCGTCGCTGACGGTACGGAGGCGTCCCGCGGCCTTCTCGGGCTCGGTCCGCTCGCGATTCCGTTCGGCGGCGGCATGAAGTGCGGTGGCTCCTCGCCGACTCAGCCGCGTCTCGCCACGTCGGCCCGCCCGTGACCAGTGGCGTAGGTCCAGGACGATCTCGGAGTCGAGGGAGCGCTGGGCGATCTTCGACAGCTTGGAGGCGACCATCGCCCCATGCTTGCGCATCTCCTCCGTCAGGACACCGAGGTCGTTGATGTCGTCCTTCTCCGCGGTTGCGACGAGCCCGCTTGTAAACAGCAGGTCGTCGGTTCGAATCCGACAGGGGGCTCCACGGTGCCGGACCGCCGGCGCAACGCGGCGCGACGCGTTCAGGCGCCCAGCGCCTCGTGCAGGTACGCGACGTCGTCGGCCTGGCTCTCGGCGGGTGTCTCGACGACGACGTCGCAGCGGGCCTCCCGGACGACGTGGGCGATGAGCTCGGGCGGGATCGTGCCGTCGGCGAAGCCGGCGTGCCGGTCGCGGCTCGAGCCGTGCGGGTCGCGCGAGGAGTTGGCGTGCACGAGGTCGATGCGGCCCGTGATCGCGACGAGCCGCTCGACGAGCGTCTCGAGGTCCTCGCCGGCGGCCCAGGCGTGGCACGTGTCGAGGCACACGCCGACGTCGTAGCCGCCGATCGCGTCCCACAGCATCGCCCAGCGGTCGAGGGTCCGTGCGCACGCGTTCTCGCCGCCCGCGGTGTTCTCGACGAGCACCCGCACGGGGAACGTCGCACGCGCGAACGTCTTGCGCCAGCTGTCGACCCCCACGGCGATGTCGTCGCCGTCGCCGACGTGCCCGCCGTGCACGACGAGCCCCCGCGCACCCAGGTCGGCGGCCGCCGCGCTGTGCTGCGCGACCATGTTCCGGCTCGGGATACGGATGCGGTTGTTGGTCGACGCGACGTTCACCAGGTACGGCGCGTGGGCGTAGATGCCGAGGCCGGACGCGACGAGGTCGTCGGCGTCGGGCCGGCGCACGGGCTTCTTCCAGCCCTGCGGGTCGGCCAGGAACACCTGGACGGCGTCCGCGCCGATGCGTGCGGCCTCCGCGACCGGGTCGTCCCCGCGCACGTGCGCGCCGATCAGCACCATCGTCGTCCTCCTGCCTGCGCCGGTCGGAGCAGGCTAGCCGGTCCCCGCCCGCGTGCCGCCGCGGGGCGCGAGCGGGGTGGAGGGCGGGTCAGAGGGCCGGCCCGGTGTCCTCGAGTAGGCGCAGCGCGGCGCTGACCCGCGGGTTGCGGGCCGGGTCCGCGTCGATCCCCAGGGTTGCGTAGACCGCGTACACGTGGTTCTGCACGGACTTGTCGGTGATGCCGAGCCGGTCCGCGATGCCGGCGTTCGACAGTCCCTCCGCGAGCAGGCGCAGCACCTCGTACTGCCGCTGGGTGAGCCTCGCGACGGCCGATCCGGCGCGGGGGGACACGCGGTCGAGCAGGACGGGGTCCAGGACGGTCTCGCCCGCGGCGGCGGCACGCACCGCGTGCAGCAGGGTGTGCTCGCTCGTCGTGCTCGTCTTCGACAGGTACCCCCAGCCGTGCGCGACGTCGCGGGGCAGGTCGAGCAGGAGGTCCATCGCGTCGTGCGCGGACAGCAGCAGCACGCCGAGGTCCGGCTGGGCCCGGCGCAGCGTGACGCCGAGCGCGATCCCGTTGCCGTCCGGCAGGTCGATGTCGAGGACGACGACGTCGACGGTCCCCGCGGTGAGGGTCGAGCGGGCCTCGGTGACCGTGCCCACCGCGGCGACGACCTCGAGGTCCGGGGCGTCGGCGAACGTCCGCTCGAGCATGGAGCGGAACAGCGGCTGGTCCTCGACGATCCCGACGCGCAGGCGGTGAGGCGGTGCAGGTGACATCCGGCCCAGTATGGTCACGGGCGGGCGCGGCCGCACGTGCCGCGTCGGTCGGGGTGGGAGCGGATGCCAGGGGCGTACGACGAGTCGGCGGGACTGGCGCGGCGCGGCGACGCGGCGCGGGACAGGTTCGTCCTGCTGCAGGTCACCGCGATCGTCGCGTGCGGCTACGCGTTCGGAGCGTCGTTGCAGACCACCTGGATCTACTCGCGGCTCGTGCCGGAGTGGGCGCAGGTCGAGCTGTGGCGGCGGCTGCTGGCGAACGGCATCGCGGTCGCCGGGCTCGTCGCGGCACTCGCCGTGCTGCGCGTCCACCGGGCGTCGACGCCGTGGCAGATCGGGTGGCGCGTGCTGCTCGCGGCCGCGGGCATGAGCGTGCTGAGGGTGGTCTGCCAGGTGCTGCTCGGCGTCCACGACGTCGCGCAGCGGGAGTCGTTGCGGGTCGAGGTCCTCTCCGGTGCGGTCATCGGGCTCATCGCGGCGTCGATCGGCGCGTGGGTGATGCTCTCGCGCCGTGCCGCGCGGGCCCGGACCCGGGCGGCCGAGCGTGAGCTCGTCGGCGTCGAGCTCGCGGTGCGTGCGCTCGAGGACGAGGAGATCCGCGTCCGGCGCGCCGTCGCGGAAGGGCTGCACGGCACGCTGCAGCAGCGGCTGGTGGTGATCGACGCGCGGCTGGACGCGGTCGCCGCGGCGTGCGCGACGGACGCGCCCACGGTTGCCGCGGACCTGGCCTGGGTACGCGAGCAGCTGGCGGAGGCCCGCGAGATCGACGTGCGGCAGATGAGCCGGCTCCTGTACCCCGAGCGCCTCGAGCTGGGGGTCGTCCCCGCCGTCCGGGCGCTGCTGGGCCGGCTGCCGGTGACGATCGCGACGCGGCTGCGGGTGAGCGACGCCGTGCGCGTGCTCGACGACCCGACGGCGGACGGTCTGGCGGTCGCGGACCGGCTCCTGGCGGTCCGCATCGTCGAGGAGTCCGTGACGAACGCGCTCAAGCACGGTCCGCCGACGACGATCCAGGTCGACCTGGACGTGGACGACGCTGCGCTCGTCGTCGTCGTGACGAACGACGGGACCCTGTACGACCCCACGCGGGCGGGTGACCCGAGCTCGGGCGGGTCGCGGCTCGCGCAGCGGCTCCGGCTCGCGGGCGGGTCGCTGCGCACCGAGCCGGGCGAGCGCGGGGGTGCGCGCGTCTCGGCCCGTCTCCCGCTGGGTGTGCTCCCGCCGCAGCAGGGGATCGGCCGGCCGTAGGCCACGACTTCCGGGCGCGTGACCTGTGCCTGGACCTGGCGTGCGGACCATCGTCCTGTCGCGCATGCGTCTCGCAAGCGTGCGACCGTGCTCAGCCCGCGCTGGCAGGTCTCCGGTGCGGGCTACGTGCTCGTCGAGCTCACCAAGCCCGGCACGGCCGTCCCGCTGCTCGTCGCGCTCGCGGCCCTGCTCGCGCTGAGCCTGCTGCCGCGGCAGCGGCACCGCACGGGCCCCGCCGTGGCGCGGGACCCGGCCGAGGGGGAGGGCGCTGGTGTGCCGAGGCCCGCCGTGCCGCACGGGGCGAGACCGTGAGCGTGACCGTGCGCGACCGCGGCACGCGGCTGCTGACCGTCGTCGTCGCGCTCACCCTGACCGTGCTCGTCGCCCACGCGTGGTCGGCGTCCCGGACCTCCGCGGCGTGGGCCGGCGCGCACGCGTCACGGTCGACCTGCGCACGATCATGGGGGCGAGCACGACGTGGGACTGGCCCGCCGGGACGATCCACATGTACAACGCAGAGGCCGACTGGAGCGCTGCGCCGTGGCTGACGTTCACCGTGCTCGACTGGAACCAGTCGCCGCAGGCCGGGCAGTTCACCGCCGGCTGACCCTCACTCCACCGGCAGCGGCTCGGGCCGCTTGGCTGTCAGCAGGTCGCCCGACGACCGGCGCCGCAGCCGGCGGGTCGCCCACGGGTAGGCGTGCTCGCGCAGCCACCGCGCGTCCTGCCGGGCCCGTTCGGCGCGCGGGACGGGCGGCAGCGGGGCCAGCGGGTCGTCCCAGTCGGTGCGGTCGGGCGCCAGGCCCAGCCCGACGAGCGCGGCCTGCGCGACACGGGCGTGCCCCTGCGTCGTCAGGTGGATGCGGTCCTGCGACCACATGCGCCAGTCGCGCAGGCTGCGCATGCCCCACGGGTCGAGCACGTACGCACCCTGGCGGCGCGCGATCGACCAGATGTGCGCGTTGAACACGCCCACGCGTGAGCGTGTCGTGCGCACCAGCGGGGACTCGCGGGCGTCGAAGCCGGTGCTCATCAGCACGTCGACCCCCTGGGCGCGCACGTGCGCGACGACCCGCTCGAGCTCGGCCGCGACCCGGTCGACGTCGACCGACGGGCGCAGGATGTCGTTGCCGCCGCCGACGACGCTCACCAGGTCGGGACCCAGCGCGAGTGCCGCGGGCACCTGCTCCCGCAGGATCGGGCGCATGAGCCGCCCCCGCACGGCGAGGTTCGCGTACTCCAGCGGGGGCAGTCCGGCCGCGGTGCGCCGCCGTGACAGGTGCGACGCGAGCTGGTCGGCCCACCCGCGCAGAGGGGCGTCGGGCCCGTCGGGTGCGTCCCACAGGCCCTCGCTGAACGAGTCGCCGCAGGCCACGTAGCGCGTCCAGCGGGGAGCAGGCAGATCGGCGGGGGCGTCGTGGCTCGGGGCGTCGGTGCGGTCGTACGAGGACATGGCACCCATCATGGCGCGCCCCGGCGTGCGGGGGTCAGGGCAGGCGCCAGTCGACCGCGTCGGCGCCCTGCTCGCGCAGCAGCGCGTCGACGCGCGAGAACGGGCGTGACCCGAAGAACCCGCGGGATGCGGACAACGGGCTGGGGTGCGGGGACGCGACGACGGGCACGTCATCCAGTGCCGGCCGCAGCGACTGGGCGTCGCGGCCCCACAGGACGGCCACCAGCGGACCGCCGCGCTCGACGAGCGCCGCGATGGCGCGGTCCGTCACCTGCTCCCACCCCTTGCCGCGGTGCGACGCGGGCGCACCGGGCCGGACCGTGAGCACCCTGTTGAGCATCATCACGCCCTGGTCCGCCCACGGCGTGAGGTCGCCGCTCGTGGGACGCGGCACGCCGACGTCGTCGACGAGCTCGCGGAAGATGTTGTCGAGCGAGCGGGGCAGCGGCCGGACGTCGGGCTGCACCGAGAACGACAGGCCCATCGGGTGCCCCGGCGTCGGGTACGGGTCCTGGCCGACGACGAGCACGCGCACGTCCGCGAGCGGGCGGTGGAACGCGCGCAGGATCGCGTCCCCCGCGGGCAGGTACTCGCGGCCCGCGGCGACCTCCTCCCGCAGGAACTGCCCGGCGGCGCGCAGCGCGGGCTCGGCCGGGGCCAGGGCGCGGGCCCAGTCCGGTGCGACGACCTGGTCGAGGGGTGCGCTCACGCCGACGCACGCTACCGCCCCGCGGTGCGGGAGGAGGGGGCCAGGTGACCGACGGCCGTCATCCCCGCCGGGCGTGAGCGTGCGATCGGATCGCTCCTCACGGCCGGGGGGCGGTTGGTGTCGTGTCCTTGTTGTGGTGAGAGTGCGATCGGATCGCTCTCTCACGCTGGGGGGGTGGCGGGGGTCGTGTCCTTGTTGTGGTGAGAGTGCGATCGGATCGCTCTCTCGCGCCTGGGGTGGTGTGGTCCGCGCGCGGGCCGGGTCACGAGCGCGCCCGCGGTCGCCCGCGCGCGCGAATGACACCCGTGTGGTTCGGCCCGTACGATGCCGACGGGACCACGGACGGCGCCGACCACGGACGACGGGGACGACGACGGGCGCGACGGCAGGCACGACGCGAGACGGAGGAGCCATGGAGAGCACGGCCACGCACGCGGTGCGCGCCGACCGGCACGACGACCTCCGCGACGACGCACGTCCCGCCGACGGTCTCAGCGAGCGCGACCGCCAGGTCCTCGACTTCGAGCGGCAGTGGTGGAAGTACGCGGGGGCCAAGGAGCAGGCCGTCCGCGAGCTGTTCGACATGTCCGCGACGCGCTACTACCAGCTCCTCAACGCGCTCATCGACGACCCGGCCGCGCTGGCGCACGACCCGATGCTCGTCAAGCGCCTGCGCCGCATGCGCTCGTCGCGGCAGCGGGCCCGCACCGCACGTCGGACGGGCGTCGAGGCCTGAGCCCACCCGTGCGTAGCGCGGTCGCGTCCCGTGCCTCCCGTCGGGGCGGCGCGCACCGCGCGCGGCGGGCCCGGCACGCCCCCGGACCTGCTCCGGCGCGGCCGAGCGGCGGGGATGCCCGTGTCCCGGATGACAAGACGTTAACCTTGCGGCCGTGAGCAAGGGCGACTACCCGTACCCGGAGGACGAGTTCGACGCGGCCTCCCCCGACGTGCCGACCGGCGTGCACCGCGCGCCGCGGTCCGCGTGGAGCCGCTGGTGGCCGTTCCTCGTCGTGCTGCTCGTCGTCCCCCTGCTCGCCTACGGCGCGGTGACCTACCTGTCGCGCACGGGTGACCTGCCGGGCGCGGGCGGCGACACGTCGCAGGGCCAGGACCAGGGCGGTGACGAGGACCCGGCGGTCGACGACGGCACGGACACCGGCGACGGCACGGGCGAGGGTGAGCAGCCCGCCGACGGCGAGGAGTCGCCCGCCGACGAGCCCACGGCCGAGGCCCCGCAGCCCGACCTGACGACACCGGTGGCCGTGCTCAACGGCGCACGGATCGGCGGGCTGGCCGGCCGGGTGGCCGAGCAGCTCACGGGCGTCGGGTTCACCGCGGTGACGCCCGACAACGCGACGTCCGACCTGCCCGCGGAGTCGACCGTCTACATCGCGTCGGAGGACCTGCGCGCCACGGCCGACCTCGTGGCGACGACCATCGGGGTCCCGGCGATCGAGGTCTCACCCGAGCGGGCCGTGACCGGGATCGTCGTCGTGCTCGTCACCGACCCCGACGCCTGACCGCACGCCGACCCGTCACCTGACCGGACCCCTCCCGTCACCTGGGCAGACCCTGGTCGTGCGCCCACGTGCCGCACTAGGCTCCACCTCCACCGGGGTGACGGCGGAGCGCCCCGGGCACCGGACGTCGAGGAGCACGGCATGGCCCAGGGCACGGTCAAGTGGTTCAACGCGGAGAAGGGGTACGGGTTCATCACCCCGCAGGACGGTGGGCAGGACCTCTTCGTGCACTACAGCGCGATCCAGGTCGACGGCTACCGCACGCTCGAGGAGGGGCAGGCCGTCGACTTCGAGGTCGGCCAGGGCACCAAGGGCCCGCAGGCCGAGCAGGTGCGGCCCGCCTGAACGTCGCCCGGGCGTGACCCGGGCCGTGGCGGGCCGTGCACGGCGTCCCGCTGCGACGTCTCGACGTGCACGACGACCCGGCCGTCCGCGGCCGGGTCGTCGTGCGTCCGGGCTCAGGGACGGGGTGCGTCGAGCGCGTCGAGCGCGAGCAGCACGCACGCGGCGCTCCAGCCGAGCGGTGCGACCGCCGCGGGGGTGCCGTCGGCGAGCACCTTCTCCGGGATCGACCCCGACGGCGTGCGGTGGGCGGCGACGACGTCGAGCCACCGGGCCGCCGCGGTCGCGTCGCCCTGCTCGGCCGCGACCCACGCGTAGAGCGTCGTCTGCGGCGTCCACGTCACGCCGTCGCGCCGCCACGCGCCGCCCGGGGCCAGGC
>JAFAEH010000164.1 GCA_023424135.1 Actinomycetes bacterium | reverse complement strand
GTCCGGCCCCGTGGCGCCGGTCGCCGCCGGACCGACGGCCCCGCATGGTCCGCGTGCCGGCCGCGGCATCGCCGCCGGGACGGCGCCCCGGTCCGTCGGGCGGCAGCCGTCCGGCGATCGCCGTCCTGCCGGCACCGGTCCGGCCACGACCCTTGACGCCGGTGCCATCGCTGGTGCACTCTCGTCTCGCCGGTTAATCGATTAAACGTTCGAGAGACCGACGACCGTCACGACGAGGTGGAGGGACACGATGGCACGCGTGCGCATCACCGACGTGGCCGCCGTCGCAGGCGTGTCCACGGCGACCGTCTCGCTCGTGCTCAACGGCAACGACGCCCGCATCACGACCGCGACCGCCGAGCGCGTGCGCCGTGCGGCCGCCGAGGTCGGGTACACGCCCAACGGCGTCGCCCGCGGCCTGCGCACGCAGCGCACGCGCACGATCGGGCTGGTCTCCGACCAGATCGCGACGACCCCGTTCGCCGGGCGCATGCTCGCCGGCGCGCAGGACGTCGCTCGCGAGCACGACCACCTCGTCGTCCTCGTGGACACCGGCGGCGACCCCGGAGTCGAGCGTGACGCCGTCCGCGCGCTGGCCGACCACCAGGTCGACAACCTGGTGTACGCGTGCATGTGGCACCGCGTCGTGGAGCCCGTCGAAGGTCTGCCGCCCACGGCCGTCTACCTCGACTGCCGACCGACCACGGGCCGTGCACCGGCCGTCGTGCCGGACGACCACGGCGGCGGCGTGGCCGCGGTGACCGCGCTCGTCGAGGCCGGGCACCGGCGCATCGCCTACGTCGACGTGGACGAGACCGGGCCGGACCGCCCGATCGCCGCCAACCTGCGACGTGACGCGTGGCGCGAGGTGCTCGCCGCCACGGGCGTGGAGCCCGACCCGGCGTGGCACGTCCACGGCGCGAGCGACGCGGCCGGCGGACGCGCCGCGACGCACGCGCTGCTCGACCTGCCGCAGGGCCGCCGCCCGACCGCCGTCTTCTGCTTCAACGACCGCATGGCCGTCGGCGTCTACCAGGCCGCCGCCGCGCACGGCCTGACGATCCCGGACGACCTGTCCGTCGTCGGGTACGACGACCAGCAGCTCGTCGCCACCGAGCTGCTCCCCCCGCTGACCACCGTCGCACTGCCCCACGAGGCCATGGGGCGCTGGGCGATGGAGGTCGCGCTCGGAACCCGCACCCCCGACCCCGGGGGCGCGCACCTCATGCCCTGCGTGCTCGTGCGCAGGGCATCCGTGGGCCCGCCGCCGGCCGCAGCAGCCAACTCCAGCCGGCGACGGGTCTGACACATCACGCACGGCCGCCCCGCCAGGGCGGACGTCGAGCCGGTGCCCCGACGTGGAGGTCGGTGCACCAGGAGAGGATCCCGGATGAAGCGCAGGACCCTGCCCGTGATCGTATCGGCCGCCACGGCGGCCGCCCTGAGCCTCGCCGCGTGCGGTCAGGCCGGTCAGGGCGGCACGACCACAGGTGCGGACGGCAAGGCGCAGCTGACCATGTGGACGCACTCGGCGGGCAACCCCGCCGAGCTCGAGGTCTACCAGCAGATCATCGACGACTTCAACGCCTCGCAGAACGAGTACGAGGTCGTCGAGGAGTCGTTCCCGCAAGGCGCGTACAACGACGCGATCGTCGCCGCCGCGGCGGCCGGCGACCTGCCCTGCCTGCTCGACATGGACGGCCCGATCGTGCCGAACTGGGCCTGGGCGCAGTACATCCAGCCCCTCGGACTGCCCGCCGAGGTCACCGACCGTCTCCTGCCGACCGCCGTCGGCACGTACAAGGACGAGATCTACGCCGCCGGGTACTGGGACGCCGCCCTCGCGGTGTTCGCGCGCGAGTCCGTGCTCGACGCGAACGGCGTGCGGATCCCCACGGTGGACGACCCCTGGACGATCGACGAGTTCGACGCCGCGCTCACCACGCTCCAGGCGGCGGGCTACGACACGCCCCTGGACATCGGCGCCGAGGACACCGGCGAGTGGTGGTCGTACGCCTACTCCCCCATGCTGCAGTCCGCGGGCGGCGACCTGATCGACCGCGACACCATGCTCAGCGCCGACGGCGTGCTCAACGGCCCCGAGGCCGTCGAGTTCTTCACGTGGTTCCAGGACGCGTTCGCCAACGGCTGGGCGTCGAGCTCCGGGACCATCGGCAACCAGGAGTTCAACGACGACCAGGTCGCGCTGTCCTACACCGGCGTCTGGAACGCGCTCGACTCGCTCGAGGCCGTCGGCGACGACCTGCTGATCCTGCCCCCGCCCGACTTCGGCGAGGGGCCGCACATCGGCGGTGGCTCGTGGCAGTGGGGCATCTCGTCCACCTGCTCGTCGCCCGAGGGCGCCCGCGCCTACCTCGAGTTCTCGTTCGCCGACGAGTACGTCACGGCGTTCGCCGACCGGCAGGTCGTCATCCCGGCCACGTCGTCGGCCGAGGACGCCTCCGAGCACTTCTCCGCCGACGGCGACCTGCGTCCGTTCGTCGAGCTCTCGCAGCGCTTCGCGCTGGCCCGGCCCGCCACGCCCGCCTACCCGGTGATCTCGAGCACGTTCGAGAAGGCGGCCAAGGACATCATGAACGGCGCCGACGTCCAGTCGACCCTCGACGGCGCCGTCCGGGAGATCGACACCAACATCTCGTCCAACGACGGCTACGGCTTCTGAGCCGACCCGGACCACGTGCCGGGCGGCGCCCGCCGCCCGGCACGGAGGGGGCCCCGCCATGAGCACCCTGACCA
>JAFAEH010000292.1 GCA_023424135.1 Actinomycetes bacterium | reverse complement strand
CCGTCGCGCTGGCTGCGGCCACCGCCCCCGCCGCCGCGCTGCCCGGCGCGGCCCTGCCGGCGGCCGTCGGCGACGTCGTCTGGTCCCAGGAGTTCAACGGCGCCGCCGGCTCCGCACCCGACCCCGCCGTGTGGAGCTACGACACCGGTGCGAACGGCTGGGGCAACGCCGAGCTGCAGAACTACACGACGTCGCGTGCCAACTCCCAGCTCGACGGCGCCGGCAACCTCGTCATCACCGCACGCCGCGAGTCCGACGGCTCCTACACGTCCGCGCGGCTGCACACCAACGACAAGGTCGAGCTGCAGTACGGCCGCATCGAGGCCCGGATCCAGATCCCGCGCGGGCAGGGCATCTGGCCCGCGTTCTGGATGCTCGGCGGGCAGTTCCCCGGCACGTCGTGGCCCGGGTCGGGGGAGATCGACATCATGGAGAACGTCGGCAAGGAGCCGCACCTGGTGCACGGCACCGTGCACGGCCCCGGCTACTCCGGCGGCGGGGGCATCACGGGCTCGTACATGCACCCGCAGGGCTGGTCGTTCGCCGACACGTTCCACACGTTCGCCGTCGACTGGAAGCCCGGCGAGATCACCTGGTACGTCGACGGCCAGCAGTTCCACCGCGTGACGCGCGCGAGCGTCGGGTCGAACGCATGGGTCTTCGACCAGCCGTTCTTCCTCATCCTCAACGTCGCGGTCGGCGGGCAGTGGCCCGGGTACCCCGACGGCACGACGACCTTCCCGCAGCAGATGAAGGTCGACTGGATCCGCGTGACCGACAACGGCGCGACGACCGGCGGTGGCGGTGGGGGCGGGGGCACCGGTGGCACGCTCCCGACGGGCACGGGCACGATCCGCGCCAACGGCACCTACTGCCTCGACGTGCCGTGGGGCCGGTCGTACGACGGCAACCCCGTGCAGATCGTCGCGTGCAACGGCAACGTCGCCCAGCAGTGGACCCGCGGGGCCGACGGCACGATCCGTGCGCTCGGTCGCTGCCTCGACGTGTCGAACGGTGGTCGCACCGACGGCACGCGCGTGCAACTGTGGACGTGCAACGGCACGGGTGCGCAGAAGTGGACGTACGACGCGTCGGCCCGCACGCTGCGCAACCCGCAGTCGGGCCGCTGCCTCGACGCCGACGGCGGCAACCCGATGTACGACGGCCAGCGCCTGGTCGTCTGGTCCTGCCACGGTGCCGCCAACCAGCGCTGGATCTTCTGACAGGCCCGGGTCGGCGCATCGAGCTGCGACCCCGTCATCCGTCACGGTGTGGACGCCTGTTCCGTGACGGATGACGGGGTCGTGGTCGGTGGCGGGTGGGGCGTTCGACCAGGTACCAGCTGGCCGCCGCTGCGAGGAGGGTCGCGGGCAGGGCGACCAGGCCCGTGGCGTCGCCGAGCGACGGGCGCAGCCACAGCGTCAGCGGGTAGTTCCACAGGTAGGCCGCGTAGGACACCGTGCCGAGTGCGACGAGCGGACGCCACGCGCGCCCGACCTCGACCTGGTCGCGGCCCGCCCGCACCAGCACGACCGTGGCCGCCGCGACGGCCGGCCCGGCGACCAGGTAGGTCGCCACGTGCCCGCGCAGGTCGACGACCGACAGCACCGCGAGCACGGCGACCGCCACCGCGACGGCTGCCGTGACCGCCGCGCGGCCCGACGCGGCGCGCGGCCAGCGGTCCTGCGTGACGCGCGCGAGGCCGCCGACGACGAAGCACACGAGCCACGACGTCGGCAGCGGGTACGCGGCGTCGGGCGAGTCCCGGAACCACACGACCGTCGCGACGCACAGCGCCACGGCCACGACCCCGGCGACGACGAGCCGCGCGACCGGGCGCCGGGCGCGCACGGCCGCGAGCACGACCAGCGGCCACACCAGGTAGAACTGCTCCTCGGTCGCGAGTGTCCACAGGTGGTAGATCGCGGGGCTGACGCCCACGAGCCCGACGTACGGCAGGTTCGCGGTGTACGTCAGCGCCACCGCGACCGTGCGTCCCAGCGTGCCGCGGTCGCCCAGCGGGTCGAGCGTCAGCGTGACGAGCGTGAAGGCGACGACGAGCACGACGAGCGCGGGGACGAGCCGGCGCGCGCGCCGCAGCCAGAAGCGCCGCAGGTCGACGCGCCCGGTGGCTGCGGCCTCGTCGACGAGGAGCCCGGTGATGAGGTACCCGGACAGCGCGAAGAACATGACGACGCCGACCACACCCGCACCGGGGAAGACGTCGGGCCACGCGTGCCGCAGCAGGACCAGCGCGACCGCCGCCCCGCGCAGCGCGTCCCACGCCGCGACGCGTGCGCTCACGCCACGGGGACGGGAGGGACCGGGTGCGTGGCGCGTTCCGGGTGCGGGGTGTGCGCTCACGCGGCGAGGAAGGGGTGGACCGGGCGGGTGCCGGTCGGGCGCGGGGTGTGCGCTCACGCGGCGGGGAAGGGGTGGACCGGACGGGTGGTGCGGGCCGTGCGCCGGGTGTGCGCGCCCGCGACGAGGTCCGCCAGCAGGTCGGTGTACGCGAGCCCGGCGGCCGCGAACATGCGCGGGACCTGCGACTGCGCGGTCAGGCCCGGCATGGTGTTGACCTCGTTGAGCACGGGTCCGGTCGCCGTCAGGAAGAAGTCGACGCGCGCGACGCCGTCGCAGCCGAGCGCGTCGACGACCGCGACGGCCGCGGCTGCCAGGGCCTGCGCGTCGGACGCGTCGAGGGCGGCGGGCACGACGAAGCGCGCGCTGCCGTCGTACTTGGTGGCGGTGTCGAACACGGCGCCGGTGTGCTCGATCTCCAGCGCCGGTGACGTGAGCGTCGTGCCGTCCGCACGGCGCAGCACCGCGACGTCGACCTCGCGGCCCACCAGGACCTCCTCGACCAGCACGCGGTCGTCGAGCTCGAGGGCGGCGGCGACCGCGGCCGCGAGCTCGTCGCGCGTCGTGACGCGCCGCACGCCGTGGCTCGAACCGCTCGACACGGGCTTGACGACGGCGGGCAGGTGCGCGTGCTCGAGGGCGGTGCCGACGTCCCACACGACGACCCCGTCGGCGACCGCGACGCCCACCGACGCCGCGACGAGCTTGGTCACCGCCTTGTCCATGCCGATCGCCCCCGCGCGGACGTCCGAGCCGACGCACGCGATGCCCGCGAGGTCGGCGAGGGCCGCGAGCGTGCCGTCCTCGCCGTGCGGGCCGTGCACCGCGGGCAGCAGCACGTCGCACGTCGTGAGCACGGCGACGGCCTCGTCGAACGTCACGGCGTGGCCGTGCACCGACCACGTGCCGTCGCGTCCGATCGTCAGGGGCACGACGTCGTGCGTCGGTGCGAGCGCGGCGGCCGCCGCGGCGGCGCTCGCGAGCGACACGTCGTGCTCGGCGTTGGCGCCCCCGCCG
>JAFAEH010000253.1 GCA_023424135.1 Actinomycetes bacterium | reverse complement strand
TCCGACGCACGCCCGGCCGCACCGGGAAGCAGCAGGACCGTGTCGGGGACGAGGGCGGCGGCGACGAGCACGGACCGACCGTAACGCGTCCCCCGGGCGGGCCCGTCGCGTCGCCGCCGACGCCGGGTAGGGTCGGGCCCATGGGGTGGTTCCGCGAGCGCGCACGCCGGTGGCGCGCCCAGGCACGTCCCGGCTCGGCCCCCGCCCCGGAGCCGCACGTCGACGACGCCGAGCTGCACGACAAGGTCGCGGCGCTCCTCGCGCGCGAGCTGGGTGTGGCCGAGCAGGCGCCGACGACACCGACGGCCGTGTCCCCCGCCCGCATCGCGTCGTGGATGACGGACAACCAGTTCTCGTACTTCATCGACAACGACGGCGACCTCGGCGGCCTGTGGCGCGGACGGCTCTTCTACTTCTTCCTGTTCGGTGAGCAGGCGGAGATCCTGCAGGTGCGTGGCCAGTGGCACCGCGAGCTCGCGATCGAGCGGCTCGAGGAGGTGCTCGACCTGTGCAACGAGTGGAACGCCGAGCGCATCTGGCCCAAGGCGTACGTCCGCGTGCGCGACAACGGGCGCGTGCACGTCGTCTCCGAGGTCGCCACCGACCTCGAGCACGGTGCGACCGACCCGCAGCTCAGCCAGATCCTGTTCTGCGGCCTGTCGACCGGGAGCATGCTGTTCGACGCGCTCGACGAGCGCTACCCCGACCCGGCGGGAGCCGCGCCGTGAGCACGCCCGGGTGGCTGCTGCGCGTGCTCGGCGGCCTGCCCAAGCCCACCAAGACACGTCCCGCGGACGACGAGGCACCGACGCCGCTCACGCGCGACCGGGTCGCGGACTACCTGCTCGGGCGCGGGTACCGGTTCGTCGTCGACGACGACGGTGACCTCACCGGCACGTGGGACGGCAGCCGGTTCTGGTTCCTGCTGCTCGGTGAGCAGCACGAGATCCTGCAGGTGCGGGGCCGCTGGCACCGCACGCTGCCGCTCGATCAGCGCCGCGCCATCGCGCTGGCGATCAACGACTGGAACCGCGAGCGGATCTGGCCCAAGGCGTACGTGCGCGAGGAGGAGGGCATGCTCGCGGTGTACGCCGAGGTCTCCGCCGACCTCGAGCCGGGGGTGACGGACGTGCAGCTCGCGCAGCTGCTCGCGTGCGGTCTGGGCACCGGCGTGCAGCTGTTCTCGGCCCTCGAGCCGATCGTGCCCGCCGAGGGTCCGCCGGCGGGCGAGATCCCCGACAACTGACCGCGCCGCTCCTGCGCACGGCCACCCGCGCTACAGGCCACCGAGGACCTGCCCCAGGACGATCTTCGTGATCATCGCGGCCGGGTACACCAGGGCGTAGCCGAGCGCGACGCGCGCGTCGTACCCGGTGCGCGCGTTCGCGAACGCCAGGACCGCCGGCTGCGTCTGCGTACCACCGATGACGCCCGACAGGCGCGTCCCCCCGATCCGGAACACCCGCCGCACGACGACCGACAGGCCCACCGCCACGACGCCCGTGACGAGCACGCCGAGCACGAGGATCCGCAGCCACTGCCCCGACGTGAACGCCTCCCCGATCTGCGCGCCCGCGCGTGAGCCCGCCTGCGCGAGGAACACCAGCAGCCCCAGCTCGGCGATCGCCTGCGCCGACGTGTACGGCATCGCGGTCACGACGGGACCGACCCGCCCCAGCCGCCCCAGGACGAGCCCGACCAGGAGCGTGCCCGCGGCGGACCCGATCGAGAACACCCGCCCGGGCACCGGGAACGCGAGCGCGCCGAGCAGGATGCCCGCGACCATGCCGATCCCCAGCACGACGGGCGTGATGTCGGACAGGCCGCGCGACGAGTCGCCGAACCACGCCGAGACCTCCGCCATGCGCTCGCGCGGGGCGACGACCCGCACCCGGTCGCCGAGCTGCAGCCGGAAGTCGTCGTGCGCGACGACGTCCACGTCGCCGCGGCGCACGCGCGAGACCGTCGCACCGAAGCGGTGCGGCAGGTCCAGCTCGGCGACGGTCAGACCCGCCGCGTGCTCGCTGGAGAGCGTCACGCGCCGCATGTCGAGGTAGAGGCGGTCGGCCTCGAGCCGGTGCGAGGACGCGTGGCCGAGCTCACGCGTGATCGCCTCGACCTCGTCGACGGGGCCGACGACGGTCACGAGGTCGTCGTGCAGCAGCAGGTCCGCGTCGCCGGCGGTGCGGATGGGCGACGTCTCGCCGTGCCGCACGCGCGTGAACGTGATGCGCTCGCCGTGCCGCAGCTCGAGCTCGCGGATCGTCGGCGCGCTCGTCACCTCGACGCGCACGGTGCGGGTGACCAGCAGCGGCGGCGCATCGGTGTCGCGGTCGCGGTGCCGCAGCGCGAAGGACACCGCGACGAGCATCCCGACGACGCCGAACAGGTACGTCACCGCGTAGCCGATCGTGGGCGCGCTGGCGTCGCCGGCGGCCTCGCGCGCCGCGGCGAGCGCCGGGGTGTTGGTCACGGCGCCGGCCCAGGCACCCGCGACCGTCGCCGCGTCGAGCCCCAGCAGCCGACCCGCGACCACGGCCACGCCCGCGCTCGTCGCGAGGACGCCCGCCACCGCGAGGATCGGCGCCAGGCTGCGGCGCAGCGACGCGAAGAACGTCGCACCCGAGACCAGGCCGACGCAGAACGTGAACAGCGTCAGTCCGAGCGTGCCGAGCGCCTCGGTGATCTCCAGGTCGACGTCGTACGACGACGCCCACGCGGACAGCCCGATCGCGAGGAACAGCACCGCCGCCGCCCCCAGACCGACACCGCGCACCTTCACGTGCCCGAGGACCGAGCCGACTCCGACGACGACGAACAGCAGCAGCACGGGCTGCTGCGCGAGGAACAGGAAGACGTCCTGCATCACGGGCTCCACGAGGGTGCGGCGACACTGCCGGAGCCATTGAAGACCCGGACGTCGGGCCCGGGCTGGTCCCTAGGACCCGGGTGCCGCGGCGGCGCTCACGAGCCGCGTCGGGCGCCACGCCCGCTCAGCGCGGCGGCCGCCCGATGCCCGGCAGGCCCAGCACGACGGGGCCGGCAGGTGCCGGTGCACCCGTGCCGCACGCCCCGCCCGCACCCGCAGCGCCGTGGGTGTGCTCGTCGCGGCCCTCCTCGCGCGCCTGCCAGGCGTCGCCCGCGCGCGTGCGACGCACGCGGAACGTGCCACCGGGCACCAGCGCCGAGTCGGCCACGAGGTGGTGCGGTGCCCCGTGCGTGACCTCGACGGTGACGAGGTCACCGGGGCGCGGCGCGTCCGCGCCGTCGAGCCCGGCCGGCAGCGCGAGGTGCACGAGGCGGTTGTCCTGCGCCCGGCCGGAGATCCGTGACGTCGCACCGTCCTTGCGGCCCTCACCCTGCGCGACGAGCACGTCGACCGTGCGGCCGACCTGCGCGGCGTTCTCCTCGGCGGAGATGCGCTCCTGCAGCGCGACCAGCCGCTCGTAGCGCTCCTGCACGACGGCCTTGGGCAGCTGGTCGGGCAGGTCCGCCGCGGGGGTGCCCGGTCGCGGCGAGTACTGGAACGTGAAGGCGGAGGAGAACCGCGACGCCTCGACGACGCGCAGCGTCTCGAGGAAGTCCTCCTCGGTCTCACCGGGGAACCCGACGATGACGTCCGTCGTGATCGCCGCGTGCGGGATCGCCGCGCGCACGCGCTCGAGGATGCCGAGGAACCGCTCGGCCCGGTACGAGCGGCGCATCGCGCGCAGCACCCGGTCCGAGCCCGACTGCAGCGGCATGTGCAGCTGCGGCATGACCGTCGGCGTGCTCGCCATCGCGTCGATCACGTCATCGGTGAACGCGGCCGGGTGCGGGGACGTGAAACGGACCCGCTCCAGCCCCGGGACCGCCCCGACGGCACGCAGCAGCTTGCCGAACGCGTGCCGGTCGCCGAAGCCGACGCCGTAGGAGTTGACGTTCTGGCCGAGCAGCGTGACCTCGACGGCACCGGTCGCGACGAGCGCCTCGACCTCGGCCAGGATCTCGCCGGGCCGCCGGTCACGCTCCTTGCCGCGCAGGTGCGGCACGATGCAGAACGTGCACGTGTTGTTGCAGCCCACGCTGATCGACACCCAGCCGGCGTAGACGGACTCGCGACGCGTGGGCAGCGTGCTCGGGAAGACCTGGAGGGACTCCTCGATCTCGACCTGTGCCGCGTCGTTGTGCCGCGCACGCTCCAGCAGCGTCGGCAGGACGTCGAGGTTGTGCGTGCCGAACACCACGTCGACCCACGGCGCCCGCTCGACGATGCCCGCGCGGTCCTTCTGCGCGAGGCACCCGCCCACGGCGATCTGCATGCCCCCGGGGCGCGAACGCTTGGTGCCCGCGAGGCGCCCCAGGTTGCCGTACAGCTTGTCGGCCGCGTTCTCGCGCACCGCGCACGTGTTGATGACGAGCACGTCGACGTCCTCGGCCGCGGCGTCGGCGGGACCGGCCGGGACGTACCCGGCCTGCTCGAGCATGCCCGCCATGTGCTCGGAGTCGTGCACGTTCATCTGGCAACCGAGGGTCTTGACCAGGTAGGTGCGCGCGCGTCCCGGCACCGGTGCCGGGACGTCGGGCGACCCACCGGTCACGGGGGCGACGGCGGGGGCGGGCAGGGTCGTGGACATCGTCCACCAGGGTACGACGAGCACGGGCGCGGGCCGCACGACGGGGACGGACCACGCACACGCACGTGAACCGGCTGTTACTGGACCGTGACGTCGCTTCGTGGCATTCGCAACATCTCACCCGTAGGTTCGGGGAATGGCCGACACCCTCCCGGCGGGCAACCACCCCGCGGACGTCACCGACGACACCGTCGTCGGTGCGCGTCCGACGGGCGAGCCGCTCATCGTCCTCGACCACGTCGACAAGCACTTCGGGGCGCTGCACGTCCTGCAGGACGTCAACCTCACGGTGCACCGCGGCGAGGTCGTCGTCGTCATCGGCCCGTCCGGGTCCGGCAAGTCGACGCTGTGCCGCACGATCAACCGCCTCGAGACGATCGACTCGGGGACGATCACGGTCGACGGCATGCCGCTGCCGGCCGAGGGCCGTGCGCTCGCGCGGCTGCGCGCCGACGTCGGCATGGTCTTCCAGTCGTTCAACCTGTTCGCGCACAAGACGGTGCTCGAGAACGTGACGCTCGGCCAGGTCAAGGCGAAGGGCGTCAAGCCCGCGCAGGCGAGGGCGACCGCGCTCGAGCTGCTCGAACGTGTCGGGGTCGCCAACCAGGCCGAGAAGCTGCCCGCCCAGCTCTCGGGCGGTCAGCAGCAGCGCGTCGCGATCGCACGTGCCCTCGCGATGAAGCCGAAGGCCCTGCTGTTCGACGAGCCGACCTCGGCGCTCGACCCCGAGATGATCAACGAGGTCCTCGACGTCATGGTCGGCCTCGCGCGCGAGGGCATGACCATGGTCGTCGTCACGCACGAGATGGGCTTCGCGCGCCGGGCCGCGCACCGCGTCGTGTTCATGGACGCGGGGCAGGTCGTCGAGGAGGCCGACCCCGAGACCTTCTTCACCGCACCGCGCAGCGAGCGCGCGCAGGACTTCCTGTCCAAGATCCTGTCCCACTGACCCGTCACCCGCCCCCGACCCGGAACGCTCCGACACTCACCCAGGCGCCACGCGCCGACGCCACCGAAGGAGACGCACCATGCGACCCGTCCGTACCGGACTCATCGCCCTGATGTCCGCCAGCGTGCTCGTGCTCGCCGCCTGCACGGGCGGCACCGACGACAGCCCCTCCGAGGCGGCGTCGGACTTCCCCGAGGGCTCGACCATGGCGCGCCTGGCCGACGCCGGCTCGATCGTCATCGGCACCAAGTTCGACCAGCCGTTGTTCGGGCTCGTCGGGCCCAACGGCGTCCCCGAGGGGTTCGACGTCGAGATCGGCAAGATCATCGCCGAGAACCTCGGCATCGCGCCGGAGGACATCGAGTGGAAGGAGTCGATCTCCGCCAACCGCGAGCCGTTCATCGAGAACGGCGAGGTCGACATCGTCATCGCCACGTACACGATCAACGACAAGCGCAAGGAGGTCGTCTCGTTCGCGGGGCCGTACTACCTCGCCGGTCAGTCGATCCTCACGCTCACCTCGAACACCGACATCGAGGGCCCCGACGACCTGGCGGGCAAGAACGTCTGCACCGTGTCCGGGTCGACGCCCGAGGCGAACCTGCTCGAGAACTACCCCGAGGCGAACGTCCAGGCGCTGGGCGCGTACTCCGACTGCATCGAGCCGCTGCGCAACGGCCAGGTCGACGCGATCAGCACCGACAACGTCATCCTCGCCGGCTTCGCGTCGGAGAACGACGACATGGAGGTGCGCGGCGAGCCGTTCACCGAGGAGCCCTACGGCATCGGCCTCGCCCTCGAGGACGACGAGTTCCGCGGCTGGATCAACGACGTCCTCGAGGCGAGCTTCGAGGACGGCTCGTGGACCGCGGCGTGGGAGGCCACGGCGGGCACGGTCCTGCCGACGCCCGAGCCGCCGACCGTCGACCGGTACTGACCGCGCCACCGCCGGGCCGCGCACCGCGCGGCCCGGCGGTGCGCCCGGCAGACCCGCACGACCGCCCACCACCACCGCACCCGCCCCGGAGGACACGCGTGGACCTCATGGTCATCGCCGACAACCTGCCGGCCTACCTGGCCGGGTTCCGCATGACCGCACAGCTCACGCTCGTCGCGGGCGCCGGCGCGCTCGTCATCGGCCTGGTCGTCGCCGCGATGCGCGTCTCCCCCCTCGGGTCGCTGCGCGCGTTCGCCACCGCCTGGACCGAGCTGCTGCGCAACACCCCGCTCACGCTGGTCTTCTTCTTCACCGTGCTGGTGCTCCCCCAGTTCGGCGTGATCCTGCCGCTGGGCTACTGGACCGCCGTCGTCTGCCTCACGGCGTACACCTCGGCGTTCGTCGCGGAGGCCGTGCGCTCCGGCATCAACGCGGTGGGGGTCGGCCAGGCCGAGGCCGCGCGCGCGATCGGGCTGACGTTCGGCCAGTCCCTGACCAGCGTGATCCTGCCGCAGGCCGTCAGGTCGGTGATCCCGCCGTTGATCAACGTCATCATCGCGCTCGCGAAGAACACGTCGGTCGCGGCGGGCTTCGCGGTCGTCGAGCTCGTCGCGACCGGACGCCGGCTCGCCCAGCAGAACCCCGGTGACGGTGTCCTCCTGCTCGTCGGTGTCGCCCTGTTCTACCTCGTCGTGACGATCCCTGCGGGGCAGCTCGCCACCGTGCTCGAGCGGAAGGTGGCGTTCGCGCGATGACCTCCACGACCTCCGTCCTCTACGACGAGCCCGGACCGCTCGCACGTCGCCGCGAACGGATCGGCTCCGCCGTCTCCGCGGTGCTCGTGCTCGTCGTCGTCGGGCTCGGCGTGTGGTTCGCCGCCGGCCGCGGCGTGTTCGACGTCGAGCGGTGGGACGTCCTGTGGGACCCGCCGAAGAACCAGACCGCGGCGGACGTCTGGCGCTCGCTGCTCGTCGTCGGCCTCGGCGCCACCCTGCGGGCCGCCGTCGTCGCGGCACCCCTCGCGCTCCTGCTCGGGCTGCTGCTCGCCGTCGTGCGCACGACGCGCCTGACCCCCGTGCGCGGCCTCGCGTCTGCCGTCATCGAGCTGTTCCGCGGCCTGCCGGTCCTGCTGATGATGTTCTTCGCGCTCCTCGGCTTCGGCTGGAGCGCGTTCGCCGCGGTCGTCTTCGGTCTGACCGTGTACAACATGGCGGTCATCGCCGAGATCGTCCGCGCCGGGCTCGTCGCACTGCCGAAGGGCCAGGCCGAGGCGGCCGCCGCCGTCGGGCTCTCGCGCGCCCAGACGCTGCGCCTGGTCCTCCTGCCGCAGGCGCTGCGCACGATGGCACCCAGCCTCGTCGCACAGCTCGTGGTGCTGCTGAAGGACTCGTCGCTCGGGTTCATCGTCGGGTACTCCGAGCTGCTCAACGCGATCAAGAACAACGGCCAGTACTTCGGCAACGCCTACGTCGTCGCGCTGTTCACGGTCGGGGCGGGCATCTACCTCGTGGTGAACATCCTGCTGTCCCGGCTCGCGATGCGTCTGCAGGGCCGTTCCCGGCGCACCGCCGCAGCAGCGGTCGACGTCACGGCGCCGGGCGGCACGACCGCGGCCGGGGGCACAACCGCGGCCGGGGGCACGACGCCCTGACCCGAGTGGCCGGGCGAGAGACCCGCGCGGCGGGGCGCTCGTCCGTCAGCCGGCGGTCGCGCTCGCGCGCAGCTCGCGGACCACGGTCACGCGGATCTCGCCCGGGTAGGTGAGGTCCGCCTCGATGTGCTTGGCGATCGTCGTCGCGAGCTCGGGCAGCGAACGGTCGTCGACCTCGTCGGGCTCGACGACGACGCGCACCTCGCGGCCCGCGGACATCGCCAGGGCACGGCGCACACCGGCGTGCGCCGTGACGAGGGCCTCGAGCTCGACCATGCGCTCCACGTACTGGTCGATCTCCTGGCGGCGCGCGCCCGTGCGCGACGCGGAGATCGCGTCCGCCGCCTGCACGAGCACGGCCTCGACCGTGGCCGGCGGGACCTCGTCGTGGTGGGCCGCGATCGCGTTGACGACGACGTCGGACTCCCCGTACCGGCGGGCCAGGTCGGCGCCGACCGCGGCGTGGGTGCCGGACACCTGGCCCGTGAGCGCCTTGCCGAGGTCGTGCAGCAGCGCCCCGCGACGGGCGACGTCGACGTCCGCACCGATCTCCGCGGCCATGCCCGCGGCCACCTGGGCGCTCTCCACGAGGTGCTCGAGCACGTTCTGCCCGTAGGACGAACGCAGCCGCAGCCGCCCGAGCGTGCGGACGACCTCGGCGTGCAGCCCGGCGACCCCGGCCCGCTCGGCCGCGTCGTGCCCGGCCGCGTCGTGCCGGTCGTCGGCCCCGGCGAGCGCGTCCGCGTACGCGGCCTCGATGCGCTGCGGGTGGATGCGCCCGTCGGCCATGAGGGTCTCGAGCGTGACCTGGGCGACCTCACGCCGCTCGGCGTCGAAGCAGGACAGCACGACCGAGTCCGGCGTCTCGTCGACCAGGACGTTGACGCCCGTGAGCGCCTCGAAGTGCCGGATGTTGCGGCCCTCCTTGCCGATGATCCGGCCCTTCATCTCGTCGGAGGTCAGCGGGACGATCGACACGGCGAGCTGGGCGCTCGTCGGGACCGCGAGCCGCTGCACGGCGGCCGTGACGATCCTGCGTGCCCGGGCGTCGGCCGTGCGGCGCGCCTGGGCCTCGGCGCGGCGCACCTGCGTGGCGGCGTCGTTCGCCGCCTGCTCCGCGATCTGACGGGTCAGCTCGGCCAGCGCCTCCTCCTGCGTCAGCCCGCTGGCGGCCTCGAGCTCGGCGCGTGCCTGCGCGCGGGCGTCGGCGAGCCGCTCGTTCGCGGACCGGTCCGCGTCGGCGAGCGTGCGTGCCGCGGCCCGCTCGGCCTTGTCG
>JAFAEH010000232.1 GCA_023424135.1 Actinomycetes bacterium | reverse complement strand
CACGGGCGCGGTCGGACGCTCGGGCTCGCCACCGGGAAGCACGGCCGTCGCACCCGCGGCCGCGGCACCCGCCGCGGTCACGGCGCCACCGGCACCCGCCGGGTCGTCGGCGGCACGGCCGACGCGGATCTCGCCCCACGGCTCGAGCTCGTGCACGAGGTCACCGGGAGTGTGCGGACCGTCCTGGTGCGGGCCCAGCGTGACGGCGCACAGCGTGTCGAGGTCGTTCGGCACCCCGGCGGCGATCTCCGCCGGCGGCACGGGCGACCCGCCCAGCACGGGCGCGGGCGGCAGGTCGGTGGTGTGTGCGTCGTCGCGCAGCGCGGGCCAGCGACCCGTCAGGCCCGTGTACAGCAGCCGGACGAGGTCGACGGTGTCGCTGCGGCTCGTCGTGCGGGCGTCGCCCTGCGGGACGCCGAGCAGGGCGGCGTCGATCGCGAGCCCGGAGACCAGGACGCGACCGTCGGCGGACACGTGCACGACGGCCGGGCGCAGCGCGAGGTGGTGCACACCGCGACGGCGCGCGACCTCGAGCGCCGCGGCGGCCTCCCCGACGACGGCTCGTGCCTGGTCGGGCGTGAGGGCGCCGCGCTCGACGAGCTGGGCGAGCGACGCGCCGGTGACCTGCTCGGACACGACGTACCCGACGCCCTCGTGCATGCCGACGTCCAGCACGCGCACGAGCCGTGCGTCGGTCACGAGCGCCGCACGGCGGGCCGCGTCGAGCGCGGGTGCGACGGCCCCGGCGCGCAGCACGCGCACCCGGACGGGCCGGTCGAGGATCTGGTCCGCGGCGCGCCACACCGAGACGCCGTCCAGGTCGGACGGCAGAGGGTCGAGGACGCGGTAGCGTCCGGCCAGCACCGTGCCAGGTCCGACCTCGTCCGTCACCGTGACACCTCCGACCTCGCCCCCGACCACGGGACCGCGGTCGCGGGTCCCGTGAGCATGCTAGACGGAGCCCGGCCGCCCTCGCCCACGAAGCCGGCGCAGGACCGGCCCGGTGAGCTGGTCGAGCTCGCGCACGCGCAGCAGCCGCAGGCCCCCGAGGTACGTCAGGACCATGGCCGTGCCGACGAGCGCGCACTGCAGCACGGCACCCGTCAGCCCGTGCGGCCCCACGGTCTGCACCACGGCGAGGACGAGCACGCCGACGGCCGCGGACGCGAGCGCCGCGAGGGACGCGCGTGCGTGCGTGCGCAGCACCCGCGCGGCGTCGACGTCACCGCCGAGCCGCCGCCGCAGCGCGCGCAGCGCGATGAGCGTGCCGACCAGGTAGGACACGCTCATCGAGACGCCCGCGGACGCGACCCACAGGTTGTTCGGCAGCACGGCCTGCCCCAGCAGCGTGCCGCCCGCGACGACCGCGGCCATGACGACCTGCACGGGCACCATGCCGCGCGCGTCCTCGTACGCGTAGTACACGCGCTGGCACATCGACCACGCACCGAACGCCGGCAGCCCGACGGCCATCGCGACGACGACGCCGGCGACCGCGGCCACGGCGCCCTCGGGCTGCGTCGGCAGGACGATCCGCACGACGGGCCACGCGAGCACCGTCATCCCGGCCGCCGCGAGCAGCGTGAACACGCCGACGACCCGCAGACCCGTCGACAGGTCGGCGCGCACGCCGGCGACGTCACCGTCGTGCGCCCGCGCCGACAGCCGGGTGAACAGCGCGGTCGCGAGCGAGACCGTCACGAGCGAGTGCGGCAGCATGAACAGCATGAACGCGTAGTCGTAGGCCGCGTTGCCGGCGATCTGCGTGCCCGGGTCGCACGCGGCACCGGGCGCGGCCGACGCGACGCGCGAGACGACGACGTACCCGAGCTGGCCGATCGCCAGGCCGACGAACGTCCACGTCGCGACGTTGCCCGCACGTCCCAGGCCCGACCCGCGCAGGCCCCAGCGCCAGCGGTACCCGACGCCCGCGCGGCGCAGGAACGGCACGAGCACGAGCGCCTGCGCGACGACGCCCAGGGTCGCGGACCCGGCGAGCAGCACGACGTGCGACGCGGTCCACGCGCCGGCGCCGGCGCCGGCGTGGTCCGACCCGAACAGCACGATGAACGCGCCGAACCCGATGAGCGAGACGACGTTGTTGACGACGGGCGCCCACATGTACGGCCCGAACGACCCGCGCGCGTTGAGCACCTGCCCCAGCAGCGCGTACGCGCCGTAGAAGAACAGCTGCGGCACGCACCAGTAGGCGAACGTCGTCGCCAGCGCGAGCTGGGTGTCGCTGCACGGGTCGGCGTACAGGCGCACGAGCCACGGCGCGGCGAGCGTGAGGACGACGGTGGCGCCGGCGAGCAGCGCGAACCCGAAGCTCAGGAGCCGGTCGACGTACTCCTGCCCGGCGTCGCGCCGGTAGGCACGCACGACCTGCGGGACGAGCACGGCGTTGAGCACACCGCCCGCGAGCAGCATGTACAGCACGTTGGGCAGCTTGTTGGCGACGGCGAACGCGTCGGCGGCCTGACCGGTCGCGCCGATCGCGGACGCCAGGACCATCGCGCGCAGGAAGCCGAGCAGCCTGGACGCGGCCGTCCCGCTCGCCATGAGCGCCGCGCCACGCCGGACCCCGCCGCTCACGCGTCGCCGTCCGGCGAACCACCCAGCACGGGCAGCGGGCGCGTGCCCTCGTCGCCCTCGACGAGCCGTGCCCCGCGCCGGGCGCTCTGGCCGCGGCGCACGGTGCGCACGACGCCGAGCACGAGGCCCACGGCGAGCAGCACGCCGACGACCGCGGTCCCGACGGACTCGACGGTCGGCGACGCGCGCACGACGAACGTCACGGGCTCGGCCAGCACGTCGCCCGTGGCGCTCGTGAGGGTGGCCTCGACGACGACCTCGCAGTTCGCGATCGCGCGCACGGTGACGGGCACGGTCTCCTCGCCGCCGGCGGGCACGACGACGGTCGCGCTCGGCTCGGTGCGCAGGCACGCCTTGCGGGGTGTGGTGTGTACCTGGACCGACGCACCGGCGGCCAGGTCGTTGCGCACCGAGAACCGCACCTCGGACGTCGCGCTGATGATGTTCTGGGTGCTGGTGGGTCTGAGCGTGAGCCCCACGCGTCGCGCGTCGAGGTCCTCGACGACCGCGTCGAGGACGCCCTGACGCGCCTGCGGGTCGGCGCGCCACGCGGACGCGAGGGGTGCGAGCACCGCCGTGTCGGCGCCGGCGAGGATCGCCTCGGGGTCGTCGGTGATCTCGGCGAGCGCGAGCGTGGAGCGTCGCGCGTCGGCCAGCCGTCGCACCTGGTCGTCGGCGAGCGCACCCGCGTCGTCCGCGGTGGCGGGCAGCGTCGCCGTGGACGGCGCGGTGCCGGCCCCCAGCAGGGCCGTCAGGGGGGCGGTGCGCGACCACGGCGCGTCCTGCACCGCGTCGAGGACGGCGTCGGCGAGCGCGAGGTCGGGCGTCGCGTCGCGCGGCAGCGCGACGAGCACGTGCTGCGGCCCCTCGGTCGAGTCGTGCGCCAGCACCGACAGCTCGGCGAGGACACGCTGCACGACGGTCGCGGTCGTCGCGTCGGGGTCGAGCACCGTCGGGTCGACGAGCAGCTGCGTGAGCGTCGAGTCGGGCACGAGCCCGGTGAGCGTCCCCGAGGGGGTCTCGACGGCCGTACGGGCGTCCGCCACCTGGCCGGGAGGCAGCACGAGCGCCGACGCACCGGCGCTCGCGGCGAGGTCCGCGGTCGCCTGGTCCGTCGTCGTGCTGCTCGTCCACAGCACGTCCGTGCGCGCGACGAGCGGTGTGCCGTCCTGCGTCCCGGACGCGGCCGCCTCGGCGGCCGTGGTCAGCGCGAGCGGCAGCAGCTCCTCGTCGTCGGCGTGCGCGAGCGCCGCCAGGTCGGGGTCGGACCACGGCAGCGCGAGCACGTCCCGCCCGACGGCCGCGGAGGAGAGCTGCTGCGCCCACGCCGAGACCGCCCCGCCTGCGGCGTGCGCGTCGACGACGAGCGCGGGGTCGACGGCGAGCGCGACGTCGGCGTGCCCGCGTGCGAGCTCGAGGACCGCCCCGAGCCGATCGTCGGGGCGCACGAGCTGCGCGAGCGTGGCCCCCGGTGCCTCGACGTCCACGCCGTCGGGGACGGGCGCGGGCCCGACGACGGGTGCGAGGACCGACATGCGCGCCTGCGCGCTGCCGCCCTCGGTCGCCCACAGCACGAACGAGCGCTGCAGACCGACCCGCACGTTCCCGTCGCGCGCCTCGACGGCCAGGCCGCGCGCCCCCCACGTGTCGGGGCGGTCGAGGAGCCCGACGGCGGACGCGGGGACGGTGGTCTCGACGTCCACGGACGCCCCCGGTGCGAGGGGCTCGTCGACGACCGTCAGCGCGACGCGCGAGCCGACGCGCTCGCGGGACGTCCCGGCGGGTGTGCCGTCGAGCCAGGTCTGCAGGTCCTCGCGCGTGCCGGGGCGGATGCGCTCGATGTTGACGACGGCACGGGGTGCCTCGATCGCCTCGTCGGACGTGTTCGTCAGGCGGGCCCGCACGACGAGGTCCTCGCCGGGGCGCAGCACGACGGGCGTGATCTCGGTGATCTGCACCCGCACCGGCCAGGCGTCGTCGTCCGTCGTCGTCGTCGCGGGGACGGCCGTGGAACCCGGCTCGGCCCCGGCGGCCGGGGCGAGGGCGAGCAGCGCGAGGAGGGCGACGACGAGGGTGCGGGCCGCCCGGCGGGCTGCGCTCATCCGTCGGCGAGGACCGTCAGGGCCATGGCGGCGAGGCGTCGCTCGTTGGGGTAGGCGAGCCGGTCGGACAGGTCGACGACCCGGACCCACTCGACCTCCTCGGCCTCACCGTCGGGGTCGTTCTCGACGGTGAGCTCGCCGTGCAGGGCGCCCAGCAGGAAGTGGTGCACGACCTTGTGCACACGGTGCTCGTCACCCGAGAACCAGTAGTCGATGACGCCGAGGCGGCGCAGCACCTGGCCGGTGATGCCGGTCTCCTCGGCGATCTCGCGGACCGCGGCCTGCTCGGGCGTCTCCTCGCCCTCGAGGTGCCCCTTGGGCAGGCACCACTCGAGCCGGCCCGCCCGGTTGCGGCGGGCGATGACGGCGGCCGCGTAGTCCTCGCCCTGCCGGGAGACGACGAGCCCGCCGGCGGACGTCTCGTCGACGACGCGCAGCGGGACGGCGTGCTGACGCGGCGCGGTACGGGCGGGGTCGATGCGCAGGGGGTGGCCACCGGGGGGCGCCGGCACACGCCCGTGACCGGGCGGGTGGGCGGCGGTGGACATGCCGACACTGTAACGACTTCCTCTGACCGGTTCGGGGCGTGCGCCCCGGAGCGGTCATCCCTGTGCCACGTGCTGGTCACGTCGCGACCATCCGGCGGTCACGTGCCCCGGGGGTGCCGGTGACCTCTGGCAGGCTTGTCCGGTGCCCGACGCCTCCCTCACCGACCCCGCCGATGCCGCGGCCGTGCAGCAGCTGCGCCGCCGCGCCCTCGGGTCCCTCGCGGCGATGGCGCCCGACGCGCTCGACCTGGGCACGCGGTTCCGCGACGCGGGCTTCGAGCTCGCGCTCGTCGGCGGACCGGTGCGCGACGCGTTCCTCGGCCGGCCCAGCCACGACCTGGACCTGACGACGTCGGCGACGCCCGACGAGGCCGAGCCGCTGCTCGCCGCGTGGGGCGACGCGCACTGGGACATCGGGCGCGAGTTCGGCACCGTCGGCGCCCGGCGGTTCGCGGGCCGGCGCGGTGCGCACGAGGACGTCGTCGTCGAGGTCACGACGTACCGGACCGACGCGTACGACCCGACGTCCCGCAAGCCGCTCGTGCAGTTCGGCGACACCCTCGAGGGGGACCTGTCGCGGCGCGACTTCACGGTCAACGCGATGGCGGTGCGCGTGCCTGACCTGGTGTTCGTCGACCCGTTCGACGGGCTCGGGGACCTCGCGCGCGGTGTCCTGCGCACCCCCGTCGACCCGCGCCGCTCGTTCGACGACGACCCGCTGCGGATGATGCGCGCGGCACGGTTCGTCGCCCAGCTCGGGTTCCGGATCGACGACGACGCGCGCGCCGCGATCGTCGACATGGCGGCGCGCATCGGCATCGTCTCGGCCGAGCGCGTGCGCGACGAGCTCACGAAGCTGCTGCTCGCACCGCACCCGCGCGCGGGTCTCGAGGTCCTCGTCGAGACGGGTCTGGCCGACCACGTCCTGCCCGAGCTGCCCGCGCTACGCCTGGAGATCGACGAGCACCACCGCCACAAGGACGTCTACCAGCACTCGCTGTCCGTCCTGGAGCGCGCGATCGCCCTGGAGACCGGCGCCGACGGTGCCGTCCCCGGACCCGACCTCACGCTGCGTCTGGCGGCCCTGCTGCACGACATCGGCAAGCCCCGCACGCGCCGGTTCGAGGCCGGCGGCGGCGTGAGCTTCCACCACCACGAGGTCGTCGGCGCGAAGATGGTCGCCAAGCGGCTCAAGGCCCTGCGCTTCGACAAGCAGACCGTGCAGGACGTCGCGCGCCTCACTGAGCTGCACCTGCGGTTCCACGGGTACGGCGAGGGGGAGTGGACCGACTCGGCCGTGCGCCGCTACGTCACCGACGCCGGCCCGCTGCTGCAGCGCCTGCACCGCCTGACCCGCTCCGACTGCACGACGCGCAACCAGCGCAAGGCCAAGCGCCTGTCGGACGCGTACGACGACCTCGAGAAGCGCATCGACGTGCTCGCGGAGGCCGAGGAGCTCGCGGCGATCCGCCCCGACCTCGACGGCACGCAGATCATGGAGATCCTCGCGATCCCGCCGGGGCGCGTCGTCGGCGAGGCGTACCGGTACCTGCTCGAGCAGCGTATGGAGCACGGCCCGCTCGGGCAGGACCGCGCGCGCGAGGTGCTGCTCGCGTGGTGGGCGCAGCGCGACGCCTGACCTGCCACCTGCCCTGCGCGCGGCGCGCGGTGCGGGTGTGGCCCGCGCCGTCCGGGGGCGCACGCGCGGGCGCACCCAACCGTCCCGTCGCCGCCGGCGTTGTTCCGGCTGTGACGACGACCCGCACGGGAGCGCCCACGTGACGCGCCGCTCCGACGACGTGCTCGACGCCCTGGTCCGCGACCGCTACCCGGCGCTGCTCGCCCGGGCCCGCATGCTGCTGCGCGACCCGGTCGCGGCGCAGGACCTCGTGCAGGACGCGCTCGTCGCGACGTTCGCGGGGCGTGCCCGGTTCGACAGCGTGCCGCAGGCCGAGCAGTACGTGCGCCGGGCCCTGACGACGCGCTTCCTGGACCAGGTGCGCCGCCGCGGGCGGGAGAAGGACGCGACGGTGCGGCTCGCGGCGCGGCCCGCGGCGGTCGCGCCGGACCCGTCCGAGGGCGGGCACCGCCTCGCCGACGAGGTCGAGGCGGCCCTGGCGACGCTGCCCCCGCGCGAGCGCGCGTGCGTCGTCCTGCGGCACGTCGAGGACCTGTCGGTGCGGGAGACCGCGGCTGTGCTGCGCCTGTCCGACGGCGCGGTCAAGAGGTACACGTCCGACGGCGTGCGCGCACTGTCCGCGCTGCTCGACGTCCCCCCGCCCCAGCCCGCCGACGCGGTGTCCGTGCACCTCGTCCCCACCGAGGAGGACCGCCGTGGCTGAGCGACTCCACGACCTGGCCGACGTGCTGCACGCGGCCGACGTCCAGCGTGCGGCGTCCCTCGCGGGCACCCCCACCGACGCTCCGCTGGCGCGGGCGCGTGCGGGTGTGCGCGCGGCACGGACCCGCCGGAGCGTCCTGGTGTCCGCAGCCGCAGCCGCGGCCGCCGTCGTCGTG
>JAFAEH010000171.1 GCA_023424135.1 Actinomycetes bacterium | reverse complement strand
CGCCAGACGGGCGAGGTGGCCCACCGACCAGGGGGAGCAGGCAGGCGCGTCACCGGCCTCGCCGCGCGCTCTTGCAGGTCGGAGTGCGTCGAGTAGTTGCAGAGCCGTCCGGAGCGGCGGTGCTGTGGGCCTGGTTCGCAGACTCTCACGGTGGTCCAGTGAGCCGAGTCGAGCCCGGACCTGGCCTCTTGAAGGGGAATCGGGCTCATCCCGATCCAGGGTGTAGTCGCGGCCTGAAGCCGCCGGTCTCGAGCAGGCCCCTGGCGATGTAGTTGGTCAGGTTGCGGAACCCGAGGGCCGAGCCGCGCAGGTGCTCGAGGCGACCGTTCATCGCCTCGGTCGGGCCGTTGCTGGTGCCGGGGCGCTCGAAGTAGGCCAGGACGTCGGCGGCGCGCTTCTTCAGGGTCCGCCCGAGCGTGCGGAGCTCGGTCAGGGCGGTCGGGACGCCGGTGGTGACTGACTCGATCAGCGTGGTCATGAGCTGCTTGCCGCGGTTGCGGTCGGGCTCGCGGTAGGCGCCGATCATGCGCTGGTAGATGCCCCAGGTGGCCTCGACCTGGACGTGTTCCTCGTTCTCGAACAGTGCGGTCAGGCGTTGCCGTTGTCGATCGGTGAGCAGGTCGTGGCCGGTGTGCAGGGTCCGTCGAGCGCGGTAGAGGGGGTCGTTCTTGCGTCCGCGGTGCCCGTGCAGGTCCTGCTGGACCCGGCGTCGGCAACGGTCCAGGGCGTCGCCGGCCAGACGCACGACGTGGAAGGGGTCCATCACCGCGACCGCCTCGGGTAGTTCTTCGGTGGTCGCGGTCTTGAAGCCGGTGAAGCCGTCCATGGCCACGACCTCCAGGCCGTCGCGCCAGGCCCTTGGCCGCTCGGAGAGCCAGGTCTTGAACGCCTGCTTCGAGCGGCCCTCGACCATGGCCAGTAGCCGCGACGGGCCGGTCCTGTCGCGGACGGGGGTGAGGTCGATGACGACCGTGACGAACTTGTCCCCGCGGCGGGTGTGGCGCCAGACGTGCTCATCGACGCCGATGACCTTCACGCCGTCGAAGCGGGCCGGGTCGTCCAGCAGGACGCGCTTGCCTTCGGCCAGGACGGCGTCGTTGGCGGTGTCCCAGGACACCGCCAGAGCCTGGGCGAGGCGAGCGACGGTCAGGTGCTGGCAAACGAGCCCTACCAGAGCCCAGCGCAGCGCGGTCCGGGACAACTTGGCACGTGGCTCGGCGGCGCGGCCGGTGTCCTGACGCCACACGTGCCCGCAGCCGGTGCACCTGTAGCGGCGGATCCTGACCAGCAGCGTCGTCGGGCGCCAACCCAGCGGCTCGTGCGCCAGACGGCGGGTGACAGTGTCCCGTGCTCTGCCCTCGCAGCCGCACGCCCGGCACCACCGGTCCAGCCCTGCTGGGTCATCTGCGACCCGGCAGGCCAGCACCGCCCGGTCAGGTTCCAGGTGCTGGCCGACCACGACCAGACCGAGTTCGTCGAGGCGGCAGAACGTCGTCAGGTCAGGGGTCGCGAAGGTAGCGTCAGGCATGTCGAGGTCTTCCTGGATGGCGGCGTGAGAACTTCCATCCTCGGGAGACCTCGACCTCTACCCGGGCACCGACGCGCCGACCGCTCCCCGCGCACCTGGCCGCGAACTACACCCTCAACTGGGAAGAGCCACTAAACGGCGTGGCGCCCGTGGAGCTCGCCCCAGCCGCGCTAGCGTGCAAGCACGGCCCCGTACCGCGGTGCGGCAAGCCGAGTCACTTCTTGGGCGATCTGCCTGTGGCGCGGAGGGACAACTACATAGCTCGACACCGATTGCAGAGCTCCACACCGAACTTCTGACGGTCTGACCAGCCGTGCGACCCCTGACCAGGGCTTGAGAAGTACCTCGCACACAGGCCAGGCCGACATCAGAAGTAGGTGACATGAACGATCCAGGCATCGCAGTCCACGTAGCACCGGCCCGATCCGGCCGGCCGCCGTCGCGCTCCCGTGACCTGAAGCCCCACGAGCTCGTGCGGGTGGAGATCCGCATGCCCGCCGCTGTGGCCGGCCCGCTGTTCCCGCGCGCCCGCGCCGCGGAGCGTCCTGTCAGCGCCATCGCCTCAGACCTCCTGGCTGCCGCCCTCGCCGACGACGCCGGGGACGGCATGGCCTGAGCCGCTCGGCGCAGGGCGCCGATCCTCTGACACGCGAAAGGCCGGGAGTGGGATCCCAGCCCGATCGCCTTCACAGCGGTTGCAGCCGCTGATCGAAAGACCGTCACACGACATGAGGAGCTTTCGTGCGCCCATCTTCAGATTCCAGAACTACTCCCGTCAACCGACACGCCGCCGGCCCGCTCACCCCTGCGCAGGCCGTGGCCGGCTACATCCCCAAGGCGCTTCGCCAGGAGGACTGGGCACCGGTCGCCGAGTTCGCGCGCGCCGTCGCCGTGGACGTGCACCCCGTCGATGACCGCAGAGCCGTGGAGGCGATGCGGACGCTGTCGCAGTTCCTCGTGTGGGCGCACCGCGAAGGGCTCCCGCTGGACCGCGAGCAGGTCTTCACCCCGGACGTGGTCAGCCGGTACATCCAGGTCGGCTGCACCCACCTCGCCGAGCCCTCGCGGGCCACGCGACGCTCGGACCTGCGCCGCTTCGGCGCAGCCGTGACGACGAAGGCGCCATGGGAACCGCCCGAGGAGCGGCTGCGCGCCAACCAGCGAATCGTCCCCTACACCGCGGCCGAAGTGGTCCGGCTGCTGGAGGTCGCCAGCCAGCAGCGCACGCCCCTGCAGCAGCGTCGGATGCAGGCGTTCCTCGCACTAGGTCTCGGCGCCGGGCTCTACCCGCGCGAGATCTGGCACGTCACGACCGAGAACCTCGTCGAGCGCCACGGCCACCTCTGTCTGGCCGTACCCGGCAAGTTGGCCCGCACCGTCCCGATCAGCCCGCCGCACGACGGCACCCTGCAGCGCATCAGGGAAGAGGATCCGGGGTCCTTGCTGCTGAGCTTCGTCGCCGCCGATTGGGACCGTTCGCGACTGTCCAGGCTCATGCAGTACCTCGAGCTCCCACCGGACTGCCCGCCGCTGCGCCTGAGCCGCCTGCGCGTCACCTGGGTCAAGGAGCACCTCGAGCACGGCGTTCACCTCGGCGCGCTCGCCCAGCTTGCCGGCGTCACCTCCTCGAAGACCTTCGGCTACGTGATGCCGTTCATGACCCCGCTGCCCGAGCACGAGGTGTTCGCCTCGATGGTGCGGCGATGAACGCCCACCGCGCCGGGCAGTCCCGGCCCTTGATGACGTCCACCGGCCTGAGCCGTGTCATCAACACCCCGCCTCCGCTGACGTCCGCGCAGAAGGTCCGACGCGCTCGAGCCTGGGCCGAGAGCGACCTGGTCTCCCGGCTCGTCAAGGCCCGGACGCGCACGGTCGGCCGCCACCGCGCCTACCCGTTGGACGCCGTCGCGGCGGGGATGTTCCTGCATGCTCTGAGCAGCCCGACATCATTCACCCTCACCGGTGTCACCCGCACCCTGCTGTCGGCGTCGCCCAGCGACAGGTTCGCGCTGGGCTTCCCGCCCAGGACCGTGATCCGGTACCGACCCGTGCTGTCGGGGTTCCACGCCCTGGAGGACGCCTTGGGCGTGGGCTTCTTCGTCCCCCACGACCACGAACTGACCGCGGACCCGGAGACCGGCGAGGTCGACGAGTGTCCCGAGGGCTGTCCCTTCGCTCCGGCGAGCCTCGACGAGGTCGCCACGGGGCTGGTCCAGGCCAGCATCCCGTCCGCGTGGACGCCACCGGGCGTCGTGGCGATCGACGGGACGGACGTCGAGTCCGCCTACCGGGCACGCACCAAGAACACCGCAGCCGACGCCGACGATCCGCCAGCCGCCGACCCCGATGCACGGTGGGCCAAGCGGACCGGGACCGACCGGCGACCGACCGAGCTGTACTTCGGGTACGAGGCGCACATTGCGACCTACGCACCTGAACCCGCCGGCGACCCACTGCCTCAGTTGGCCGCAGGCCTCGCCATGCGCCCCGGGGTCAAGGACAGAGCCGGAGCAGCCCTCGGGATCCTCGATGCCCTGCGGCACGTCAAGGAGGTCCTGCTCGACCGCGGCTACACCACGTCCCGTGCGGAGAACCTCGCACGGCCACTGCGGGAGCGCGGCATCGCAGTGACGATGGACCTGCACTCCACTCAGCGCGGCGTTCGACCCGGTCCGATCACCGGCAGCTTGTGGATTGACGGTGCCCTGTACTCCGATGCGCTCCCCGATCCTCTACGGCAGCTCGAGCCGCCGAAGATCGGCGACACCGCGACCCAGAAGGCCCGCGCCCGTGAGCTGTTCGACAAGCGGGAGGCCTTCCGGTTCACGCCGCTGGCCCGTCGTCGCGACGAGCGCGGCAGCCAGCGGTGGAAGGGCCCGGCCCTCGCCGGCCACCTGCGCTGCCCGAACACCCCGGCGTCCATGCGACTCGGGCGCCACCTGCCGACCGCCCGGTGCGTGCGCGGCGGGAGCTGCGCGTGCGGCAGAACCGTCACCGTGCGCGACACCGACCTCGAGCGCGACCGCCAGCCTTTGCCCTGGCAGTCCACCCGGTGGGCGCTGTCCTTCAACCGGCGCAGCCTCATCGAAGGGCTCAACGCCCAGCTGCGCTACCAGGTCCGCAACGTCAACCGCGGGTACTTCCGCGTCCCCGGCCTCGTCGCGACCACCCTGCTGATGGCGGTGACGCTCGCCGCGCACAACATCGAGAGACTCCGGGGCTGGCATCTCGCCCGGTACCAGCCGGACCCGTGGCAGGTCGAGCTCGGCGAAGAACCGTCGACCGAACCGATGGACCGCCACACCTGGACGAAAGGCCGGCGCCGCCCGTACCGCGGGTAGCCGCCTGAGCACCGTCGTCTGATCGCCCGGCCCCCGACCGGGACGCACGCCGCACCACCCCGTCGGCGTCAGCCTGCCCGCGAACCGCCCCGCAGCGCCGAATCCGACCCGAGAAGGCCTGCCGACACCCCTCGGCAGGGCTTCTCTCCGTCCGCGAGCGCCCCGAAGCCGGCCCCGGCACCCCCAGAACCACGAAACTCCCGGCCAGTGAACCCTGACCGGGAGTTTCGGTACCACCTGAGCGGTTCTTTCCAGAACCACCCCTCTGTGCGCGAGGCGGGATTTGAACCCGCACGCCCTTTCGGACACTGGCACCTGAAGCCAGCGCGTCTGCCGTTCCGCCACTCGCGCGCGCCGCAGAACGTTAGCACGTCACGCGCCCCCTCCACGAACCCGCTCCTGCCCCGGGCCGCACGGCCACACCCGCACCCCGCACCCGCACAGCTGCGCCCACGCCCACGCACCAACTGGTCACATCTCACCGCCCCACCCCCGCGCACTGGTCACTTATGTGACCAG
>JAFAEH010000133.1 GCA_023424135.1 Actinomycetes bacterium | reverse complement strand
GTCCGCGACGTCGGCGACCGCGACGGGCGACCCGGTGGCCGAGACCGCGACGTCCGCACCGGCGACGAGCGCCGGTTCCGTCCCCGTGCGCGCCGTGCTGACGCCCGCCGCCCGCAGGTGCTCCGCGGCCCGGTCGGCCGAGGCGTCCGTGCGCACGAGGACGCGCAGGTCGTCCGGCACGCGGTGCGTGCGGACCAGGAGGTCGAGCACCGCGCGGTTCGTCGCACCGAAGCCGATCAGCACGAACCGCCCGGCGCGCGGGTGCAGCGCGGCGACGACGGCCGCGGCGCTCGCGGCCGTCCGCAGGTGCGTCGCCCCCGTGCCCGTGAGCGCACCCAGCACGGCGCCCGTGCGCGTGCTCGACACCAGCAGGGTCGACCGGGACACGCCCGGCTCACCCGGCGCTCCCGGCGCGTACGACGCCCACTTGGCGACCGCGACACCGCGCCGCGGCAGGGTCGCCGCCAGCGAGAGGAAGAACCCGCCGTCCGGTCCGGGCAGGCGCTGCGTCGTCGCCTGCGTCGCGTCGCCGCGGCCGAGGTCGACCAGCGCCGCACCCGCCGCGGCGACGAGCGCGGCGGCGTCGAGGTGCTCGACACCCGTGAGCTCACGCACCGTCCGGCCCTCCCGTCGTCGCCGCGTGCGCCCCGAGCGCGAGCGACACGACGCCCGCGACGCTCCGCAGGTACGCGCTGCGGGCGGGCGTGAACGCGCGCTCGGTCCGGGAGACGAACGCGAGGTCGCCCCACACGCGGCCGTCGACGTGCAGCGGGAACAGCAGGCACGCGTGCAGGTCCTCGGCCGAGGACATGCGGGCCGTGACGGGGAACCGCTTGGCCCAGCGCGTCAGGTCGCTGAGCTGGACCGGCTCACCGCTCGTGTACACGTGCGACCCCATGAACCCGGCCGCGACCGGGTGGCCCGTCGCGACGGACTGCCGCCACCGGGCCGACATGCCGGCGCTCGCGACGAGCGTCGAGCGCGCAGCACCGTCGGCCGCGACGTCGAGGCGGAACACGGTCGCCGCGTCGCCGAACCCCCGCGCGACCGCCCACTGCACCACCGTCTGGGCGACCGAGACGACGTCGCTCGCGGCGAGCACGGTGTCGACGAGCGCGCGCAGCGCGTCGGACTGCGCGTTGAGCAGGGCGACCTGCTGGCGCAGGCGCTCCTCCGAGCGGTCCTCGCCGAGCTCGGCGACCGCGGGCAGGAACTGGTAGCCGGCCCCGCGGACCGATGCGACCCAGCGCGGTGCGCGCGGCGGGTCGCCGAGCTTGCGGCGCAGCCGGCCGACGTGCAGGCGCAGCGTGTTGTCGGCGTTCTCGTGCCGCCAGCCCCACAGGTGCGCGATGAGCTCGTGGTGGTGGACGACCTGCTGCCCGCGCGACATGAGGAACGCGAGCAGCTCGAACTCCGTCGTCGTCAGCGGCACCGGTGCGCCGTCGACCGTGCACCGCCGGGCGGCGAGGTCCAGGCGCATGCCGTCGGCCTGCAGCCACCGCACGCGCGCGTCGTCACCGGCCGAGGACGCGACCAGGCCGACGAGCCGCGCGACGAGCTCGCGCGGGTGCGCGGTCGGCTCGACGACGAGGCTCGCACCGGCCGACAGCAGCGTCAGCACGTCGTCCGCGTCCACGGGGGTGCCGGCCACCGCGATGGGGTGCGGGCCGACCCGGCGCAGCGTGCGCACCGCCTGCACGACCCAGGACAGCGACGCACCGCCGACCAGGACGAGCCGCGGGTCGCGCAGGCTCGTCGCGTGCGCGGCCGAGACGGGGTCGCCGTGCACGCCCGTCGGCCACGACCCCCGCGCGCCGCGCGTGCGCAGGTGTCCCAGCAGCGAGCCCTCCTGGGCGCACACGACGGTCGGCGTGAGCGTGCCGACGTCGCGGGCGGTCAGGACGCGCTCGAGGCTGGTGGTCGGGCCCACGGGTCACAGCACCTTCGACAGGAACGCGCGCGTGCGCTCGTGCTCGGGCGCGCCCAGCACCTGCGCGGGCGGCCCGACCTCGACGATCCGGCCGTCCGCCATGAACGCGACGCGCGAGGCGACCTCGCGCGCGAACGCCATCTCGTGCGTGACGACGACCATCGTCATGCCCTCGGCGGCCAGCGAGCGCATCACGTCGAGCACCTCGCCGACGAGCTCGGGGTCCAGGGCCGACGTCGGCTCGTCGAACAGCATGACCCGGGGGCGCATCGCCAGCCCGCGCGCGATCGCCACGCGCTGCTGCTGACCGCCCGACAGGTGCCGCGGGTACGCATCGGCCTTGTGCACCATGCCGACGCGTGTGAGCAGGTCCATCGCCGTCGCGCGTGCGGCGTCCTTGCTGTAGCCGCGCACGCGCACGGGCGCCTCGACCACGTTCTGCAGCACCGTCAGGTGCGGGAACAGGTTGAAGTGCTGGAACACCATGCCGATGTCGGCGCGCTGCGCGCCGAGCGCCTTGTGCGGCAGCTCGTGCAGCATGCCGCCGCGCTCGCGGTACCCGATGAGCTCACCGGCCACGACGACCCGGCCGGCGTCGGGCCGCTCCAGGTGGTTGACGCACCGCAGCAGCGTCGACTTGCCGGAGCCGGAGGCGCCGATGAGGCACAGCACCTCACCCGCGTCGACGTCGAGGTCGACGCCGTGCAGGACCTCGTGCTCGCCGAACGACTTGCGGATGCCGCGCAGCCGCACCAGCGGCTCGGTCATCGCTGCGGGGCCAGCCATCGGCTCCACCTCCCGGGTCGGGCGTCGACGCCGCTGCGGAAGCCCACGCCGAGGCGCCGCTCGAGGCGGTGCTCGACCGCGGTCAGCGCGGTGACGACGACGAGGTACCAGATGCTCACGACGATGAGGACGGGGATCGTCTCGTAGGTCCGTGCGTAGATGAGCTGGCCCGAGTACAGGAGCTCGGGCAGCGCGATGACCGACACGACGGACGAGTACTTCAGCAGCCCGATGGCCTCGTTCGAGGCGGGTGGGACGATCACGCGCAGCGCCTGCGGCATGACGATCCGCCGGAACGTCGCGACGCGGCCGAGGCCGAGGGCCTGCGCGGCCTCCGACTGACCGCGGTCGACGGACGTGATGCCGGACCGGATGATCTCGGCCAGGTACGCGGCCTCGTTGAGCGCCAGGCCGAGGATCGCCGCGGTCCACGGCGTGATGAGGTCGTTGGTCGACGCCTCCCACAGCGTGGGCCCGCCGAACGGCAGCCCGATGCGCACCTGCGGCACGAGGATCGCGAGGTTGTACCAGAGGATCAGCTGCACCAGCACGGGCGTGCCGCGGAAGAACCACACGTACGCCCCCGCGGTGCCGGACACCAGGTGGCTCGACGACATGCGCATCGTCGCGAGCGTCAGCCCCAGCGCCGCGGCCAGCACCATGCCGACGGCCGTGAGCAGCAGCGTCGTGCGCAGCCCCGCCAGGATGCGCGCGTCGAGCAGGTACGTCGCGACGACGTCCCAGCGGTAGTTCGGGTTCGTGACGAACGACGTCGCGAGCGTCAGGACGACGACGACCACCGCCGCGCGCCCCACCCACCGCCAGGGGCGGCTGCGGGGCGCGACGACGAGGTCCTCGACGGCCAGCCGCTCGTAGCGCAGCTGGTCGGTCATCAGAACGGCGAGCCGTTGACGATCGGCGCGTCCATGGCGCGGTCGGCGATGCCCCAGCTCTCGAGCAGGTCGCCGTAGGCGCCGGACTCGATGACGGCCGCGACGGCGTCCTCGAACCGCTCGGTGAGCTCGCTGTCCTTCGCGAACCCGGCGGCGAAGTACCCCTCGGCGAGGTACTCGCCGGACACCTTGAGGTCGGCCGGGTTGTGCGCGACGACGTACGCGTTGGCCGCCGAGTCGTTGGGTGCGACGTCGATGCGGCCGGACGTCAGCGCGAGGATCGTCGCGTCGAGGTCCGCGAACTCCTGCACCGAGATCGCGGCGTCGCCCGCGTCGGTGCACGCGGTCGACGCCTCGGCCAGCAGATCCGCCTCGAGCGCGCCGCCGGGGATGCCGACGACCTCGCCGCACAGGTCGTCCATCGACGCGACGTCACGGAAGTCGCCGCGCGTGAGGAAGTCGTTCTTGGCGAGCAGGTAGTCGACGAAGTCGACCGTCTTCTGGCGCTCCTTGGTGTCGAACATGCCCGTGAGCGCGACGTCGTACCGCCCGGACGTCAGGCCCGGGATGATCGTGTCGAAGCCCGCGGACTCGAACACGATGGTCTCGCCCAGCTCGGCGGACAGCAGTGCGGCGAGCTCGACGTTCAGGCCCTCCCACGTCGACCCGTCCTCGCCGAGGAAGTTGTACGGCAGCAGCGACGGGTCCGCCGCCGCGACGATCGTCGCGGCCTGCGACGGGTCGGTGTCCTCGTCGGGTGCGGCCGAGGAGGACGACGTGCAGGCGGACAGCGCGGCGAGCAGGACGACGGCCGGGGCGGCGATCGCGCGGCGGCGGATGACCATGGTGGCTCCGATCGGGGGTCGGGCGGGCCGGCGGTGGGGGTGCGGCCCGGGCTGGGACCCATGGCACGCCTCGTGTGTTGCGGGGACGTTGCGCCCGCGAGGGCGGGGCGTTTCCGCGGCGCCAGACCGACACGTTCCCGACACGGAGCGCTTCCTACGATGGCTGGGCAGGGCCCGGCGGTGCCGTCCGGGGACCGGCGTCGACACACGAACGACGCACGGCGGGCACCGACCCCGGCCGATCCGCCGCGACGAGCCCGTCGCGCCCGGCGACGAGAAGGAGCACCCCGTGCGCACCACCACGGCGACGGACGCCACGACCGACAGCGCGGTCGCGCGCATGATGGCGGGCGCCGTCGGCGCCGACGAGGTCGACCTGTCGATCGGCGAGCCGGACCAGCCGCTGCCGCCCTCGCTGGTCGACGTCGCCGTCGAGTCGTTGCGCGCGGGCCGCACCGGCTACACCCCCAAGCTCGGCCTGGCGTCCCTGCGGGAGGCGCTCGTCGAGGACGTCGCGGCGTCCACCGGCTGGGCGCCGCCCGTCGACGACGTGGTGGTGACGCTGGGTGGCACGGGCGCGGTGGCCGTCGCGCTGGCCGCGGTCTGCGCGGCGGGGGCGACGACGCCCGGGCCCGTCCTCGTGCCGGACCCCGCGTGGCCCAACTACCGCGTGCTCGCCACGGCGCTCGGCATCCCCGTCCTGACGTACCGCCAGCTGCCCGGGGGCGACGGCTTCGTCGACCTCGACGACGTCGCGCACGGCCTGGCGGCCGGGGCGCGCCTCGTCGTCGTCAACTCCCCGTCGAACCCCACGGGTGCGCTCGCGCCCGCGGACGTGCTGCGGGACCTGGTCGCGCTCGCCCGTCGGCACGGCGCGTACGTGCTGTCCGACGAGGCGTACGAGTCGGTCGTGCTGGCGGGCGGACGCGCGCCCAGCCCGCTCGCCGACGGCGGGCACGACGTCGTGCTGGCGGCGCGGACGTTCTCCAAGACGTACTCGATGACGGGGCTGCGGGCCGGGGCGCTGGTCTCGCCGGCGCCGCTGCGGGCGGCCGTGGCGGCGCTGCACGGGACCACCGCGGGGTGCGCACCGGTGACGGCCCAGCTGGTCGGCGAGCACGCGCTGCGCACGCTGCCGCATCGGGGTGCCGAGCTCGCGGGCGTGTACCG
>JAFAEH010000126.1 GCA_023424135.1 Actinomycetes bacterium | reverse complement strand
GCGCAGCTGGGCGGGGGACGCGCCGCGCGCGGCGAACAGCTCGCCCTCGGTGGCGCGCCGCTCGCCCAGCAGCCGGGCCGCGAGCAGCATGACCGTGGTCGACAGCACCACGAGCAGCAGCCCCACGACGACCACGCCGATGCGCGTGACCGCGAGCTCGCGCCACGCCGCGTCGATGGTCGTCGTGGCCTGCGTGCGCAGGACCCCGCTCACGTCGGCCTGCGACAGCCGGTCCGTCAGGGTCACCTGGCCGTCGTCGAGCGCGGCGCGCAGCGCGGCGAGCGCCCCGCGCGGCGCGCCGACGAGGTCGGGCACCGCGATGACGTGCGCCTGGTCGACCGTGCCCGTCCCCAGGAGCGAGCCGGGCGCGACGAGGAAGGGGCCCCACGCGTCGGTCGTCAGCCGGCCCATCGTGCCGGGCACCGGGAAGCCCGGGTCGTGCCCCGCGCCGTCGAGCACGTCGCGCTGCCACAGCGACGGCCCGCCGGTCAGCGTGTGGGTCCCGACGACGACCCACGTCTCGGTCGTCGCCGCCGACACCGCACGCACCGGCACCTCGGTGCCGACGTCCCAGCCGTAGGCCCGTGCCGCGGCGTCGGGCACGTTGACGGGGACGCGGCTGCCGTCGCGCACGTCGTCCGGCCAGGTGCCGGACACGAGCTCGGCCTCGTCGGGCACCAGGGGCGTGCTCGCGAGGTAGCCCATCGGCGGGACGGCGCCGTCGGTGCCGGGGAGCAGGAACAGGCGGCCCGTCAACCACGTCGAGCGCGCCGAGGAGATGTCACCCAGGACGCTCGACAGCGCGTCGTCGGCGGCGTCGAGCGCGGCCTGCGTGTCCTGCTTGTTGACGCGCACGGACACCTCGACGGCGACGGCGTCGTCGGGCAGGCGGGACAGGGCGGCGTCGACGGCGTCGTTCGTCGTCACGTCGAGCAGCGACGCGAACGTGCCGACGAGCGTCGTCGAGGTCAGGGTGACGAGCAGGACGGTCGCGACGACCGTCGCCTGGTCGCGCAGCCGTCCCAGGATCACGCGGGTCCGCCACCCCACCGGACCACCTCCGCACCGTCGCGTCCCCGGCACGACGTGGCCGGACCCCGCGATGCTAGGCGGGCGGTGCGCGGCGTGGGAACGATTCCACGTCACGGATCGGTGACGAAACGTGTCGGGCCCGGCGGGGACGGTCCGTCGACCGCCCCCACCGGGCCCGGGGTGCGCCGAGGCTCAGGCCTGCGGCGGACGGGTCATCGCGAGCACGTCGAGCGCACCGTCGAGCTGCTCGACCGTCAGCTCACCGCGCTCGACGAAGCCCAGGTCGAGCGTCGCCTGGCGGATCGTGACACCCGCCTTGACGGCGTGCTTGGCGATCTTCGCGGCGTTCTCGTACCCGATGACGCGGTTCAGCGGCGTGACGATCGACGGGGACGACTCCGCGAGCGCGCGGGCGCGCTCGGTGTTCGGCGTCGTCCCCGCGACGGTCCGGTCCGCGAGCACGCGCGACGCGTTCGCGAGCAGGCGCACCGACTCGAGCACGGCGGACGCGATGACGGGGATCTGCACGTTCAGCTCGAACGTGCCCGACGCGCCCGCCCACGCGACCGTCGCGTCGTTGCCGACGACGCGCGAGGCGACCATGAGGACGGCCTCGGGGACGACCGGGTTGACCTTGCCGGGCATGATCGACGAGCCGGGCTGCAGGTCGGGCAGCGCGATCTCGGCCAGGCCCGTGTTCGGGCCCGAGCCCATCCAGCGCAGGTCGTTGCAGATCTTCGTCAGGCTCACGGCGATCGTGCGCAGCGCACCGGACAGCTCGACGAGCCCGTCCCGCGACGACTGCGCCTCGAAGTGGTCGCGCGCCTCCGTCAGCGGCAGACCCGTGTCCTCGACCAGCAGCGCGATGACCCGCTGCGGGAAGCCCGCGGGGGTGTTGATGCCGGTGCCGACCGCGGTCCCGCCGAGCGGCACCTCGGCGGCGCGGGGGAGTGCGGCCTGCAGACGCTCGACGCCGTAGCGGACGGCCGCCGCGTACCCGCCGAACTCCTGCCCGAGCGTCACGGGGGTCGCGTCCATCAGGTGCGTCCGGCCCGACTTCACGACCTCGCGCCACGCCTCGGCCTTGTCCTCCAGCGCGGCGGCGAGGTGCTCGAGCGCGGGGACGAGGTCGCGCACGACGCCCGCGGTCGCGGCCACGTGCACCGACGTCGGGAACACGTCGTTCGACGACTGCGACGCGTTGACGTGGTCGTTCGGGTGCACGTCGCGGCCCAGCAGGCGCGTCGCGAGCGTCGCGAGGACCTCGTTGGTGTTCATGTTCGAGCTCGTGCCCGAGCCCGTCTGGTAGACGTCGACCGGGAAGTGCGCGTCGTGCGCACCCGTCGCGACCTCGTCCGCGGCGGCGACGATCGCGTCCGCGACGTCCTGCGGGAGGACGCCCAGCTCGGCGTTCGCGCGCGCGGCGGCCTTCTTGACGCGCGCCAGCGCCTCGATGTGCCCCCGCTCGAGCGTGCTGCCGGAGATGGGGAAGTTCTCGACCGCCCGCTGGGTCTGCGCGCGGTACAGCGCGCCGGCGGGGACGCGCACCTCGCCCATGGTGTCGTGCTCGATGCGGTACTCGGGTGTGGTGCCGCCGTCGGGGCCAGCCGCGGCGTCGGGACCGGTGGTGGAAGTCATGGGCCCATCCTTCCACCGCACGCGCCGAGGTCCGCCGACCCGTTCCGGTGGCGGGCGCGCGCTTCCCGTAGTCGGATGTTGCCGACTCCTTCCGACGACGTGAGAGGTCGGGACACCGTGCGACGACGAGCGGCGATGCTCGCCCTGGCCCTGGCGGCCCCGCTGGCCGCGTGCTCGTCGGCGCCCGACGGCCCGCCCGAGCTGCTCTGGTACATCAACCCGGACTCCGGCGGGCAGGCGCGCATCGCCGCGGAGTGCACCGACGAGTCCGACGGCGCCTACCGGCTGCGGACCGTGCTGCTGCCGCGCGACGCACCGAGCCAGCGCGAGCAGCTCGTGCGCCGGCTCGCGGCGAACGACACGTCGATCGACCTCATGAGCATCGACCCGCCGTACATCCCCGAGTTCGCCAACGCGGGCTTCCTCGCGCCCGTGCCCGAGGACGTCGCGGACGCCGTCACGCAGGACGTCGCGGAGGGCGCCGTCGCGGGTGCGACGTACGCCGACGAGCTCGTCACCGTCCCGTTCTGGGCGAACACGCAGCTGCTCTGGTACCGCACGTCGGTCGCCGAGGCGGCGGGGCTCGACATGACGCAGCCCGTCACGTGGGACCAGATCGTCGAGGCCGCCGCCGACCAGGGCGTGACGGTCGCCGTGCAGGGCGTGCGTGCCGAGTCGCTCACGGTGTGGGTCAACGCGCTCGTGGAGTCCGCGGGCGGGCACGTCCTGGAGAACCCCGAGGTGACGGAGCCCGACGAGGTCGTCACCGACCTCGACTCGGACGCCGGGCGACGGGCCGCCGAGATCATCCGCGCGCTCGCAGACGCGGGCGTCGGCGGACCGCAGTTCGCGAACGCGACCGAGGACATCAACGCGTCGATGTTCGAGGGGGACTCGGCCGGGTTCATGGTCAACTGGCCGTTCGTCTGGCAGCGCGCGAACAGCGCCGTCGAGGGGGGCACGCTCGACCCGTCGGTCGTCGACGACTACGGGTGGGCGATGTACCCGCAGGCGGTCGAGGGCGAGCAGTCCCGCCCGCCGTACGGCGGGATCAACCTGGGCGTCGGGGCGTTCAGCGCGCACGTCGACCTCGCGTACGAGGCGGCGCAGTGCATCGTGTCGCCCGACAAGCAGGCGTCCTACTTCCTGTCCGACGGCAACCCGCCCTCGTCGCTCGTCGCGTTCGACGACCCCGAGGTCCAGGAGACGTTCCCCATGGCGGACGCCATCCGCGAGTCGCTGCAGAACGCCGCACCGCGCCCGCAGACGCCCTTCTACAACGAGGTGTCCTCGAGCCTGCAGCGCACGTGGCACCCGCCACGGTCGGTGTCGCCCGACACGACGCCGCGGCGCTCCGACGAGCTCATCACCGCCGTGCTGCGCGGGGAGGCGCTGCTGTGACCACCACGACCCGTGCACCCGCCGCGCGCCGCGCAGCCTCCCGGCGCCCGGCCCGCTCCGACCGCGCCCGCCAGGAGGCCCGCCTCGGGATCCTGCTGTGCGCACCCGCGATCGTCGTGCTCGTCGCGATCGTCGGGTACCCGATCCTGCAGGCCGTGTGGGACTCGCTGTTCAGCTTCCGGCTCACCAACCCCGACGCCCGGCACTTCGTGGGGCTCGGCAACTTCGGGCTCATCCTCACCGACCCGATCTGGTGGCGGGCGCTCGGCGTGACCGTTCTGGTCACGGTCGTGACGGTGGCGGTCGAGCTCGTCCTCGGCTTCGCGCTCGCGCTCGTCATGAACCACGCGCTCGGCACGCTGCGACCCGCGCTGCGCACCGCGATCCTCATCCCGTACGCGATCATCACGGTCGTCTCGGCGTTCGCGTTCCGGTTCATGTTCGACCTGACCAGCGGCTTCATGAACGCGTGGCTGCCGTTCGTGCGCGACGACCTCGACTGGTTCGCGTCGTTCGGGCCGGCATTCGCCGTCATCAGCCTGTCGGAGATCTGGAAGACGACGCCGTTCATCTCGCTGCTCCTGCTGTCCGGCCTCGCGCAGGTGCCGGGCGAGCTGCAGGAGGCCGCGAAGGTCGACGGGGCGACGGCCTGGCAGCGCATGTGGCGCGTGACGATCCCGAACATGAAGGCCGCGATCATGGTCGCGCTGCTGTTCCGCACGCTCGACGCGTTCCGCATCTTCGACAACATCTTCATCATGACGAACGGCGCCGCGGGCACCGAGTCCGTCGCGTTCCTCGCGTACCGGCAGACCATCCAGCGTCTCGAGATCGGCATCGGCTCGGCCGTGTCGGTCCTGCTGACGATCGCCGTCGCGCTGATCGCCCTGCTGTTCGTCAAGGGGTTCAAGGTCAACCTGGCGGCGTCGACGAGGGCGGGACGATGAGCACGCGCGCGAAGGTCTGGTGGTGGGTCGGTGGCCTCGCGATCATCGTGTACTGCCTGTTCCCGGTCGCGTGGATCGTGTCGCTGTCCCTCAAGGCGCCGTCCGACCTCGACAACGGCGCGTTCCTGCCGACGCGCGTCACGTGGGAGAACTACCAGCTCATCCTCACCGGCCAGGCATCCGAGCTGTTCCTGCCGGCGCTGCGCAACTCGGTCGGGATCTGCCTGATCGCCACCGGCATCGCGGTCGTCCTCGCGGCGCTGTGCGCGTACGCCGTGGCGCGCCTCGACTTCCCCGGCAAGGCGTTCGTGCTGGGCCTGTCGCTCGGCGTCTCGATGTTCCCCGTCATCTCGATCGTCACGCCGCTGTTCAACATCTGGCGCAGCATCGGGCTGTTCGACACGTGGGCCGGCCTCGTCATCCCGTACCTGTCGATCACGCTGCCGCTGTCGATCTGGACCCTCACGGCGTTCTTCCGCGAGATCCCCTGGGAGATGGAGCAGGCCGCGCAGGTCGACGGTGCGACGACCGCGCAGGCGTTCCGCAAGGTCATCGTCCCGCTCGCCGGCCCGGGCGTCGCGACGACCGCGATCATCGCGTTCTTCCTCGCGTGGAACGACTTCGTCTACGGCATCTCCCTGACGTCGACGGAGGCCGCGCGGCCCGTGCCCGCGGCGCTCGCGTTCTTCACCGGCGCCTCGCAGTTCGAGGAGCCCACCGGCGCGATCTCCGCCGCCGCCGTCATCGTCACCATCCCCGTCGTCGTCCTCGTGCTGCTCTTCCAGCGCCAGATCGTCGCCGGCCTCACCCAGGGCGCCGTCAAGGGCTGACCCGTCCGTCCCGCAGGAGGTGCGCATGGCCGCCATCACGCTGAGCCACGTCGTGAAGAAGTACGGCGACGGGTACCCGGCCGTCAACGACGTGAGCCTGGACATCGACGACGGCGAGTTCGTCATCCTCGTCGGCCCGTCGGGCTGCGGGAAGTCGACGCTGCTGCGGATGGTCGTGGGGCTCGAGGACATCACCGACGGTGAGATCACCATCGACGGGGACGTCGTCAACGACAAGGCGCCGCGCGACCGCAAGCTCGCGATGGTGTTCCAGAACTACGCGCTCTACCCGCACCTGAGCGTCTTCGAGAACATCGCGTTCCCGCTGCGGCTCGAGAAGGGGCGCTACTCCGAGGACGAGGTCCGCGCGCGCGTCGAGAGGGCCGCCTCGACCCTCGAGCTCGGCGAGCACCTGGACCGCAAGCCTGCGAACCTGTCCGGCGGGCAGCGCCAGCGCGTCGCCATGGGCCGGGCGATCGTGCGCGACGCGCGTGCGTTCCTGTTCGACGAGCCGCTGTCGAACCTCGACGCGAAGCTGCGCGGGCAGATGCGCACCGAGATCTCGCGCATGCAGCGGCGCCTGGGGACCACGACGATCTACGTCACGCACGACCAGACCGAGGCCATGACCCTGGGGGACCGCGTCGCGGTGCTCAAGAAGGGCGTGCTGCAGCAGGCCGCGAGCCCGCGCGCGCTGTACGAGCAGCCCGTCAACCTGTTCGTCGCCGGGTTCATCGGCTCACCGCCCATGAACTTCCTCCCCGGCGAGGTGACGGGGGACACCCTGCGGCTGCCGCTGGCCGACGTACCGCTGACCGACGACCTGCGCGGGCGCATCGGCGAGCGCGACCTCGTCATCGTGGGCCTGCGCCCGGAGCACCTCGAGGACGTCGACACGCTCGACGAGGAGACGACCCGCTCGGGCGTGACGTTCGAGGCCGACGTCGACGTGGTCGAGTGGCTCGGCGCCGAGCTCTACGCGTACATCCCGTTCGAGACGCACGAGGAGGTCGCGTCGACCCTCGAGGAGCTCGACCGCGACCTCGACGGCGAGGGCATGCGTACCCAGCTCATCGCGGCGCTCGGCGCCGAGTCACGCGTGCGCGACGGGGACGTGGCCGAGCTGTGGTTCGACCCCGCACGCCTGCTCGTCTTCGACCCCGAGACCGGGGACAACCTCACGTACGACGAGGACGCGGCCCGCCGGGCCGACGAGGACAGCGTCGCCGAGCGTCGTCGTGCGACCGAACGCGCCCAGCGTCGCGCCGGGCGTCAGGACCGGTCGGATGCGGCACGTCGGGACCGGCCGGACGCGGGCGGCGGCGGGAACGACGCGCGCGTCTCCGCCTGAGGGTGTGCGACGTCGACCGCGGGGGCGCGCCCCGGGGTCGACGCCGCGGGCGCGTGCCGACGGGCGGCCGGGCGGTCACGTGATCCTGCGGTCACACGGTCACGGTCAGGCGGGGAGGTCGGGGGCGTCCGGGATGACGCCCGGACCCGCACCGATGTCCCCGATCACCTGCGACAGGCGTGCGCGACCGTCCGCGAGGGTGTACTCGACCGAGACGATCGCGCACCGCCCCGCCGCGACCGAGTCGGCCAGCGAGACCGAGTACGCGTGGAGCTGACGGGCCGTGTGCAGCACGTGCTCGTGGCCGAGCGTCGCGGCGTCGAACGAGTCGAGCGGGCGCCCCGACGCGGTCAGCCCGACGATCGACGGGATGACCCGGTCGACCACGGCCTGCACGAACCCGGGTGTCGGGTTCCCGTGCGTGATCGCCTCGGTCGCGGCGGCGACGGCCCCGCACGAGTCGTGCGCGAGGACGACGACGAGCGCGGCGCCGAGGACCTCCACGCCGTACTCGATCGACCCGATGACGGTCGTGTCGAGCACGTGCCCCGCGGTGCGCACCACGAACACGTCACCCAGGCCCTGGTCGAAGATGATCTCGGCCGCGACCCGGCTGTCCGAGCAGCCGAAGACGACCGCGAACGGGTGCTGCGCGACGCTCACCTCGGTGCGCCGCGCGATGCCCTGCGACGGGTGCTCCATCCGGTCCTCGACGAACCGCTGGTTGCCCGAGCGCAGTGCCGCCCACGCGTCCGCCGGCGTGCCCGGCGGGGTGACGGGGGCGCTCATGCGCTCGCCTGCGCCGCGTCGGCGTCGGCGTCGGCCGCGAGCTCGGCGCTCGACGGCGGGTTGGCCCCGGGGCGGGAGACCGTGATGGCCGCGATGCGTGCGCACCGGGTCAGGATCGACTCGACGGTCCCGGCGTCGACGTCGTGCAGCGCATCGCGGCGCTCCGCGCCGAGCAGACCGGCCGACCACAGACCGTCGATCAGACCGCCCATGAACGAGTCGCCCGCACCGACCGTGTCGGCCACGGTCACGCGCGGTGCCGGGACCGTGAGACGGGCGCCCGCGGCCGTGACCGCGAACGCACCCTCGCCGCCGTGCGTCACCACGACGAGCGCGGGGCCGGACCGGGCCCACTGCTCGGCGACCTCCGCCGGGGCGACCCCGGGCAGCAGCCACGCGAGGTCCTCGTCGCTGACCTTCACGACGTCCGCGGCGCGCACCAGGCGCTCGACCACCGGCCGGACGTCGACCGGGTCGCCCATCAGCGCGGGACGCAGGTTCGGGTCGTAGGTGATCGTCGAGACCGCGCGTCGGCTCTCCAGCAGGTCCGCGACCTTCGGCCCGCCGGGGGTCAGGACGGCCGCGATCGAGCCGGTGTGCACGACGAGCGCGTCGCCGTCCGGCTCGTCCCACGTCGCGGGCAGGTCCCACTCGAGGTCGAACTCGTACGTCGCGACCCCGGCGTCGTCGAGGTGCGCCGTCGCGATGGGCGTGCGCGCGGGCGTCCGGTCGCCGGTGAGCACGCCGACGCCGGAGCGGCTCAGGTGCCGACGCACCAGGTCGCCGTGCACGTCGAGCCCGAGCCACGTCAGCAGGTCGACGTCGCGGCCGAGCCGGGCCAGGCCCAGTGCGACGTTGGCCGGGCTGCCGCCCGGGAACTCGTCGTGCGTGCCGTCCGGCCGCCGCACGGCGTCGACGAGGGCCTCGCCGACCACCAGCGCCCGTTCCTGCGTGCTCCCGCTCACCGTGTCTCCTCGTCGTCGGTCGTACCCGCGTCCGTGGCCGCACCACGGGCGGCGGTCAGGCGCTCCCGGGCGCCGTCGAGCCACTCCTGGCAGCGAGCCGCGAGGGCCTCGCCGCGCTCCCAGAGCGCGAGCGACTCCTCCAGGGATCCCGCGCCGGACTCGAGCCGACCGACGATCGCCGCGAGCTCGTCGCGCGCCTGCTCGTACCCGAGCGTCGCGGGGTCGGGAAGCCCGGCCCCCGCCGATCCCTCGGCGTCCGCTGCCGTCGTCCCGCGTCCACGTGCCACGCGCACAGTCAACCAGCCCTCGCCGCCCCCTGCCGCGCCACCCGACCCACCCACCACCCGACCCGCCGAGCCACACCCACCACCCGCGACAGAGCAATCGGATCGCACTCTCGCGCCCGCGTGGGTGTGCACCGACCGGGCTGCGGGGAGCAGACCCGGCCGACCGGGCCGAGCCACCACCACCGGCTGTGCCCACCCACCACCACCGGCTGTGCCCACCCACCACCACCGGCTGTGCCCACCCACACCCCGTGAGAGAGCGATCGGATCGCACTCTCGCGCCCGCGTGCGGGTGGACCCACCGCCGTCGTCGCGTCCATCGCCGACGCCGACACCCTCGCGCCCGCGTGCGCGTGGACCCACCGTCAGGATCAGGAGCGCGCGTCCCCCCCCGCAGACTTCGCGCCCTTGTGCGCGTGGACCCACCCACGGCGAGCACGTCGCGCACCGACTCCGGAGGCTTGCGCCCGCATCGGTGTGCACTCACCGCGTCACCCATCCGGCGCACCCGCCCCGCTCGTCCACCCCCCAGTCGCGAGAGAGCGCCGCGGGTACCGACAGAGTGCGTCAGGGAACCGTCCCTCGGTGCGTCTCACCTTCCGTGGATGCCGGGGCGGGCGGGCGCGGGTCAGGGGGTGGGGACGTCGGCGGTGAGCTCGCCCGTGGCGACGCGGATGCGCAGGCGGTCGCCCGCGTCGACGTCGTCGGGGCTGCGGACGACCATCCCGTCGGGTCGCTGGACGACCGCGTACCCGCGCTCGAGCGTCGCGGCGGGGGACAGCGCACGGACCTGACCGGCCAGGTGCGCGGTCGTCGTCGCGGCGCGGGCGAGCGCCGCGTCCAGCACCGCCCGTCCGCGGGCGGTGTGCTCGCGCAGCGCGCGCTCGTGCGGGTCGACGAGCGTCTCGGGACGGGCCAGGACGGGACGGCTGCGCCAGTGGTCGAGCGCGGCCTGCTCGCGCGTGAGCCGGTGCGTGAGGGCTGCGCGCGTGCGGGTCCGGGCCTGCGCGAGACGCGCCCGCTCCTCGGTGACGTCGGGCACGACCCGCTTGGCGGCGTCCGTCGGGGTCGAGGCGCGCAGGTCGGCGACGAGGTCGAGCAGCGGCGTGTCCATGTGGTGGCCGATCGCGCTGACCAGCGGTGTGCGGCACGCGGCGGCGGCGCGCACCAGCGTCTCGTTGCTGAACGGCAGCAGGTCCTCGAACGACCCGCCGCCGCGTGCGACGACGATCACCTCGACGCGCGGGTCCGCGTCGAGCTCGGCGACGGCCGCGGACACCTCCGGCACAGCGCTGGGACCCTGCACGGTGACGCGGCGGATCTCGAGCTGGACCGCGGGCCAGCGGGCGCGCGCGTTCGAGACGACGTCGTGCTCGGCGTCGCCCTGCTGTGCGCACACGAGCCCGACGACCGCGGGCAGGAACGGCAGCGGGACCTTGCGGGAGTCGTCGAACAAGCCCTCGGCGGCGAGCACGCCCTTGAGGTGCTCGATCCGCGCGAGCAGCTCCCCGATGCCGACGAGCCGCACGCGGTCGGCCGCGAAGCCCAGCGAGCCCTTCTTCACCTGGTACTGCGGCTTGGCGTGCACGACGACGTGCGCGCCGTCGACGAACCGGTCGCCCAGGTGCATCGCCGCGACCGCGGGCAGCGTCACCGACAGCGACATGTCGAGGTCGGTGTCGCGCAGCGTGAGGAACATCAGGGAGTTCCACCGCCGGACGTTGAGCACCTGCCCCTCGACCCACACCGGCGGCATGCGCGCGACGTACTCGGCGACCTTGGGCGCCAGGTGCCGCACGGGCCACGGGCGCTCGGGTGTCGTGTCCGCGGCCTTGAGCGGCAGCGGCAGCCGCACCGTCCCGTCGTCATCCACCCGCACACCCTGCCACCCCTCGTCGTCGACGGAGGGCGCACCGCACCGAGGCAGGGCGCACCACCGCGCCGAGGGAGGGTGTGCCGCGCGGAGGGAGGGTGCCGGGGCGCGGTCCGTGGGTGCGTGAGGTGCTCTCTCGCGGGTGGCGTGCGCGTCGCGGGCGGTCGGCGGACGGTGGGGAGATCGGGTGGAGGTGACGTGGGCCGCCGGGATGCTCGCGGGCGGCCGGCCCCGGCCCGCCTAGACTGGCGGGGTGAGCGTCTCCCTCCCCGGTCAGGACGCGCGCGCGGTCCGCCCGACGCGCGTCGATGCGTCGAGCCCCGAGGCGCCGGCCCAGCAGGAGCCGCGCAAGCGTGTGCTGCTCGCCGCCCCTCGCGGGTACTGCGCGGGCGTGGACCGCGCGGTCGTCGCGGTCGAGAAGGCGCTCGACCACTACGGCGCGCCCGTCTACGTGCGCAAGGAGATCGTCCACAACCGGCACGTCGTCGACACGCTCGCCGCGCGCGGTGCCGTGTTCGTCGACGAGACCGACCAGGTACCCGAGGGTGCGCGGGTCGTGTTCTCGGCCCACGGCGTCTCCCCGGCGGTCAAGGCGGCCGCGGCCGACCGCGGTCTGCAGACGATCGACGCGACGTGCCCCCTGGTCACCAAGGTCCACAAGGAGGCCGTGCGGTTCGCCGCCGAGGACTTCGACATCCTGCTCATCGGGCACGACGGGCACGAGGAGGTCGAGGGCACGCAGGGGGAGGCGCCCGACCACATCCAGGTCGTGAACTCCCCGGACGACGTCGACGACGTGGTCGTGCGCGACCCCGAGCGCGTCGTGTGGATCTCCCAGACGACGTTGTCGGTCGACGAGACCATGGAGACCGTGCGACGCCTGCGCGAGCGGTTCCCGCACCTGCAGGACCCGCCGAGCGACGACATCTGCTACGCGACGCAGAACCGCCAGGTCGCCGTGAAGAAGCTCGCGCCGGGGTGCGACGTCGTCATCACCGTCGGCTCGGCCAACTCGTCGAACTCGGTGCGACTCGTCGAGGTCGCGCTCGACGCCGGGGCGCGCACGTCGTACCGCGTCGACGGTGCGCACGAGATCGACCTGGCGTGGCTCGACGGCGCGACGACGGTCGGCGTGACCTCGGGCGCATCGGTCCCGGACAACCTCGTGCAGGACGTGCTCGCGCTGCTCGCCGAGCACGGGTTCTCCGACGTCGAGGAGGTGCGTACCGCGACCGAGGACCTCATGTTCTCGCTGCCGCGTGAGCTGCGTGCCGACCTCAAGGCTGCAGGAGCCGCGCCCGCCCGGCCGCGTCCCGAGGGTCGTCGCCGCCTGGACGTCCAGCCCGTCTGAGGCCTGCACGGTCCGAGGGCGTGACGGCTGTCGGTCGCCGGCTTCGGCCGCACGGCCGGATCAGGCGGTCGACTCCCCACGGTCCCGCGCGTGCGGGCTGCTCGCGACCTCGTCGGCGAGCGCACGCTCGTCGCGGAGCGCACCGCGACCGCCCAGGGTGAGGTCGTCGAGGGCGACGACCTGCTCGGCGGCCGACGCGACGAGCTCAGGGGCGCTCAGCGCCGACAGCCGGGGGTTCGCCGGGTCGGGTGTCGGCAGGTCGGCATCGACGACGTGCAGGTCGGCGAACCGGCGCGCGCTGACCAGTACCCGGGACTCCAGCGAGCCCACCGCCTGGTTGTAGGCGCCTGCCGCGCTGTCGATCGCCCGGCCCAGCCGGGTGAGGTGCCCGCCCATCGTCGCGAGCCGGCCGTGCAGCTCCTTGCCGAGGCTGAGCACCTGCTGAGCGTTCGCGGCGAGCGCGTCCTGGCGCCACGCGTATGCGACGGTGCGCAGCAGCGTGAGCAGCGTGACGGGCGTCGCGAGCACGACGTTGCGCTCGAAGGCGTGCTCGACGAGCGTCGGGTCCTGCTCGGCCGCGGCGTGCAGGAACGACTCGGCGGGCACGAACATCACGACGAACTCGGGCGCCGGGGCGAACTGGTCCCAGTACCGCTTGTCCGCCAGGTCGTCGACGTGCTTGCGCACGTGGCGTGCGTGCGCCGCCATGCGCTCGGCCCGGACGGCCTCGTCCTCGGCCTGCACCGCGTCGAGGTAGCCGAGGAACGCGACCTTCGCGTCGACGACCACGTGCTTGCCCCCCGCGAGCCGCACCACCATGTCCGGGCGCAGCAGCCCGTCGTCGGTGCGCACCTGCGCCTGCTCGACGAAGTCGACGTGCGCGAGCATGCCCGCGGCCTCGACGACGCGGCGCAGCTGGACCTCGCCCCACCGGCCACGGACCTGCGACGAGCGCAGGGCCGTCACGAGGCGCCCGGTCTCGTCGCGCAGCTGCTCGGAGGCCGCGCGCATGGCCCGCACCTGCTCGCCCAGCGCGGCGCTGCCCTCGGCGCGGGCGAGCTCGGCGGACGCCAGCTCGGCGCGGACGTGCTCGAGCGTGCGCGCCATCGGCTCGACGAGCGCCCGCACGGCCTGCTCACGCTGCGCGAGCTCACCTGCCTGCGTCTGGTGCTCCGCGGCGAGGCGCTGGTGCGCGAGCGCGAGGAACTGCTCGCTGCTGGTCGACAACGCCTCCGCCG
>JAFAEH010000121.1 GCA_023424135.1 Actinomycetes bacterium | reverse complement strand
GGCGGTGCCGGGGGCACGACGTCGGCACGGTCCGCGAGGTGCGGCGCACGGGACCGGGCGCGCCCGCGGTGCGCGACGAGCCACGCGACGACCGCGAGCGCGATCCCGCCGACGGCGATGCGTGCGGCACCCAGGGCCAGCGGGTCGGTCTCGGGGCCGAGGGCCTGCGCGGTCCCGGTCGTGCCGAAGCACACCGCCGCCAGAAGCACCGCCACGACCGCTCGCACCCGCAGATTGTTACACAATCTGATCGCCCCCCGGAAAGCCCTCGGCACCCCGACGCCGCCGCACGTACCGTCGGGGTCATGACACAGGACCCGACACTCCGGAAGGCCGCCGACGATGCGGTCGCCGCCGCCGTCGCGTCCGCCGACGATGACACCGACGAGCTCACCGGCGTCGTCGCACGCGTCACCCGTGTCACCCCGGCGAGCTCCCGGACCACCCGTCCGCGCAGGTCCTGCTCGACGCCGCGTGGGGCCTGGCCGACCGGCGGCACGGCCTGCCGATGACGCCGCGGCACAGCGTCGCCACGGCGAGCGGGTGCAAGGGCTTCACCGCGCTCGCGACGCTCTCGCTGGTCGCCGACGGGACGCTCGACCTGGGCACCACGGCCCGCTCGCTGCTCGGCGACGACCTGCCGCTGATCGACGACACCGTCACGATCGCCCAGCTCCTGAGCCACACCTCCGGCATCGGCGACTACTTCGACGACGACGCCGACGTCTCGACGTACCTGCTGCCGGTCCCCGCGCACGCGCTCGTCGACGCCGAGGACTACGTGCCGATCCTCGACGGCTACCCGCAGGTCTTCCCTCCCGGCACCGACACCCTGTACTGCAACGGTGCGTACGCGGTGCTCGCGCTGCTCGCGCAGCGCGCGTCCGGCGTGCCGTTCCACGACCTCGTGCGCACGCGCGTCCTGGAGCCCGCCGGCATGACGGACTCGGGCTACCCGCGCTCCGACGCCCTGCCCGGCCACGCCGCGGTCGGGTACGTCCGCGTCGACGGGCAGTGGCGCAGCAACGTCCACCACCTGCCGGTCGTCGGCGGCGGCGACGGGGGCGCGTACACCTCGACGCTCGACATGGAGCGGCTGTGGGCCGCGCTGCTCGGCGGACGCATCCTGCCGGCCGACCTCGTCGCCGACGCACGCAGCGTGCACGCACCCGAGACCGACGACCAGTACGCCTGCGGCCTGGGGCTGTGGCTCCCCGGCGACGACGTCGTCGCGCTCGAGGGCGAGGACTCCGGCGTGTCGTTCTGGTCCACGCACGAGCCGCGCACGGGACTGACGACGACCGTCGCGGGCACGACCGACCAGGCCGCGTGGCCCGTCGTCAAGGCGCTGCGCGCCGCGCTCGCCGCCTGAGGTACTACGTCAGCTCTGGAGCTCCACTCCGCGCCGGGGATCCACGCCCAGCCATCGCCCCACCCGCGTGAACCGCACGTGTCGGGCCCGTGACGTGGGGTGTCGCGCGTTGTGCCGGACGGGTCGTGTGCACCAGGCTGTGCCGGACGGGCCGGGGTGCGGCCGCACGGACGTCGGGAGGCGCACATGGCCCGGACCAGGGCGAAGAAGGTCGGCATCCTCACGGCGGGCGGCGACAGCCCCGGCCTGAACGCGGCGATCCGCGGCTTCGGCAAGACCGCGATCGCGCACTACGGCATGGAGCTGTTCGGCTTCCGCGACGGCGTCACGGGCCTCGTCGAGAACCGGTACGTCGAGCTCGACGGCAAGGCCCTGTCCGGGATCCTCACGGTCGGCGGGACGATCCTGGGGACGAGCCGCGACAAGGTCCACCGGTACGTCGTCGACGGCGAGGCGCAGGACATGGTGCCGCGCGTCGTCGAGAACTACCGCGAGCTGGGCCTGGACGCGCTCATCATGCTCGGCGGCGGCGGGACCGCGAAGAACGCGATGCGCCTGGTCGAGGCCGGCCTGAACGTCGTGCACCTGCCCAAGACGATCGACAACGACATCGCCGAGACGGACACGACCTTCGGGTTCGCGACGGCCACCGAGATCGCGACCGAGGCCGTGGACCGCGTGCACTCCACGGCGCACAGCCACCACCGGATCATCCTCACCGAGATCATGGGCCACCGCGCCGGGTGGCTCACGCTCGCCGCCGGCATCGCGGGCGGGGCGGACATCATCCTCATCCCCGAGATCCCGTACACGGTCGAGGCGGTGGCCGAGACGATCCGCCAGCGCACCGCGCGCGGGTCGTCGTTCTCCGTCGTCGCCGTCGCCGAGGGCGCGCGCGACATCGACGACACCGCCGACTACGAGGCCGCGCAGCTGCTCGTGAAGTCCGCGAAGACGCCGGAGGCACGTCGCGCGGCCAAGACCCACCTGAAGAACGTCGAGGACGCGCAGCGCGAGCACTCGTTCCGGCTCGCGCGCGAGCTCGAGGCCGCGACCGGCCTGGAGTCGCGCGTGACGATCCTCGGGTACGTGCAGCGCGGCGGTGCACCGTGCGCGGCGGACCGGCTGCTCGCGACGCGCCTCGGCGCAGCCGCCGCCGACCTCGTGCAGCGCGGCGAGTTCGGCGTCATGGTCGCGGCACGCGGCGACGACGCGGTGCCCGTGCCGCTGGCCGACGTGGCGGGGAAGGTCAAGCTCGTGCCCACCGACCACGCGTGGATCACCGCCGCCCGCCAGGTGGGCACCGGCCTGGGCGACTGACCCCCTCACCCCCTCACCCCCGGCGCGACAGAGCAATCCGATCGCTCTCTCACCCCCTCCCCCCCCGTGACAGAGCAATCCGATCGCTCTCTCACCCCCTCCCCCCCCGTGACAGAGCAATCCGATCGCTCTCTCACGCTGCGGGGACGGGGACGGGGACGGGGACGGGGACGGGGACGGGGACGGGGCGGTGCTGTGGCGGGACGCAGGATCCCGACGCGGGATAGCCTCGGAGGCGACGTCAGGAGGTCCCGGTGGGGTGGGTCGAGCACGCGATCTGGTGGCACGTCTACCCCCTGGGCGCCGTCGGCGCGCCGATCCGCGTCCCCGACGCCGGGCACGACGCGCACCGCCTGGACCGGCTGCTGCCGTGGCTCGACCACGTCGTGCGGCTGGGCGCGAACGGGCTGCTGCTCGGCCCGGTGTTCGCGTCGTCGACGCACGGGTACGACACGACCGACCACTACCGCGTCGACCCCCGGCTGGGGACGGACGAGGACCTGGACCGGCTGGTCGCGGCCGCGCACGAGCGCGGGCTGCGCGTCGTCCTCGACGGCGTGTTCAACCACGTCGGCGCGGAGCACCCGCTCGTCGCGCAGGTGCTGGCCGAGGGGCGCGACGGTCCGCGCGCGGGGTTCGTCCGTGTCGACTGGGACCACCCCGACGGCCCGCGCACGGCGGACTTCGAGGGGCACCGCTCGCTCGTCGCGCTGAACCACGACGACGCGGCCGTGGCCGCGTACGTCACCGACGTCATGACCCACTGGCTCGACCGGGGCGTCGACGGGTGGCGCCTGGACGCCGCGTACGCGGTGCCGCCCGCGTTCTGGGCTCGCGTGCTGCCAGCGGTGCGTGCGCGGCACCCCGACGTGTGGGTCGTCGGGGAGGTCATCCACGGCGACTACGCGGGGGTAGTCGCCGAGTCGGGGATGGACTCGGTGACGCAGTACGAGCTGTGGAAGGCGGTCTGGAGCAGCCTGCGCGACCGCAACTTCTGGGAGCTCGACCACGCGCTGCGCCGCCACGACGGGTTCCTCGACACGTTCGTGCCGCAGACGTTCGTCGGCAACCACGACGTCACGCGCATCGCCACGCAGGTCGGGCCCGACGCGGCCCTGCTCGCGCTCGTCGTGCTGCTCACCGTCGGCGGGGTCCCGTCCCTGTACTACGGCGACGAGCTCGGCTGGACGGGGCTCAAGGAGGAGCGCGAGGGCGGCGACGACGCGGTCCGGCCCGCGCTGCCCGCCTCCCCCGACGACCTGCCCGACGACGAGCGGCGCGTGCTGGCCCGCCACCAGGAGCTCGTCGCGCTGCGGCGCCGCCACCCGTGGCTGCACACCGCCCGCACGACCGCCGACGAGCTGACCAACACCCGCTACCGGTACACCTCCACGTCCGCCGACGGCGCCCACCGGCTGCACGTCGAGCTCGACGTCGCCGACGCCCCGCGCGCCTCCGTCCACGACGCCGACGGCACGGTCCTCTTCAGGACCTGACCGCCCACCGGCGAGAGTGCGGGCATGCACCCGCGTCCAGCGAGCGCACGGGCCGCCTCCGTCGCGTACCCGCGGCGCGTGCACGCGGGGCGAAGACGTGCCCGAGCTCGTCCGTCGCCGGCTGGTCGGCCCTCGCGAGGTACGGGTGACCGACGAGCACGTCGCCGCGGCACACGGCGACGAACCGCGGTCCGGCAGCGGGGCGGCCCGGACGGTCAGCCGCCCCGCAGGTCGACCACCAGGCCCGTCGCGATCGCCGCCATGACCAGGGCGATCACGGCGTCGAGCACCCGCCAGGCACCGGGGCGGGCGAACACGGGACGGAGCAGCGCCGCACCGTACCCGAGCGCCGTGAACCACAGCACGCTGCCGAGCCCCGCGCCGGCGGCGAACCACCATCGCGCGTCGCCGTGCCCCGCCGCGACCGAGCCGAGCAGCACGACCGTGTCGAGGTGCACGTGGGGGTTGAGCCAGGTGAGCGCGAGCGTCGTCGCGACGGCCGCGCCGACCGTGGTGGTCGTGGCGGCCCGGGTGGGCGGCGTGGCCGTGCGGGTCGCCGAGGTCACGACGGGCGGGGTGCGGGGGACGGCCGTGGCCGGCGCGGCGGTCGTCCGCGCGGCCGTGTCGTCGACGACGAGCGCGGCGTCGCCCCGCCACGCCCGCCGGGCCGCGAGCGCACCGTACGCGAGCAGGACGCCCGCGCCGAGCACCGTCGTGACCACGGTGAGCGTGCGGCTCGACGCGATCACGGTCCCGACGCCCGCGGCCCCGACCCCGATGAGCAGCAGGTCGGACACCGCGCAGATCGCGACGACGAGCCCGACGCGGTCGCGGCGCAGCCCGTGCCGCAGCACGTGGGCGTTCTGCGCGCCGATGGCGACGATGAGCGCGAGCCCGAACCCGAGGCCGGCGACGAGGGAGGTCCACACGTCCACCGACGCTAGGCCGCGCCGAACCACCAGTACAGCGAATGTTCCTGCAGGACCATTAGCATCACTGCATGTCTGACTGGGACCTCGGACAGCTCCGCACGCTGGCAGCCGTGGCCGACCTCGGGACGTTCGACGCCGCCGCACGGACGCTGCACGTCACGCCGTCCGCGGTCAGCCAGCGCATCAAGGCGCTCGAGCAGTCCGCCGGTGCCGTGCTGCTGCGCCGCGACCGGCCCGTGCGCCCGACCGCCGCGGGCGAGCCCCTCGTCCGGCTCGCGCGCCAGCTCGACGCCCTGACGTCCGCCGCGACCCGTCACCTGACCGGCGAGGCGGCGCTCCCGCACGTCACGCTCGCCGTCAACGGCGACTCCCTGACCACCTGGGTCCTGCCCGCGCTCGCACCGCTCGCCGACCGGCTCGCGCTGCGCATGCTGCGCGAGGACCAGGAGCGGACGGCCGACCTGCTGCGCGACGGCACGGCCATGGGGGCGGTGACCGCGCAGGCCGTCGCGGTGCAGGGGTGCACGGTCGAGCCTCTGGGCGTCATGCGCTACCGGCCCATGGCCGCACGCACGTTCGTCGACCGCTGGTTCCCCGACGGGGCGCGGCCCGCCGCGCTCGCGTCCGCACCGGTCGTCGTCTTCGACGCCGACGACCGTCTGCAGGACCGCTGGCTGCGCCGGCGGCGCGTCGATCCGGCGCGCCCGCCGCGGCACCTCGTGCCCGCGTCGGCGGACTTCGCGACCGCGATCCGCCTGGGGTTCGGCTGGGGCATGCTGCCGGCGCAGCAGTCCGCCGACGACGAGCGCACGGGCACCCTCGTCCCGCTGGCCGACGACGCGGTCGACGTCCCTCTGTTCTGGCAGCAGTGGTCCGTGCGCACCGACGCGCTCGACGCGGTCGCGACCGCCCTGCGCGCGGCGGCCGCCGCCGCCCTCACCCGGACCCCCGCGCGCTGAGCCCCGTACGCCCCGGCCACCGGAGCGGGGGCCCGGCGG
>JAFAEH010000128.1 GCA_023424135.1 Actinomycetes bacterium | reverse complement strand
CGCGTACGGCAGCTCGGGCAGCGCGGCGGCGAGCGCGAGGCCGGCCGCGAGCCCGACGGACGACTCCAGCGCGGACGACACGACGACCGGCCTGCCGACCTGCTCGGCGAGCCGCAGGCACGCGCGCACGCCGCCCAGCGGCTGGACCTTGAGCACGACGACGTCCGCGGCGTCCTTGCGGACCACGGCCAGCGGGTCGTCGGTGCGGCGCACGGCCTCGTCCGCGGCCAGCGGGACGTGCGTGCGACGTCGCAGCGCCGCGAGGTCGTCGACGCCGACGACGGGCTGCTCGGCGTACTCGAGGCCACCCGCGGCCCGGTCGAGCGCGGCGAGCCGGGCCACGGCCGTCCCCACGTCCCACGCCGCGTTCGCGTCGACGCGGATCGCGCCGTCCGGGCCCAGCGCGTCCCGCACGGCCTCGAGCCGGGCCTCGTCGGCACCGGCGTCCTGCCCGGGCTCGGCGACCTTGACCTTCGCGGTGCGGCAGCCACCCGATGCGGTGACGATCGCGTGCGCCTGCTCGGGGCCGACCGCCGGGACCGTGACGTTGACCGGGACGCGCGTGCGCAGCGGCTCGGGCCAGCCCTCGTCGGCGGCCTCGCGTGCCGCGCGCCACCAGCGGACGGCCGCGTCGTCGTCGTAGTCCCAGAAGGGGCTGAACTCGCCCCAGCCCGCGTCGCCCCGCACGAGGACGCCGTCGCGTCGCGTCAGGCCCCGGAACCGGGTGCGCAGCGGCACGTCCCACACCACGACGTCCGGCCCGCTCACCGGCCCACCCTACGCGCGCCCTAGGGTGGGGCCGTGACCACCGCACCGCTGCCGCGCACCGTGTCCGAGACGTTCGACCCGCGGCGCTGGCGCGACGTCGAGGGGTTCGCGGACCTCACGGACGTCACGTACCACCGCGGGTACGCCCGCCCGACGCCCGCGCAGGCCGCCGACGGCGCCACGGCCCGCGACCTGCCCGTGGTGCGCGTCGCGTTCGACCGTCCCGAGGTCCGCAACGCGTTCCGCCCGCACACGGTCGACGAGCTGTACGCCGTGCTCGACCACGCGCGCACCACGTCCGACGTCGGGACCGTGCTGCTCACCGGCAACGGCCCGGCGCCCAAGGACGGGGTGTGGGCGTTCTGCTCCGGGGGCGACCAGCGCATCCGCGGGCGGGACGGGTACCGGTACGCCGACGGCGAGAGCGCCGAGGGCGTCGACCCGGCGCGTGCGGGCCGGCTGCACGTCCTGGAGGTGCAGCGCCTGATCCGCACGATGCCGAAGGTCGTCGTCGCCCTGGTGAACGGCTGGGCCGCGGGCGGCGGCCACTCGCTGCACGTCGTCGCCGACCTGACGATCGCGAGCCGTGAGCACGCCCGGTTCAAGCAGACCGACGCGAACGTCGGGTCGTTCGACGGCGGGTACGGGTCCGCGCTGCTCGCCCGGCAGGTGGGGCAGAAGCGGGCGCGGGAGATCTTCTTCCTCGCCCGCGAGTACTCGGCCGACGACGCGCACCGGTGGGGCGCCGTCAACGACGTCGTCGACCACGCGCAGCTCGAGGAGGCCGGTCTCGAGTACGCGCGGATCATCGCGACGAAGTCGCCGCAGGCGGTCCGGATGCTGAAGTTCGCGTTCAACCTGGCGGACGACGGCCTGGCCGGTCAGCAGGTGTTCGCGGGCGAGGCGACGCGCCTGGCGTACATGACGGACGAGGCCGTCGAGGGACGCGACGCGTTCCTGCAGCGGCGCGAGCCGGACTGGTCCGGCTTCCCGTACGCGTACTGACTCAGGCGCCGCCGACCCACGACGCGAGGTCGACGAGCGTCGCGACGAACGCACCGCCGCCGACGAGCAGCGCGACCAGGACGATCCCGGAGACGACCACCGCGACGGCCGAGCGCACCGAGTGGTCCTCGTGCTCGTGGCGACGCGCCGGACGGGTGACGGGGCGGACGGTGGCGGGGCGGACGGTGGCGGGGAGCGGGGTGTGTGCGGCCATGCCCCCAGGGTCGTCGCGCGGACCGCGTGCCCGCGTCGGCCCCCGGCACGGTTCGTGCGGGCGTCCCTCCGCTCGGCGTCGTCACCCACCTCCGCCGCAGGGACGACACGCGGGTCGCCCGTCGTCCACCCGTGGGGGCACCGGTCCCCCGGTCGGACGAACGCGCCGGCGCACCCCGGGCCCGGACCGCGGGGCCCGGACGCGGGAACCCCGCGGGCGTGGTGGCGTCAGGAGATGGTGAGCGACCCGCTGCCCGCGGGGACGAGCTCGACCCACGTGTTGCCCGGGGCGAGCGTCGCGGCCGAGCCGTCGGGCAGGAAGAGCCGCATCGGCTGGTCCGCGGCGTCCTTCTGCCAGCGCGCCGCGATGGTCTGACCACCGGTGGCGATCACCGCGTCACCGGACCCCACGAGCTCGTACGTCGGCACGGGGGCACCGCCCTGCGCGCCGTAGCCGGTGTTCGGGTGGCCCGCCGTGATCGCCACGACGTTGACGGCCGACAGGCGCGCCCCGCTCGCGGCCGTCGCCGGCGACGAGCCCTCCGAGCGCAGCCACGTGCCCGACCCGGCGTCCCAGCTCCACACGGGGTGGGACTGCCCGGACAGGCGGAAGTCCAGCGTGCCCGCGGGCGTGCCGCCCGTGACGGCCGCCGCACGCTCCGCGCTGCGCGCGAACACGAACTGCTCGCCGGGCGCCGTGCGGCCGGCCTCGGCGATGCCCCACCACGTGCTCAGCGAGCCGTACACGTTGTGCGGGGCGGAACGCGAGCTCACGCGGTGCAGGCCGGGCGCGCCCGCGTCGTGCGAGATGATCTGCGCACCGGACGCCGCGGCCTCGGCCAGGATGCCGGGCTGCCCGCCGGAGAACACGAGCATGCCGTGCAGCGGCGCGACGATCAGCGGGTCCATCGGACGCACCGAGCGGATCGGACCGATCTCCTCGGGCGCCTGCGAGTGGAAGACCGCGACGAACCGGGAGACCTCGAACTCGACGATCGTCTCCCACACCACGTCGGCCTGCTCGAGCCCGGACTGCGGGCGCGCGGCCGACGTGTTCTCGATCTTGACGGCGATCGCCGGGCGCGGGTCGGGCTGGCCGGCGACACCGGTCAGCGGCCAGACCGGCGGGACCTCGGGCGCGGGCACGGCCTGCTTGTCGGCGACGACCTCGGCACGTGCCGTGACCGTCGGTGCCGGTCCGCTCGTCGCGGGCGCCCCGCACGCCGCGAGCGCGAGCACGGCGCCGAGCGCGGCCAGCCCCCCGACCCGTCCGCGTGCGCGGTTCCCGACCATCGCCGTCGCTGCCATCCTCGCTCCGTCCCCCGCCGCGGCGGCGTTCCTGCCTCGCGCCACGGCCACGGCCCCGGCGCGTCGGACCGCGGGCCACTCTACGACGCCCGCGCACGCACCGGTCGCACGACACCGCACCGCCCGGCCACCCGTGCGTCGTCCGCCTACGCTGTGCGGGTGGACCGACCGCTGCGCGACGTGCCCGCGCGGGTGCGCGACGTGCTCGACGCGCTGCCCGCGGCCCTCGACGGCAGCGGCCCGGCCGTGCGCGTGCTCGACGAGCAGCCGACGCCCGGCACCGCAGCGGGAACCCAGGTGCCGCCCGACGTGGCGGTGGTCGTGCGCACGTCCGGGTCGACCGGGCGTCCGCGGGACGTCATGCTCACGGCCACGGCGCTGCGCGCGTCCGCCGCGGCGGCCGCGGCACGCCTCGGCGGGCGCGGCTCGTGGCTGCTCGCGCTCCCCCTGCACCACGTCGCCGGGCTGCAGGTGGTCGTGCGTGCGCTCCTCGCGGACGCACCGCTGACGGTCCTGCCGGAGGGCCCCTTCCGCGCCGACCGGCTCGTGCTCGCGGCGCGGCTCGCGACCGACGGACCCGGACCGCACCACACGTCCCTGGTCCCCACCCAGCTCGTGCGCGTGCTCGACGACGCCGGTGCGACGGCCGCCGCGCGTGCCTTCGACGCGATCCTCGTCGGCGGGGCCGCCTGCCCCCCTCCGCTGCTGGCGCGCGCCCGCGCCGCGGGGCTGCAGGTCGTCACGACGTACGGGATGACGGAGACGTGCGGCGGGTGCGTGTACGACGGGCGCCCGCTCGACGGCGTCGAGGTCGCCGTCGACGCCGAGCAGCGCGTCTCCCTCACGGGCCCGACGCTCGCGGCTGGCTACCTGCACCGACCCGACCTGGACGCCACGACGTTCGTCGAGCGTGCGGGTGCGCGGTGGCTGCGCACCGCGGACCGCGGCCGCCTCGACGGTGGTGTGCTGCACGTGCTGGGCCGGCTGGACGACGTGCTCGTCACGGGCGGGGTCAAGGTCGACCCGTTCGCGGTCGAGGAGGCCGTCGCCGGCCTGCCGCAGGTCAGCGAGGTGTGCGTCGTCGGCGTGCCGGACCAGCACTGGGGGCAGTCGGTCGTGGCGGTCGTCGTGACCGCCGACGGGTCCGTCCCCCCGCTGTCCGGGCTGCGCGCGGCCGTCGCCGCGGCGCTCGGCCCCGCGAGCGCACCGCGCCAGGTCCTCGTCGTCGACGCGCTGCCGCTGCGCGGGCCCGGCAAGCCCGACAGGCACGCGGTCGCCCGCCTCGCGGC
>JAFAEH010000264.1 GCA_023424135.1 Actinomycetes bacterium | reverse complement strand
GCGCAGGACTCGCGCGCGGCGGGCGGCGACCAGGCACGTCCCGCACGGGCCGCGCGCCCGGCACGCCCGGCGAAGGCGCGCCCGGCTCCCGTCTCCGCGGCCATCCCCGTCGTGCCGTCCCCGGCGGTCGACGCACAGGGCGCGGACGACGAGGCGTCGCAGGACGCCACGTCGGGTTCGCGCTGAGGCGCTGCGGGACGTGACCGGCTCCGGGGTGTCCGCGGACGACGCCGCGCAGTGGCGTGCCCGCCGTCGTGAGGCGGCGGGCGCGCACGCCGACGCCCTGGCCGCGCGGCAGCGTGCGGAGTCCGCCCGGGCACGCACGTTGATCGCGGAGTTCCTCGACGACGCGCGCACGGCCGGGCTCGCACCCGGTCCGCTGCACGCACGGTCGTACGACGGGCGCGCGCGGTACCGCACCGGGCTGCAGGGCTGGTACCTGCGGCGCGACGGGACCGTCGGCATCGACACCGCAGGAGAGTTCTACGTGCTCACGGCCCCGTCGAGCCTCGTCGCGCGGTTCCGTGGCGTGCAGCCGACGCCGCAGGACCCGCCGCTGGTCATCGGTGCGGGCGGCAAGGACGGCGAGTCGATCGACCTGCCGGACGCGCTCGCCCGGGTCCTCGCCGGCGAGGTCTGACGCCCCACCCGCGAGAGCGCGATCCGATCGCCCCCTCACCCCACGGCGACGACCCCCAACCCGCGAGAGCGCGATCCGATCGCTCTCTCACGCCATGGGGCTGGGGCGAGCCGCGATCCGATCGCTCTCTCACGCCACGGGGCTGGGGCGAGTCCGGGTGGTGGGGGTGCGGCCGGGTGGGGTGCGGGGCGGGGCCGAGGTGGGACCGGCCGGACGTGGCGGCTCGGGCCGTCGCCCGTCGCGCGCTACGCCAGGGCGGTGTCGACGTGCTGCGCGAGCTCGGCCAGCGCGGTCGTCACGGCGGCCGGGTCCTCGACGGCGGACAGGTGCCCGGCCCGTGGCACGACGACGAGCTGGGACTGCTCGGCGGTCTTGACCATGTGCTCGGCGGCGTCGGGGCCCGTGATCGTGTCCTCGTCGCCGACGACGACCGTCACCGGGCCGGTGAACGCGCGCAGCACCTCGGTGCGGTCCGGCCGCGCGGCCATCGCGCGCTGCGCCCACGCGACACGGGCGGGGTCCTGCTCGTCGATCCACCCGAGCACCTGCTCACGCACCTGGGGTCGCGCCGCGAGGGTCGACTCGCCGAGCAGCGTGTCGACGTTGCCGCGCACGGGCCCGACCGAGCCTGCGGCCTCGACGGCGTCCGCGACGCGCAGGCGGTTCGCGGCGGCCTCGGGCGCGTCGGCGGTCGCCCGGGTGTCGACGAGCGCGAGGCCCGCGACGACGTCGGGGTGCCGGTCCAGCAGCGCGAGCGCGACGTACCCACCCATCGACAGACCCGCGACGACCACGGGCCCGCCCGTGGCGCGCGCGATGTCGGCCACGTGGTCGGCCGCGGCGTCGAGCGACGGCTCGGGCAGGTCGTCGCCGGGTGGCACGGGCAGCGCGGGGGCGAGCACCTGGCGAGCCCCCGACAGTCCACGGGTGACGTCGTCCCACATGCGGTGGTCGAGGGGGAAGGCGTGCAGCAGCACGACCGGGGTCGTCGTCATGCGTCCTCCTGGGGTGCGTCGGGACCGCCGGGACGGTCGGCGGGGCCGGCCGCGTCGCGCCGTGCGGGCGGGCCGCCCGGCCGTCGGACGTGCGCGTGCTCGTCGGCGTCCGGCGTGGGTGCGGTCGACGGGGCGGGTGCGGCAGGCATCGTCGTCGAGACTAGCGAGCGTGGGGCCGGTCCGCGCTCCGCGTGCTGCGCGCCCGGGCGTGGGCGGCAGCCCGCTCGAGCAGCACGGCGACCCCGTCGTCGGCGTTCGAGGGCAGCGTCTCGTGCGCCGCCGCACGCACCGCCGGGTGCGCGTTGGCGACCGCGAACGCCCGCCCCGCCCAGCCGAGCATCGGCAGGTCGTTCGGCGCGTCCCCCACGGCCCAGACCTCACCGGGGGCGATCCCGCGCCGGTCGGCCCAGTCGGCCAGGGTCGCGGCCTTGGTGACGCCCGGTGCGGCGATCTCGCCGAGCGCGCCGGCGGCCGACGACGTGACGTGCGCGAGGTCGCCGACCACGCGCTGCGCGTCCGCGACGAACTCGTCGGCGCCGGTGGCCCGGCCGTCGGCGCGCAGCAGCAGCTTGAGCGTCGTCGCCGTCAGGACGTCCTCGATGCGCGCGCCGTACGGCGTCTCGTGCGGCACGACGTGCTCGGAGACGAAGCCGTGCTCGCACGCGAGCCCCGACGCGCTCTCGGCCGCGAGGTGCACCGCGTGCTCGCCCCACGCGGCGCGCAGCCGGGCCGCGACCGCGGCGACGACGTCACGTCCCATCCCGTGCTCCTCGAGCACCCGCAGCCCGGCGACGTCGACGACCGACGCCCCGTTGGCGCAGATCGCGACGCCGTGGCCCGCGACGTGCGCGGCGAGGTCGGCGAGCCAGCGGTGCGGGCGGGCGGTGACGAAGACGACGTCGAGCCCGGACCGCTCGGCGTCCGCGAGCGCGGCGGCGGTGCGCGCGGAGACCGTGCCGTCGGGCCGCAGGAGGGTGCCGTCGAGGTCGCTCGCGACGAGCCGGACGTCGACGGGCCCGGCGCTCATCGGCGCGTGGGCCCGCGCCGGGACCGCGCCTGCCAGCAGGACGCGTGCCAGTGCCGGCGCTCGTCGACCCCGTCGCCGCGCCAGCCGTCGGTGCGCCACGCGACGACGTGCGCGGTGCCGGCGGTCACGACCTGGTCGCAGCCCGGGCAGCGGAACTCGCGCTGCGAGCCACGCACGTGCTGCACGGCCCACTCGCCGTCGGGGCCGCTCTCGGCGCGCCGCCCGCCGGTCGCCCGGTCGAGGTCGAGGGCGACGTGCTCCGCACCGTACGGACGGCGGGCGGAGCGTCGGGACCGGGGCACGGGCCCATCCTCACCCACGGGACCGCACCCCGGCGAACGCGTCGTCGCGGGGTGCGGTCCCGTGGGGGCCGGCGGGTGCGGACCGGTCAGAGGCTCGCGGCGGACTCGACCGTGGGGATGGTGCGGGTCGCGACGAGCTCGCGGTACCAGCGGCCCGAGTCCTTCACGGTGCGGACCTGGGTGTCGTAGTCGACGTGCACGACGCCGAAGCGGCGGTCGTAGCCGTAGGCCCACTCGAAGTTGTCGAAGAGCGACCACACGAAGTAGCCGCGCACGTCGACGCCCTTGTCCATGGCCTCGCCGACGGCGTCGAGGTGGTCGTGCAGGTAGGCGACGCGGTCGACGTCGTGCACGCGGCCGTCCTCGCTCACGGTGTCGTAGAACGCGGCGCCGTTCTCGGTGACGGCCAGCGGGAGACCCGGGTAGCGCTCGTGGAGCTCGACGAGCAGGTCCACGAGGCCCTGGGGCTCGATGTTCCAGCCCATCGCGGTGTACGGACCGGGCTGCGGGAGCCACTCGACCTGGTCGGCGCCGACCCACGGGCTGACGACGGACGAGCGGTGCCCGTCGGGGCCGGGCGTGCCGTCGCCGACGGGCGGCGTGCCGTGCTGCACGCGGCCGGTCGAGTAGTAGTTCACGCCGAGCAGGTCGATCGGGACACGGATCAGCTCGAGGTCGCCGTCCTGCACGAACGACCAGTCGCTGACGGCGGCCGTGTCGGCGAAGACCCGCTCGGGGTAGGCGCCCTCGAGCAGCGGGCCGAGGAACACCTCGTTGGCGATGGTGTCGATGCGGCGCTTGGCCTCGACGTCCTGCTCGGCGGGCGACGCGGCGCGCGTGACGTGCAGGTTCAGCGTGATCGACACGGGGGTGTCGGCGCCCAGCTCGTCGCGGATCGCGGTGGCGGCCAGGCCGTGCGCGAGGTTGAGGTGGTGCACGGCCGCGAGCGCGGCGGCGGGGTCGGTCACACCGGGGGCGTGCACGCCGGAGCCGTAGCCCAGGAAGGACGAGCACCAGGGCTCGTTGAGCGTCGACCACAGGTGGACGCGCTCACCGAGCGCGCGGGCGACGATCCGCGCGTAGTCGGCGAACGCGTACGCGGTCGCACGGTTGGTCCACCCGCCCTCGTCCTCGAGCGCCTGGGGCAGGTCCCAGTGGTAGAGCGTGACGACGGGCTTGATGCCGGCGGCGATCAGGCGGTCGACCAGGTCGGAGTAGAAGTCGAGGCCCGCCTGGTTCACCTCGCCGACGCCCGTGGGCAGGATGCGCGACCACGAGATCGAGAACCGGTACGCCTGCAGGCCGAGGTCGGCCATGATCGCGACGTCCTGCGGGACGCGGTGGTAGTGGTCGACCGCGACGTCGCCGGTGTCACCGTCGAGCACCTTGCCGGGCGTGTGCGAGAACGTGTCCCACACGGACGGGCCACGCCCGTCCTCCTGCGCGGCGCCCTCGATCTGGTAGGACGCGGTCGCCGATCCCCAGAGGAACTCGGCGGGGAACGGACGGCCGGACGGCCGGGTGGAGCGGGTCATGGCGTGTCCTTCGGCGGTGGTCGGGAGCGGCGCGGTGGGCGGTCGTCGACAGGCCTCGGCGCCTGCGGATCGAATCGATACGATACACGGCGTGGAACCGCTCCCGCACCCCTGGGACGACTCACGCCCCAGGGGTGCGGGAACCGTCAGAGCACGATCTCGAGCTCCGTCGTCCCGGCAGCAGCCTCGACGCGCTCACCGCCGTGCGGCTGCACGGCCCACGCGCCCGGCGCACCCCCGGCGCGCACGCGGACGGTCCCGCCGTCGCGGGACACCGTGAACACGGCCTCACCGGCCCCGCTCGGCACGCGCGTCGTCGACCGGTGACCGTCGGGCAGCTCGACCAGGTGGAGCGTGACGCCGTCGGCGTGGTCGTGGTCCGTGCCGTCGTCGTGCGCACCGATCGGCAGGACCGTGCCCGGGCGCACGTACAGCGGGACCGAGTCGAACCCGTGGCGTTCGCGCACCCAGCGCGGCCCGGTGACCTGCTCCCCCGTCAGCCACGACGTCCACGTGCCCTCGGGCACGTACACGTCGACGTCGCCCGCCGCCGAGAACACCGGCGCGACCAGCAGCGAGTCACCCAGGAGGTACTGCGTGTCGACCGTCGCGGCACCGCGGTCGTGCGGGAACTCCAGCACCATCGGCCGCATCACCGGGACACCCTCCTCGTGCGCGACGCGCCCGGCCTGCACGAGGTACGGCAGCAGCGACAGCTTGAGCCGCGTGAACCGACGCGCGACGTCGACCGCCTCGTCGTCGAACGCCCACGGCACGCGGTAGGAGTCCGAGCCGTGCAGGCGCGAGTGCGACGACAGCAGCCCGAACGGCAGCCACCGCTTGAACACCGCGGGGTCCGGCGTGCCCTCGAAGCCGCCGATGTCGTGGCTCCAGAACCCGAACCCCGAGAGTGCGAGCGACAGGCCGCCGCGCAGCGACTCGGCCATCGACACGAACGTGGACTCGCAGTCCCCGCCCCAGTGCACGGGGTACTGCTGGCCCCCGGCCGTCGCGGACCGCGCGAAGAGCACCGCCTCGCCCTCGCCCCGCTCGGCCTCGAGCAGCTCGAACACGCACCGGTTGTACAGGTGCGTGTAGTAGTTGTGCATCCGCTGCGGGTCCGACCCGTCGTGCCACACGACGTCGGTCGGGATGCGCTCGCCGAAGTCGGTCTTGAAGCAGTCGACCCCCTGGTCGAGCAGCACGCGCAGCTTGCCCTGGTACCAGGCCACCGCGTCCGGGTTGGTGAAGTCGACCAGGCCCATGCCGGCCTGCCACAGGTTCCACTGCCAGACCGAGCCGTCGGGGTTCGTCACCAGGTAGCCGAGCTCCTTGCCCTCGGCGAACAGCACCGACCGCTGGGCGATGTACGGGTTGATCCACACGCAGATCCGCAGCCCCCGCTCCTTGAGCCGGCGCAGCATCCCCTCCGGGTCCGGGAACGTCGCGGGGTCCCAGATGAAGTCGCTCCAGTGGAACTGCCGCATCCAGAAGCAGTCGAAGTGGAAGACGCCCAGCGGGATGTCGCGCTCGGCCATGCCGTCGACGAAGTGCGTGACCGTCTGCTCGTCGTAGCTCGTCGTGAACGAGGTCGACAGCCACAGGCCGTACGACCAGTCCGGCACGCGGGCCGGCCGCCCGGTCAGCGCGGTGTAGCGGCGCAGCACGTCCTTGGGCGTCGGGCCCGCGACGACGTAGTACGTCAGGGACTGGCCCTCGACCGAGAACTGCGTGCGCGAGACGACCTCGGTGCCGATCTCGAACGAGACGCGCTCCGGCTGGTCGACGAACACGCCGTAACCCGCGTCGGACAGGTAGAACGGCACGTTCTTGTACGCCTGGTCGCTGGCGGTGCCGCCGTCGGCGTTCCAGATGTCGACCGTCTGGCCGTTCTTGACGAGTGCGCCGAAGCGCTCGCCCAGGCCGTACAGGTGCTCCCCGACGCCCGTCGTGAGCTGCTCGCGCACGAAGTGGCGCCCGTCGGCATCCGTCAGGACGCCCACGCTGCGCGCGACCGACGACGTCAGCACACGGCCGTCCGCGACGTCGACGAACTCGACCGACCAGTCGCCCTCCGTCGCGACGCGGGCCTCGAGCGATCCCGAGCGCAGCGTCGCCACCGGCACGCCGCCGGGCTGCGGCGTCGTGATCTTGACGTCGGCGTCGCCGCGCTGCACCTCGAAGTGCGGGCCGCGGTCCACGCCGCCCTGGAAGTGCTCGATCGTCACGCCGACCACGCCGTCCATCGGCGAGTGGAACGAGACCGTGACGAGCGGGCGGTTCAGCGTGTCGCCGCGCGTGACGATCGGCGCGGTGGACGCGTAGACCGTGAGCGTGTCCTCGTCCGCGACGACGTCGTCGACGTGCCGCGGACGCAGCTCGGTGACGCCCGGGAGGAGCTGCCAGTAGCCGTCGGTGAACTTCATCGGGTCCTCTCGATCAGAGCCAGGGCGTCGTGCGGGCGCAGGGGCACCGCACCGGCGACGTCCGAGCCGGTCAGCAGGTCGTGCCACGCGCGGTCGTCGTCGACGTGCACGGTGGCCGGCCAGTCGGTCGCGTTCAGGCAGAAGACGACGTCGCCGCGGCGGACCACCTCGACGTCGGGGGCGGCGCGCACGCCGTCCGGTCCGGTGACGCCCGCGGCGTCGAGGCATGCGCGCACGACGGCGTCGACGGCGGGCTGCGCGAGCAACGCACCGACGTACCAGCCCTGCCCGCCGCCCTCGTGCACCCGGCGCACCACGACGGGGCAGCCGTCGAGGTCTCCCCCGTCGACGCTCGCCAGCGCCACGCCGTCGTCGACGCGCAGCCGCTCGGCCCAGTCGTGCACCTGCCCGTCGCCGATCAGGTCGGAGCGCACGCGCACACCCGCGTCGGGCAGCGGCACCTGCTCCTCGCCCGACGCACCCACGAGGTCCGCGAACGGCACGGGGAAACGCCCGGTGCGCACGTGGGCCTCGCGGTCGACGACGGCGGAGAACGGGCCGAGCAGCAGCACACCGCCGCGCTCGACGACGCGGCGCAGACCGGGCACGTGCGCGTCGTCGACCAGGAACAGCTGGGGCGCGACGACGAGGTCGTAGCCGTCGAGGTCGGCACCCGGGGGCACCACGTCGACGCCGACACCAGCCTCCCACAGCGGCCGGTAGTACGCGAGGACCTGCGGCAGCACCCGCAGGCGCGTCGACGGCCCACCCGGCTCCTCCGCGGCCCACCAGCTCGACCAGTCGAACACCAGCGCGACGCGCGACGGCACGCGCGTGCCCACCACGGGACGCAGCCGCGCGAGCTCGGCGCCGTGGGCGACGACCGCACGGTGCAGCGCCGTGTCGGGCCCGGCGTGCGGGACGAGCGCCGAGTGGAACCGCTCGGCGCCGAACGTCGACGCGCGCCACTGGAAGAAGCACGACCCGTCGGCGCCGCGCGCCACCGCGCGCAAGGAGTCCACGCGCATCTGCGCGGGCGTCTTCGGCACGTTGTGCGGGCGCCAGCTGACGGCCCCCGCGGCCTGCTCCATGACCATCCACGGCGCACCTCCCGCCAGACCGCGCGCGAGGTCGTGCGTGAGCGCGACGCGGGCGACGTCCCGCGGGTCGCCGGGGTCGCCGTACACGTCGTCGGCCACGACGTCGAGGTGCGGCGCCCAGCGCCAGTAGTCCGTCAGGGCGTGGAAGCCCATGAGGTTGGTCGTCACCGGGACGTCGGGTGCGTGCTCGGCGATCACCTCGCGCTGCTCGAGGTACAGCGCGAGCAGCTGGTCGGAGGCGAAGCGGCGGTGGTCGAGCTGCTGCGTCGGGTTGATGAGGTAGGGCGCGGCGCGCGGCGGGATCACCTGCGTCCACTCGTCGTAGCGCTGGCTCCAGAACGTCGTGCCCCACGCCCGGTTGAGGTCGTCCAGGCTCCCGTAGCGCGTGCGCAGCCACGCCCGGAACTCGTGCGCGCAGTGCTCGCACCAGCAGACCTGGCCGTACTCGTTGCCGACGTGCCACATGCGCACGCCGGGGTGCTCCGCGTAGCGGGTCGCGAGCACGCGCGCGACCGACAGCGCGCGCTCGCGGTAGTGCGGGGACGACGGGCAGAAGTGGTTGCGCGAGCCGTGCGACATGCGCACGCCGTCGGCCGTCACGGCGCGCGCGCTGGGCCACAGCACGCCGAGCCACGGCGGCGGCGACGCGGTCGGCGTCGCGAGGTCGACGAGGATGCCGTGGTCCGTGGCGAGGTCGATCACGCGGTCGAGCCAGTCGAGCTCGAAGCGGCCGGGCCGGGGTTCGACGGTCGCCCACGAGAAGACCCCGACGGTGACGACGTTGACCCCGGCGGCGCGCATGAGCGCGACGTCCTCGCGCCAGACGTCGGGATGCCACTGCTCCGGGTTCCAGTCGGCGCCGTAGAGCAGGCCGACGTCGTCGGTGAGCGCGGCCAGGCCGGGGCGGGGGTGCGCCGTCATGGGGTCACCCTCCCGTCGTCGTGGCGGTTCCTGACAGCGTCGAAGCGCTTCGCCAGCGTAGTGCGTCGATAACGTTTGACCTCCACGGACTTGCGAACGTTCACAGCAGGACACGTGACCAACAGTCCGGTGAAGCGCTTCCGCGGCCCACCGCGCCACACGGGAGGGTGACGATGCCGGCCGCCCCTCGCAGGACGGCGTGCCGCACACGCTAGGGTGAGCCGAATCACGCGGTGCGGACGCGAGGTGCGGGGCGCGCAGCACGTGACGAACGGAGCGACGTGGCGACCACCATCGACGACGTGGCACGGGCGGCGGGGGTCTCCACCTCCACCGTGTCCTACGTCCTGTCCGGCAAGCGGCCGATCTCCGCGCCGACCCGTCAACGGGTCGAGCGCGCGATCCGCGAGCTCGGGTACCGACCCCACGCGGGTGCGCGCGCGCTCGCGTCCAGCCGCACCAACGTCCTGGCGCTGATGGCACCCCTGCGGGTCGACGTCAACGTCTCGGTGATCATGCAGTTCGTCACCGGCGTGGTCACCGCGGCACGCGCGTTCGACCACGACGTCCTCCTGCTGACGGCCGACGAGGTCGCGGGCATGGAGCGCGTCGCCAACGGCTCGATGGTCGACGCGCTCGTCATGATGGACATCGAGGCGGACGACCCGCGCGTGCCCGTGCTGGCCGGCCTCAGCCAGCCCGCCGTGCTCATCGGTCTGCCGCGCGACCCCGAGGGCCTGTCCTGCGTCGACCTCGACTTCGACGCCGCCGGTCAGCTCGCGGTGCGCCACCTCGCGCGGCTCGGCCACCGTCAGGTCGCGCTCATCGGGTCGCCGCGCGCCGTGCTCGAGCGCCACACGTCGTACGCCGAGCGCATGATGCGCGGCTTCACGCGCGGCGCCGCCGACGCGGGTGTCGAGGGCGTCGTCGAACCGTGCGAGTCCTCGACCGTCGGGGCCGTCGACGCCGTCGATCGCGTGCTGTCCCGCCTGCCGGACGTCACCGGGATCGTCGTGCACAACGAGGTCGCGCTGCCCTGGGTGCTCTCGACGCTGCGCGACCGCGGGCGCCACGTGCCCGACGACGTGTCGGTCGTCGCGGTGTGCCCGCCCGACGTCGCGCTCGGCCAGCCGCTGCCGGTCACGAGCGTCGACATCCCCGCGCACACCATCGGCAAGGTCGCCGTCGAGATGGCCATGGCACGTGTCGAGGGCGACGAGCCCGCCGAGACGCGGCTGCTCGCCCCGATGCTCGTCGAGCGCGCCAGCAGCGTCCCGGCCGTGCGCTGACCGGCAGCCCCCTGTCGGCGCCACGCGCTCAGCCCTTGATCGCGCCGAAGATGACGCCCTTGGTGAAGTGCCGCTGCACGAACGGGTACACGAGCAGGATCGGCACGATCGCCAGCACCATGACGGCCATCTTGATCGGCAGACCCGTGACCGCACCGGTCGCGACGTCCACCTGACCGACGCCCGAGCCCGGCAGGGTCACGCCCTGCAGGACGTACGAGCGCAGCACGAGCTGCAACGGCCACTTCGCGTTGTCGTTGATGTAGAGGATCGCGTTGAAGAACGCGTTCCAGTACCCGACCCCGTAGAACAGCGCGACGACCGCCACGACCGCACGCGACATCGGCAGCACGACGCCCCCGAGGATGCGCCAGTCCCCCGCCCCGTCGATGCGGGCGGCGTCGAGGATCGCGGGCTCCAGGCCCATGAAGAAGTTGCGCAGGATCAGCACGTTGAACGCCGACACCGCACCGGGCAGGATCAGCGCCCAGTAGGAGTCGATCAGACCCAGCCCGCTGACCAGCAGGTACGTCGGGATCAGACCGGCACCGAAGAACATCGTGATGAGGAACACGAACAGGATCGGTCGGTGCCACAGCGACGACGGGCGCGACAGCCCGTAGGCCGCGAGCACCGAGACCACGGTCGAGATCAGCGTGCCGACCGCGGTGATGCCCGTGCTGACGAGCGTCGCGCGCAGCACGATGCCGCCCGAGAGGATCTGCCGGTACGCGTTGAGCGTCAGCTCGCCCGGGACGACGACCAGCCCACCGGCCCGGATCGTCTCGGCCTGCGTCGACAGGCTCGTCACGACGACCGTCCACAGCGGGAACAGGACCGCCAGCACGACACCCGCCAGGACGAGGAACTTGACGACGGCGCCGACCCTGCTGGGCGGCTCCTCCCACGCCGCGCGGTGCCGGGACCGGCGCGGCCGCCTCCGGTCGCGCGAGCCCTCAGGTGCCAGGTCGCGCGGGACGGTCGCGACCCCCATGTCGATCTCCGGCGTCATGCCGCTTCCGGTACTCATGACTTCTGGTACACCCCCGACTCGCCGAACACGTGCGCGAGCTTGTTGGCCCCGAGGACGAGCGCGAGGCTGACGACACCCTTGACCAGGCCTGCGGCAGCCGCGAAGCTCCAGTCGCCGTAGATGACGCCCTGGTAGTAGACGTACGTGTCGATGACCTCGGCCACGTCGGCGCCGACGGCCCCGCGCTGGAGGATGAGCTGCTCGAACCCGACCGTCAGGGCGTCGCCGAGGCGCAGGATGAGCAGCAGGACGATGACCGGGCGCAGCGCGGGCAACGTGATGTGCCACGTGCGCCGCCACCGGTTGGCGCCGTCGACGGCCGCGGCCTCGTACTGCTCGGGCGACACGGTCGACAGCGCGGCGAGGAAGATGATGATCCCCCAGCCCGCGTCCTTCCACACCGACTGCATGGTGATCAGGACGAGGAACGTGTCGGGGTTCGTCATCAGGTCGAAGCCCGACCCGAGGCCCGCGTCACGCAGCGTCTGGTTGATGAACCCGGCTCCGCCGAAGATCTGCTGGAAGATCGTCACGACGAGCACCCACGAGAAGAAGTGGGGCAGGTAGACGATCGACTGGATCGTCGTGCGGATCCGCGGCGTGATGACGCTGTTGAGCAGGAGCGCGAGGACGATCGGCACCGGGAAGAAGAACACGAGCTGGAACGCGGTGATCACCAGGGTGTTCTCGACCGCGTTGAGGAACAGCGGGTTGGTGAACACGCGCTCGAAGTTCGCCCAGCCCACGAACGGGCTGCGCAGGAAGCCGACGTACGGCGAGTAGTTCTGCCAGGCGATGACGTTGCCGAGCATCGGCACGTAGGCGAACACCGCGAGCAGCGCCACCGCCGGCAGCGTCATGACCAGCAGGGCACCGTCGCGCCTCAGCCGTGCGCGCAGCGACAGCTTGCGTACGGGCGGTCGCGCCCCCCGCGCGGAGGGGGCGGGCGCACCCGCCCCCTCCGCCACGGGGTCGGGCCCCGACGCCGTTCCCTTGCTCGCGCCGCGGCGCAGGGCCTCTCCCAGGGTCATCACTGCGCGTCCAGGATCTCCTGGTAGAACGCGCGCAGCTCCTCACCGCCGGACGAGCGCCACGTCTCGACCGCCGAGTCGAGGTCGTCGATCGACTTGCGACCGCGGGAGATGTCCTTCTCGAGGTCCGTGAACGGCTGACCGATCGACGCGTACTGCGCCGGCTCGACGATCTGCTGGGCGTAGAACATCGGGTCGGTGATGTACTCAGCCGCCCTCTGCTGCCACTCCGAGGACGCCTTGACGTAGCCCGGGTACTGCACACGGGTGTTCGCGATGGGCGGGTCGACCAGGAAGATGTAGGTCGGCTGGAGCTCGGTCGCCGCGAGGTCCGTCGGCACGGGCAGGCCGTCGTCATCGCGCTCGTAGTGCACACCCTCGACACCGTTGTTGATGACGTCGAACTCGGTGGTGCCGAACGGTGCCGCGAGCACGTTGGCGAGCGCGAGCAGCTCCTTGATCTTCGCGTCGTCGTCCGACTTCTTGATGAACGAGAAGATGTTCGCGGGGTTGCCCTTCCACAGCACGGGCGTGCCGCCGTCGGCCGCGAACGGGTCGAACGGCTGCTGCCAGTAGGACGGGTTGCTCGCCAGGTTGTCCCGCAGCGCCTCGTGCCAGCCGCCGACGCCGTCGTTCGCGATGAGCGACTGACCCGACTGGAAGCGCGTCTTGGCCTCGCCGGACTGGTCGGCCACCGCGTCGGGGTGCACGGCACCGCTGGCGAACAGCTGCGCGTTCCACTCCAGCGCCGCGCGGTACTCCTCGGTCTCGACGCGGTGCACGAGCCTGTCGCCCTCGAGCTTCCACTTCGGCGGCACCGCGTGGATGATCGCCGCGGTGTTCCACAGGTCCTCGGCGCCCCAGCGGTTGCCGCCCGTGAGCTCCTTGGCGAGGTCGATCAGGTCCTGGCCGTTCGTGACGTCGGGCGTGATGCCGAGCTCGTCGAGGATGTCCTTGCGGTAGAAGATCGCGTCCGTGATGATCTCGCCGGGGAACGGCAGACCGTACAGGCGACCGTTGAAGACGCAGAACTTCCATGCGTCCGTCGGGATGTTCGCGAGGTTCGGGTAGTCCTTGACCTTGTCGCCACCGAGGTAGTCCGACAGGTCCTGGAACAGGTTGGGGACGATCTCCGAGCCGAAGCGCGGCGGGATGTTCCACGTCGGGACGCAGACCCAGTCCGGCACGTCGCGCGAGGACGCCAGGACCGTGGCCAGCTTGTCGCCGTAGACGTTGCCGTCGGTGATCTGGAACTCGATCGTCGAGCCCAGCAGGCCGTTGACCGCGTCGTAGTACTGGTTGCCCTTGGTCGGGGGGATGGTGCCCCACAGCGGCGTCATGGCCGTGAAGGTGGCACCGCTCCCAGGCGCGTCGGGCACCGACTGGACGAGCTCGGTGGGGATCGTCTCGAAGCCCGGGGTCGAGCCGTTGACGCTCGGGAAGTCCGGCTCGACGTAGTCGATCGGGATGTAGCTCGGCAGGACGTCGCCCGACGGCGTGGCACCGGGTGCGGCGGTACCGGGCGTGTCGCCCGAGCTGCACGCGGTCAGCAGCGACGGCACCCCGGCGACGGCTGCGCCTGCGGCGACCATGCCAAGGAACGAGCGACGGCGGACCTTCAGGTCCCCGACACGCGTGGCGGAGGTGGTGGTGTTCATCAGCGCCCTTCACTCCCTCGTGGATACGGCGGTCGTCGACTACGGGACGGTTGGGGCGACGCGGGTCCTCGGTGACCCGGCGACGACTCCGCAGTCGAAGCGGTTCGATTCAGTTCGCTTTCGGGAATCTAGGCCAGACGCCACCTGTGAGGCAAGACACGCGCGGGGGACGATGCGAACTTGTCACCTTCGGACGTATCGACCACGATGGCTGCCCGTGGCGAGGAGGCCCAGACGTCGAAACGGTTCGACCTGGATCGACCCCCACGGTCGCGGCACGAGGCCGCGATCCCCCGACGGTGAGGAGTGACGTGGCCGACGACGCCCCCGGCACCAGCGGCAGCACCACGGACGGCCCGGCGGCCCCGCCCGCACCTGCGGGCGCCGCGGACCGCCCGTGGCTCGACGCCGACCACGACGTGCCGACCCGCGCCCGCGCGCTGCTCGGCCGGCTCACGCTCGACGAGAAGGTCGCGCTGCTCCACCAGCACGCACCCGCCGTGGAACGCCTCGGCCTCGCCGCGTTCCACACGGGCGCCGAGGTGCTGCACGGCGTCGCGTGGCTGGGCACCGCGACCGTCTTCCCCCAGCCCGTCGGCCTCGCAGCGACGTGGGACCCCGACCTCGTCGAGCGCGTCGGCGCCGCCGTCGGCGTCGAGCTGCGCGCCAAGCACGCGGCCGACCCGGCGGTCTCGCTCAACGTGTGGGCGCCCGTCGTCGACCCCCTGCGCCACCCCGCCTGGGGCCGCAACGAGGAAGGCTGGTCCAGCGACCCGCACGTCACCGCGTGGCTCGCGACCGCCTACGCGCGTGGCCTGCGCGGCGACCACCCCGTGTACTGGCGGACGGTCCCGACGCTCAAGCACTTCCTCGGCTACGACAACGAGACCGACCGCGCGGTCACCAGCACACAGCTGCGCCCACGCGTGCTGCGCGAGTACGAGCTGCCCGCGTTCCGCGGCCCGGTCGAGGCAGGCGTCGTCGGCGCCGTCATGCCGTCCTACAACCTCGTCAACGGCCGCCCCGCGCACCTGTGCGGCGAGCTGCTCGACGAGCTGCGCTCGTGGACGTCGTCGTCCCTTCTCGTCGTCTCCGACGCCGCCGCTCCCGGCAACGTCGTGACCTTCCAGCGCTTCCACGAGGACCACGTCGTCTCGCACGCCGCGCTGCTGCGCGCCGGGATCGACTCCTTCACCGACAACGACGCGAACGCCGCACCGACGACCGAACGGGTGACCGCCGCGCTCGCACGCGGCCTGCTCACCGAGGACGACGTCGACCGCGCCGTGCTGCGCCAGCTCGAGCTGCGCATCCGCACGGGTGAGCTCGACCCCGACCGCGACCCCTGGGTCGTCCCCGCCGACGCGATCGACACGCCGCCGCACCGCGCACTGGCGCGCGAGTCGGCCGCCGCCGGGGTCGTCGTCCTGACGAACGACGGGATCCTGCCGCTGCGCGCCGACGCGTCCGTGGCCGTCGTCGGGCCGCACGCCGACCGCGTGCTGCACGACTGGTACTCCGGGACGCCGCCCTACCTCGTCGGCCTCGGCACGGCGCTGCGCGAGCGGCTCGGCGACGCACCCGTGCACGTCGCCGACGGCGCCGACCGGATCGCGCTCACGTCCGCCTCGACCGGTCGTGGCGTGCGGGCGCTGGCCGACGGGACGCTCGTCGCGGACGCCGACCCGGCCACACCCGTCGCGCACGACGTGACCGACTGGGGCGACGGCCTGCTGACGCTGCGCGACGTCGCGTCCGACCAGCTGTGGAGCGGGGCGGGCTGGGTCGTGCGCGCCGATGCGACCCGCGTGGGCGGGTGGGTCGCGCAGGAGTCGTTCCGGGCGCACCGGCACGACGACGGCACGTGGTCGCTGCGGCACGTCGGGTCGGGTCGCTGGCTGCGGGTGCAGCACGACGAGTCCGGCACCCTGGTCGCCGAGGCGCACGACCCGACGACGGCCGAGCGCTTCGACGTGCGCGTGCTGCGCACCGGGACCGAGGACGTCGCGCGCGCCGCGGCCGCCGCCGACGTGGTCGTCGTGACCGCCGGCAACGACCCCCACCTGCACGGACGCGAGACCGAGGACCGCCCGCACCTGCGTCTGCCGGGCAGCCAGCTCGCGCTGTGGCGTGCCGCGTGCGCGGCCAACCCACGGGCGGTGCTCGCCGTCGTCTCGTCGTACCCGTACGTGCTCGACGACGAGACGGCGGCCACGCCCGCGGTCGTGTGGTCCTCGCACGGCGGGCAGGAGCTCGGGCACGGCCTCACGGACGTGCTGCTCGGCGACGTCGAGCCGACCGGGAGGCTCACCCAGGCGTGGCCGGCCGACGAGGCCTGGGCCGGCGACGTGCTGGACTACGACGTGATCGGCGGCCGCACCACCGAGTGGTACGCCGCCGCTCCCCCGCGGTTCGGGCTCGGGCACGGGCTGACGTACGGCGACGTGCGGTACACCGGCCTGCGGACCGACGCGCCGGAGCCCGTGGACGACGGCGCGACGGTCGTCGTGCGCGTCGAGGTCGCGAACGACGGGCCGCGCCCGGCGCACGAGCTCGTGCAGGTCTACGTCGACGCACCGGACCACCGGCTGCCCTACCCGCACCGCCTCGTCGCGCACGGCCGCGTCGTCGTCGCCCCAGGGGCCTCGGCGGTCGTCGAGCTGCCTGTGGCGGTGGCGGACCTCGCCGTGTGGGACGTCACGCGCGACCGGTGGGTCGTCGAGCCCGGGCGGTACGTGCTGGGCGCCGGACCGTCCAGCGCGCACGTCGCGCTCCGTGCGGACGTCGTCGTGACCGGGGAGCCCGTCCCGCCGCGCGACCTGCGCACCGCACCCGTGCGCGCGGCCGACGCGGACGTGCTCGACGGTGTCGACCTGGCCGCGCTCACGCCGGACCTGGGCACCTGCGTGCAGGTCCGCCGCGACCGGTCGTCCGGCTCGGTCGTGCTGCGGGACTGCGCGATCGGTGACGCGACGAGCGTGGAGCTGCGCGTCGCGCGCACGCGTGACGGCGTCGCGGCGGTCGAGGTCGTCGACGACGCGACCGGGCACGTGCTCGCGCTCGCCGACGTGCCCGCCACCGGCGGCAGGTACGACTGGACCGAGGTCACCGTGCCGCTGACGCCGGCGTCGCACGGCCCCGCGGACCTGCGCCTGCGACTGCACGGCGCCGCCCGCCTGTCGACCCTCCGGCTGACCTGACACCACACCATCCCCCCACCACCCCACCGCGAGAGAGCAATCGGATCGCTCTCTCACGCCAGGGGGCAGAGCCCCACACCCCACACCCGTGCGTGACAGAGCAATCGGATCGCTCCCTCACGCCAGGGGGCAGGGCGAGAGCGGTGGGGCGGGTCGGGGGCCTGGTGAGCGGCACCGGGTGCGGGATGATCGGGGGATGACGACGCCGCTGCCCGACCTCACCGACGCTCTCGTGGTCCGGGGGGACGTCGTCACCCCGACCGAGGTGCTCCCCGACGGCGCCGTCGCGGTCGTCGACGGGCGGATCGCATGGGTCGGGCCGGCCGACGACGTCCCCATGGCACACCGCCCCCCGGCGCCCGCGCCCGGCACGCTCGTGCTGCCCGGGCTCGTCGACGTGCACTGCCACGGCGGCGGGGGGGCGAGCTTCCCCGACGCGACGTCCCTGGACGACGTGCGGCGCGCGGCGGACGAGCACCTGCGGCACGGCACGACGACGCTCGTCGCGTCGCTCGTGACGGCGCCGCGCGACGCGCTCCTCGCACGCACCGCGCTGCTCGCGGACGCCGTCGACGCGGGGCTTGTCGCCGGCATCCACCTCGAGGGCCCGTTCCTGTCCCCCGCGAGGTGCGGTGCGCAGAACCCGCACGACATGGTGGACGGCGACCCGGACCTGGTGCGTGCCGTCGCGCACGCGGCACGCGGCCACCTCGTGACGATGACCGTGGCCCCCGAGGTGCCGGGGGTCGTCGGTGGGTCCGCGGGCGACGACGACGTGCTGCGGGCCCTCGTCGAGGCGGGGGCCCTGCCCTCGGTCGGGCACACCGACGGCACCGCCGAGCAGACCGACGCCGCGATCGACCGCACGTTCGACCTGCTCGCCACGTCACCCACGGCGCGCTCGGGCCGACCGACCGCGACGCACCTGTTCAACGGCATGCGCCCGCTGCACCACCGTGACCCGGGACCCGTCGCGGCGTGCCTCGCGGCCGCGGCGCGCGGTGAGCTCGTCGTCGAGCTCGTCGCCGACGGCACCCACCTCGCCCCCGCGACCGTGCAGGCCGTGGTCGACCTCGTCGGCGCCGACGCCGTCGTGCTGGTCACCGACGCCATGGCAGCCGCGGGCATGTCCGACGGCGACTACCGGCTCGGTCCGATGGCCGTTCGCGTCGCCGACGGCGTCGCGCGGATCCTCGAGGCCGACCCGGACGACCCCGCCGGCGCCCCGCACGCCGGGGCCATCGCCGGCGGTGTCGCGCACCTGCTCGACGTCGTCCGCGCGACCGTCGCCGCCGGTGTCCCCCTCGTCGCCGCCGTGCGCGCCGCATCGGCCACACCCGCGCAGGTGCTCGGCCGCCACGACCTCGGCGCGGTCCTGGCGGGGAACCGCGCCGACCTCGTCGTGACCGATGCGGACCTGACACCGGTCACGGTCGTGCGCGCGGGCACCCTCGTCGCGCGACCGTGAGCCTCACTCCTGCGGCTCGGCGCGCGGATCAGGCTGACACGTCGTCCGCGTCGCGACGGCGACGCACGACGCCCGCCACGAGCCCACCGACCGCCCCGCCGACCACCGGGATCCCGACGAGGTTCCACGCGAGCACCGCGTCGACCTGCCAGGGCCACACCGACAGCAGCACCCACGTCTGCACCACGCCGACCAGCAGGCCCGCGACCACACCGAGCACCGCGTACACCGGCACCGACCCACCCGCGCGGGCGAGCACCGCCCTGGACAGCAGCACGATCGGCACCGCGCACAGCAACGCCGGCCCGGCCGCGTACAGCAGCCACAGCGCCGGGACCGTCACCACGGGCACACCGGGTCCGCCGACGAGCAGCACCGGCAGCGCGCGCACCACCCACATGGTGACCAGCGCCGCCAGCACCCCGGCGACCCCCGGGGCCGTCCACAGCCGGACCACAGGCGTGCGGTCCCTAGAACAGGCGCGAGTCGACGTCGTCGACCCCGCGCATCGCGTCGTAGTCGAGCACGAGGCACGCGATGCCCCGGTCCGTGGCCAGGACACGGGCCTGCGGCTTGATCTCCTGCGCCGCGAACACGCCGCGCACGGGCGTGAGCAGCGGGTCACGGTTGAGCAGGTCGAGGTAGCGCGTGAGCTGCTCGACACCGTCGATGTCACCGCGGCGCTTGATCTCGACCGCGACCGTCCCGCCGTCGGGCCCCTTGGCGAGGATGTCCACCGGGCCGATCGCCGTCGGGTACTCGCGCCGCACGAGCGTGTGGCCCGTGCCGAGCAGCGCGATCTGCGCGGCGAGCAGCTCCTGCAGGTGTGCCTCGACGCCGTCCTTGACCAGGCCTGGGTCGACGCCCAGCTCGTGCGCCGAGTCGTGGTGCACGTCGTACAGGTCGACGACCAGCCGGTCGTCGGACTTGGTGTGCTGGACCGTCCAGACCTGCGTCACCCCTGCCGCGCGCTGCTCGTCGTCCGGCTCGGCGACCGCGAGGGTGCACGGCGGGCTCATCCAGTTCAGCGGCTTGTACGAACCACTGTCCGAGTGGAGCAGCACCGACCCGTCGGCCTTGACGACCACGAGCCGCCGCGCACGCGGCAGGTGTGCCGAGAGCCGACCCGTGTAGCGAGCCGCGCACTCCGCGACGACCAGACGCATGGAACTCCTCCTGTGCCGACTGCTTGCCCTGCCTCGAGCGGCCCGGAACGGCGACGTCCGCCGTCGGCCGAGGTCCGGGACGGGCTCAGAAGACCGTCCCGACGCGCGAAGGGGTGGCCTCGAGCCACGACGTGAATCCTGCGTACGCCTCGGCCGACATCTGGATCCGCACCTCGCGTGCCGGGCCGCCCGACGCCGGGACCACGCGACAGCGTGCCACGACCGCGGACGGACGCCCCGGGACGACCGGCAGGACGACCCGCTCGACCACCTCGATCCCGTGGCGGGTCCACGTGCGCGACGGCCGCGGCATGATCGACAACCGCCGCCACCAGTAGAGCCGGACGGCCCCGTACTGGGCGACGCCGCGCGCGCCCGCGCGCCCGTCAGCCTCCGTCAGGACACACGGGAACGACCCGACGCGACGCGCCAGCGTGCGCGTGCGCGAGAGCCACACGAAGGCCAGGGCGCCGGCGAGGACGAGCGACGACAGCGCGACGGCGAACCACGCCGCTCCGCTCACGTCGCGCCCTCCACGCCGACGACCGGGAGGTCAGTGCCCGGCCCCGGCGGCCGCAGCCGCCTCGGAGACCGCGTCGACGACCACCGTGACCTGGTCGGAGTCGACGGACAGGAAGCCGCCCTCGACGTGCCACGCGAGCGGCGTGCCGCCGCCCGCGGGGATCACCCGCACCGTCCCGGGGCGCAGCACCGACAGGATCGGCGTGTGCCCGGCGAGGATGCCGATGTCACCGTCGGCCGCGGGTGCCGACACCAGCCTCGCCGCACCGGACCACACCTTGCCGTGCGCCGCGACGAGGTCCACCTCGAGCTGTGCCACGTGCTCCTCCTTCAGACCCGCAGGGTACGCCGCCTCGACCCGCGGGTCAGACGCCGTACTCCTTCTGGATGCGGGCCCAGTTGCGCTCGAGGTCCTCGAGTCCGCCGATGTTGAAGAACGCCTGCTCGGCGATGTGGTCGAACTCGCCGTCGGCGATCTTCTTGAACGCCTCGACCGTCTCGCTCACCGGGACCGTCGAGCCGACGACACCCGTGAACTTCTCGGCCATGTACGTGTTCTGCGAGAGGAACTGCTGGATGCGGCGCGCACGCGCGACGATCGTCTTGTCCTCCTCGCTGAGCTCGTCGACACCGAGGATCGCGATGATGTCCTGGAGCTCCTTGTTGCGCTGCAGGATCGACTTGACCCGCGTCGCGACGTCGTAGTGGTCCTGGCCCACGTAGCGCGGGTCGAGGATGCGGCTCGTCGAGGCGAGCGGGTCGACCGCGGGGTACAGACCACGCGACGCGATCTCACGGCTGAGCTCGGTCGTCGCGTCGAGGTGCGCGAACGTCGTGGCCGGGGCCGGGTCGGTGTAGTCGTCCGCCGGGACGTAGATCGCCTGCAGCGAGGTGATCGAGTGACCGCGCGTCGAGGTGATGCGCTCCTGGAGCTGGCCCATCTCGTCCGCGAGGTTCGGCTGGTAGCCCACCGCGGACGGCATGCGCCCGAGCAGCGTCGAGACCTCGGAGCCCGCCTGCGTGAAGCGGAAGATGTTGTCGATGAACAGCAGCACGTCCTGCTTCTGGACGTCGCGGAAGTACTCCGCCATGGTCAGCGCGGACAGGGCGACGCGCAGACGCGTGCCCGGGGGCTCGTCCATCTGGCCGAAGACCAGGGCCGTCTTGTCGAAGACGCCCGCCTCCTCCATCTCGACGATGAGGTCGTTGCCCTCACGCGTGCGCTCTCCGACGCCCGCGAACACCGACACACCGCCGTGGTCCTGCGCGACGCGCTGGATCATCTCCTGGATCAGGACGGTCTTGCCGACACCGGCACCGCCGAACAGACCGATCTTCCCGCCCTGCACGTACGGCGTGAGCAGGTCGATGACCTTGATGCCCGTCTCGAACATCTGGGTCTTGCTCTCGAGCTGGTCGAAGGCCGGGGGCTTGCGGTGGATCGGCCAGCGCTCGGTGATCTCGAGCGTCTCGCCCTCGCCGAGGTTCAGCACCTCGCCGGTGACGTTGAAGACCTTGCCCTTGGTCACGTCGCCGACGGGCACGGAGATCGGGGCGCCCGTGTCGCGCACCTGCGCGCCACGCACGAGGCCGTCGGTGGGCTTGAGGGCGATCGCACGCACGAGCGAGTCGCCCAGGTGCTGCTCGACCTCGAGCGTCATGGTGAAGGCGCCCTCGCCCTCGCCCTGTGCGCTGAGGTCGATGTCGACCTCCAGCGCGTTGTAGATCTCCGGGATCTGGTCCGGCGGGAACTCGATGTCCACGACGGGCCCGATGACCCGCGCGACCCGGCCGACGCCGGGCGTGCCGGCGGTCGCGGCCGTCGCGTCGACGGTGGTGGCGGTCATGTCTGCCTCGCTTCGCTCGTCCGGGCGGTGCGCTGCCCGGCTGGGGTCGGTCGTGCTGTCTGCTGTCGGTGCGTCAGGACGACGCGAGAGCGTCGGCACCCGACACGATCTCGCTGATCTCCTGCGTGATCTCGCCCTGACGCGCCTGGTTGGCCAGTCGCGTGTAGGTGCGGATGAGGTCCTCGGCGTTGTCGGTCGCCGTGTGCATGGCGCGCTGACGGGCGGCGAGCTCGGAGGCCGCGGCCTGCAGGAGGTTCGCGTAGATGCGGGTGCGGACGTACCGCGGCAGCAGCGCGTCGAGCACCTCCTCCGGGCTCGGCTCGAACTCGTACAGCGGCAGCGCGTCGTGCTCGCCGGCGGGGGCCACACCCTCGACGACCTCGAGCGGCAGCATGCGGATGACGCGCGGACGCTGGGTGACCATGTTCACGAACTGCGTGAACACCACGTGCACCTCGCTCACGCCGCCCTCGTCGGCCGGCGCGCGGAACGCCGTGAGCAGCGTCTCGGCGATCTCGTCGGCCACCTCGGGCGTCGGTGCGTCGGAGAAGCCCGTCCACTGCCCGGCGAGCTCGCGCTGGCGGAACGTGTAGTAGCTCACCGCGCGGCGACCGGAGACGTAGAGGGCGACCTGCTTGCCCTCCGACTCCAGGCGCTGCACGAGCCGCTCGGTCTCACGGATCGCGCTGGCGGAGTAGGCGCCCGCCATGCCGCGGTCCGACGCGACGAGCAGCACCGCGACGCGCCGGGTGTCCTCGCGCTCGACGAGGAACGGGTGCGACACGTCCGAGTGCGTGGCCACCGCCGACACCGCGCGCGTGATCGCGCGCGAGTACGGCGTGGCCATCGCGACCCGGTCGCGCGCCTTGCCGATGCGCGAGGCGGCGATGAGCTCCTGCGCGCGGAACATCTTCTTGAGCGACTGCGTGCTCTTGATCCGCGCCTTGTAGACCCGCTGCTGACCCGCCATGCTCAGGCCCGCTTCTGGCGGACGATCTGCTCCTGCTCGACCTCGACGTCCTCGACCTCGTCCGTGCCGCCGACGAGCGGCGTGCCCTCGAACGTCACGAAGCCCAGCCGGAACTCGTCGATCGCCTCGGCCAGCGCCTTCTCGGTCTCGTCGTCGAGCTTGCCCGTGCCCGCGATCGTGGACAGGACGTCGGTCTTGCGGCGCAGGTGGTCCAGCAGCTCGGACTCGAACCGGCGCACGTCCTCGACCGGGACGTCGTCGAGCTTGCCCTTGGTGCCGGCCCAGATCGACGCGACCTGGTCCTCGACCGGGTACGGCGAGTACTGCCCCTGCTTGAGCAGCTCCATGAGGCGGGCACCACGCGTGAGCTGAGCGCGGGACGCGGCGTCGAGGTCGGACGCGAACATCGCGAACGCCTCGAGCGAGCGGTACTGCGCGAGGTCCAGCTTCAGCGTGCCGGAGACCTGCTTCATCGCCTTGACCTGCGCGGCACCGCCGACGCGGGAGACCGAGATGCCGACGTCGACCGCGGGACGCTGGTCGGCGTTGAACAGGTCGGACTGCAGGAAGATCTGGCCGTCGGTGATCGAGATGACGTTGGTCGGGATGTACGCCGACACGTCGTTGGCCTTGGTCTCGATGACCGGCAGACCCGTCATCGAGCCCGCGCCGAGCTCGTCCGAGAGCTTCGCGCAGCGCTCGAGCAGACGGGAGTGCAGGTAGAAGACGTCACCGGGGTACGCCTCGCGGCCCGGCGGGCGGCGCAGCAGCAGCGACACCGCGCGGTAGGCCTCGGCCTGCTTCGACAGGTCGTCGAACACGATGAGGACGTGCTTGCCCTCGTACATCCAGTGCTGGCCGATGGCCGAGCCGGTGTAGGGGGCGAGGTACTTGAAGCCGGCCGGGTCGGAGGCCGGGGCCGCGACGATCGTCGTGTACTCCAGCGCACCGGCCTCCTCGAGCGCGCCGCGCACGGAGGCGATCGTCGAGCCCTTCTGGCCGATCGCGACGTAGATGCAGCGGACCTGCTTGCTCGGGTCGCCGGTCTCCCAGTTGGCCTTCTGGTTGATGATCGTGTCGATCGCGATCGCCGTCTTGCCGGTCTGGCGGTCGCCGATGATGAGCTGACGCTGACCGCGACCGATCGGGATCATCGAGTCGATCGCCTTGAGGCCGGTCTGCAGGGGCTCGTGGACCGACTTGCGGGCCATGACGCCGGGGGCCTGCAGCTCGAGCGCGCGGCGGGCGACGGTCTCGACCTCGCCCAGGCCGTCGATCGGGTTGCCCAGCGGGTCGACGACGCGACCGAGGTAGCCGTCACCCACGGCGACCGAGAGCACCTCGCCGGTGCGGCGGACCTCCTGGCCCTCCTCGATGCCGGTGAACTCCCCCAGGACGACGACGCCGATCTCGCGCACGTCGAGGTTGAGCGCCAGGCCGAGCGTGCCGTCCTCGAACTTCAGCAGCTCGTTGGCCATCGCACCGGGCAGGCCCTCGACCTGCGCGATGCCGTCGGCGGCGAGCGTGACCCGCCCGACCTCCTCGGTCGCCGGGCCCTTCGGCTCGTAGGTCTTCACGAAGCTGTCCAGCGCGGAGCGGATGTCCTCCGGCCGGATCGTCAGCTCAGCCATGGCGTTCTCCTCATCTGACGCACGCGGTGGGCGCGTGCGGTGTGTCGTGGGCCGGTGCTCCGGCGTGGTCAGCCGGCGAGCTGCCGGCGGGCGTCGGCAAGTCGGGACAGGACGGTCGCGTCGATGACGTCGGGACCGGCCTGCACGCGCAGGCCACCGACCACGTCGGGGTCGACGACGACGTTGACCTGGACGGCCCGGCCCAGCGCACGACCGAGCAGGTCGGTGAGCCGGTCGGTCTGCGCCCCGGTGAGCGCGGAGGCCGTGACGACGGTCGCGACCTCGCGGCTGCGCAGCTCGGCGATCAGGTCGCCCACGCGGTGCAGCGTCGTCACGTACCGGCGTCCGCGCGGTGCGGTCGCCGCCCGCCGCGCCACGGCGCGCGTGACGTCGGCGACCTGGTCACCGAGCAGCTGCTCGGCCAGGTCCCCGCGCGCCTGCGCGGGGTACGTGTCGTCCAGCAGGTAGCGCCGGACCTCGCGCTGCCCGGCGAGCGCCCGCGTCACCGCGAAGAGCTCGTCCTCGACGCGGCCCAGCGTGCCGTCGGCCTCGGCCGAGGCGAGCAGGGCGAGGAAGGCGATCCGCTCGGTCGCCTCGCCGAGGTCGGCGTCCGCCGACCAGCGGGAGCCGACCAGCGACTGCGCGACCTCGACCGTGCGGGGGTCGCCGCCGTCGAGCAGCCGTCCGACGAGCGTCGCCTTGGGCTGCGCGTCGAGCGACGGGTCGGCCAGCGTGCGGCGCAGCGACCCCGAGGAGTCGAGCGCGTCGACGAGCGCGAACAGCTCCTCGCTGATCGTGCGTGCCTGGCCGCCGGCGGTCCGCAGGACCGGCGCGAACCGGTTCTCGACCGCCAGCAGCGAGGCGCGACTGGTCCCGCGCATCAGGTCGCCTTGCCTGCGCTCGTGGCCGCCGTGCTCGCCTCGAGGTCGTCGAGGAAGCGGTCGACGACGCGCGTGCGGCGGGCCTCGTCCTCGAGCGACTCGCCGACGATCTTCGACGCGAGCTGCGTGGCGAGAGTGCCGACGTCGGCCCGCAGCGACACCGCGGCCTGCTGACGCTCCGCCTCGATCTGGCGCTGCGCCGTCTCGGCGATGCGGGCCGCCTCCTCCTGCGCACGGGTGCGCGCCTCGGAGACGATCTGCCCGCCCTCGGCGCGCGCGTCCTCACGGATCTTCGCGGCTTCGGAACGGGCGTCGGCGAGCAGCTGCTGGTACTCGGCCAGCTGCGCGGCCGCCTCGGCCTGGGCGGTCTCGGCCTGGGCCAGTCCGCCCTCGATCTTCGCCGTGCGCTCGTCGAGCACCGCCTGGAACTTGGGCAGGACGAGCTTGTAGAAGACGACGGCGATGACGACCAGGACCACGGACGACCAGAAGATGTCGTAGCCCGCAGGGATGAGGAGCCGGATGCCCTCGACCTCGTCGCCCGCGGCCGTCACTGCGGCCGCGGGAACCGCGGCGGCGCTCACTGGAAGAGGAATCCGGTGATGAGGCCGAGGAGGCCGAGGACCTCGACGAAGCCGATGCCGATGAACATCGTGGTGCGGAGCTGTCCGGCGACCTCGGGCTGGCGCGCGATGCCCTCGACCGTCTTACCGATGAGGATGCCCAGACCGATGCCCGGGCCGAGCACCGCGAGGCCGTAGCCGACGGTCGCGATGTTGCCGGAGACGGCGTCGGCGGCGGCAAGGATCATGCTGGTGTCTGCCACGGTGGCTCGTTCCTTCCGTTGGGTCCCCGGCCGGTCGGCCGGGGGCTCGTACTCAGGTGCGGGGCCGACGCCCCGCGGGGGCGATGGTCAGTGCTCGTCGGCGATCGACAGGCTGATGTAGACGGCCGCGAGGACGACGAAGATGTAGGCCTGCAGCGCCGAGACGAAGACCTCGAACAGCGTGATGGCGAAGCCACCCAGGAGGCTCGGCACAGCGAAGACGGTCATGCCCGACATCGAGCGGACGAAGAAGTCCGTCGCCGCGAAGCACAGGACCAGCATCAGGTGGCCGGCGACCATGTTCGCCATGAGTCGGATCGCGAGCGTCACGGGCCGCAGGATGAAGACCGTGAGGAACTCGACGGGCGTCAGCAGCACGTAGAGGAACGGCGGCACCCCCGGCGGGAACAGGCTCGTCTTGAGGAAGCCGCCCAGGCCGTGGTGGCGGATGCCTGCGCCGAGGTACATCACGTACACCCACAGGGCCAGCATGACCGGCAGGCCGATCAGCGACGTCCCGGCGATGTTCAGCCCGGGGATGATGCCCGTGATGTTGAACGCGAGGATCGCGAAGAACACGGTCGTCAGGAAGGCGACGTACTTGTGCGCCTTCTCCTTGCCGATGATGTCCTCGGCGACGTTGACGCGCACGAAGTCGAGCAGGACCTCGGCCACGTTCTGGCCGCGCCCGGGGACGAGCTTCGCGCGGCGCGCGGCGATGACCATGATCGTCACGAGCGCGAGGGTCGCGATGATGCGGACGAGCTGCATCCGGTTGAACTCGAAGATCGTGCCCTCGAACAGGACCGGGTGCGGGAAGAAGTCAACGATCGACGGGGTGTGGAAGCCGCTGTCGTCCGCGGCGAGCGGCAGGATCGTCGCGATGCTGGACAGGGCGGTCTCCTGTGGTCGTGATGCCCGGTGCCGCCTCGTCGCGGGCACACCGGCAGCACCTGGCCGTCGTGGATGGTGGAAGCCTAACCCATGCGTGACCTAGGTCCGTGCCGCCTGACCACCCGATGTGGTGACGCCCGTCACCGTGCCGGGGGCCGCGGCTCCACGTAGGGCACACGGCCGCCGTTCACGGCGCGGAAGTCGAGCACGGCGGAGCCGACGACGCCGAGCGCGAGCACCGCGGCGAGGACGCCCCGGGCGTAGAAGTCCTGGTCCCGCAGCAGCGCGAGCACGACGACCACGACCAGCACCTTCGCGAGCCACGTGCCCATGACGACGGCCGCCATCGTGTGGGGCGGCGAGTGCAGCGTGCGCAGCATCGCCACGACCGTCGTCCCCGAGAACACGAGGGCCAGGCCGACACCGATCAGCGCACCCCACACGCCGGGCAGGCCGGCGACGAGCGCACCGACGCCGACGCCGAGCACGGTGAGCGCGACGAGCAGCAGGGTCGTGTCGCGCAGCGCGCGACGGAACACGGCGGCCGTCGCGTCGGGCGCGGCCGGAGCGCCTCCGTGCCTCGCCGGGCCGGCCGTCTCCGGGCCGTCCGGCTCCTGCGGGCCGGGCGTCGGGGTCGGGTCGGTCGTCATGTCGGGGCCTCCACGGCGGTCGGGGTGCGCCCGCGCAGCGGGCCGAGGGTCAGGAGCGTGGCGACGAGCACGCCGACGCCGGTCACGACCAGCACGGTCGTCGTCGACCACCATGCCAGCGCCGCGACGCCGAACGCCAGCACGCTCGTCCACACGTACATGATGAGCACCGCGCGCCGGTGGCTGTGCCCGAGCGCGAGCAGCCGGTGGTGCAGGTGCAGCCGGTCGGGGTGGAACGGGCTCGTGCCCTTGAGCAGCCGCCGCACGATCGCCAGCCCCATGTCCAGCAGCGGCAGGACGAGCACCGCGACGGGCAGCAGGATCGGCACGTAGGCGGGGAACTGCATACGGTCGAGCACGGCCTTCGGGTCGATCTGGCCCGTCACGACGATCGCCGCGGCCGCCATCACGAAGCCCAGGAGCATCGACCCCGAGTCGCCCATGAAGATGCGCGCCGGGTAGAGGTTGTGCGGCAGGAACCCGACGCACGCACCGACGAGCGCGGCCACCACCAGGGTCGCGAGGTTGGAGTAGTCGTCGCGGCTCGTGCCCGTGGTCAGCAGGTAGGCGTACAGGAAGAAGGCCGAGCCGCCGATCGCCAGCACGCCGGCCGCGAGCCCGTCGAGCCCGTCGACGAAGTTCACGGCGTTCATCGCGACCACGACCGAGACGACCGTGACGAACACGGTCGTGCGCGACGAGCCCGACAGCACGCCCATGTCGGCGATCGGGAGCTGGTAGAGCTGCACGCCCTGCCACGCGAGGAAGCCGGCCGCGAGCACCTGCCCCATGAGCTTGGTGAGCCAGTCGAGGTCCCAGATGTCGTCGGCGACGCCGAGGGCGCACACGAGCGCCGCACCGCCGACGATGCCGAAGATCGGCCGGGGGTTGGCGTACACCGGCGCGAGGAAGGGCAGGCGTGAGGCGATGAGCAGCGCCACGAGCAGCCCGACGAACATCGCCATCCCGCCCAGGCGCGGTGTCGGGATCGCGTGCACGTCACGGTCCCGCACGGCCGTGATCGCCCCCCAGCGCAGCGCGCACCACCGGGCGAGCGGCGTCATGAGGTACGTGACGACCGCGGCGACGACCGCGACCAGGAGGTAGACCCTCACGGCGTGGTGCTCGGCGGGGCGTCGGCTCCGGGCACGGGCCCCTCGGGTGCGTCCGGTGCGCCGGCCTCACCCGTGGCCTCGTCGCGCGCGCCGTCGTCCGGGGCGTCGTCGGTGTCCGGGACGTCGTCGGCCGCCGGCGTCGGCGGCGCGGGGGCCATCACGGGCGCGACCGCGGCGAGCGTCGCGACGTCGAGCGCCCCCAGGCGCACGATCCGCAGCACGTCGCCGGTCGCGTCGACGATCGTCGAGGCCACTCCCCCGGGTGCGGCGCCGCCGTCGAGGAAGACGGGCACCTTGGCGCCGAGCTGGCGGTAGGCCTCCTGCACGGTCGTCGCGGAGGGACGGCCGGTGAGGTTGGCGCTGGACACCGCGAGCGGGCCCGTGCGGCGCAGCACGGCGAGCGCCACGGGGTGGTCGGGCATGCGCAGCGCGACCGTGCCGCGGGTCTCCCCCAGGTCCCACGCGAGCGACGGCTGCGCGCGCAGGATGATCGTCAGCCCGCCCGGCCAGAACGCCTCCGCGAGCGCGCGCACGCCCGCGGGCACGTCGGTCGCGAGGCCGTCGAGCGTGCGCGCGTCCGGGATGAGGACCGGCGGGGGCATCTGGCGGCCACGACCCTTGGCGTCGAGCAGCGCCTGCACGGCGCGCGGGTCGAAGGCGTCGGCGCCGAGGCCGTACACGGTGTCGGTCGGCAGGACGACGAGCTCGCCGCGTCCGACGGCGTTGACCGCCTCGTCGATCGCGGGGCCCCACGTCGCCGGGTCGGTCGCGTCCTTGATCCGGATGAGGCTCACGCGGGCGAGTCTCCCACGTCGGGCCGTGCGCGTCGGCGAGCGACGAGCGTACGCGGCCGGCCCGTGAGGTCCGGCAGCGTGCGGACCTCGTCGAACGCACCGGTCGCGAGCGCCGCGGCGCGTGCCGCGTCGCCCTGGACCTCGGCGTGCTCCATCACGAGCAGCCCGCCCGGCACGAGCAGCCGGGCCGCCGCGACGATCACGGCCCGCGGCACGTCGAGCCCGTCGGTGCCGCCGCCGTACAGCGCGAGGTCGGGGTCGTGGTCGCGGACCTCGGGGTCGACGGGGACGGCGTCGGGAGGGATGTAGGGCGGGTTCGAGACGAGGACGTCGACGCCGCCCTCGAGGTCCGCGAGCAGTGCGGGGTCGCGCACGTCGCCCTGCTCGACGCGCAGGTCGAGCCCTGCGCTCGCGCCCGCGTTGGCCCGGGCCAGCGCGACGGCCTCGGCGGACAGGTCGACGGCCACGACGCGGCTCGCGGGCACCTCGGTGTCGACGCTGATCGCGATCGCACCGGTGCCGGTGCACAGGTCGACGACGACGGGCTGCCGGCCGCGCGCCGCGAGCGCCGCCGCCTCGTCGACCGCGAGCTGCGCGACCGTCTCGGTCTCCGGCCGCGGGACGAACACCCCGGGTTCGACGCGCAGCGTGACGTAGCGGAACACGGTGTACCCGACGATGTGCTGCAACGGCTCGCGCAGACGACGTCGTTCGACGAGCCCGGCGAGCTCGGCGGCGAACCCGTCCGGCAGGGGCGGGGCCAGCGCAGGCTCGACGCGCGGCAGGCCGAGCGCGTACGCGGCGAGCGCGAGCGCGTCGTGCCGGGGGGACGGGACACCGGCCTCGGCGAGGACGGCGGTCGCGGCGTCGACGTACGTGCGC
>JAFAEH010000262.1 GCA_023424135.1 Actinomycetes bacterium | reverse complement strand
GCGAGGGCCACACCGGCATCCGCGAGCCGCCCGTCGACCTCCGCGTCGTCGGCCGCCTCGAGCCAGGCCCCGGCCGCGGCGGCGAAGTCGTCCTCGCCCGCCAGCCGCTCGGCCCGGCTCGCCGCCGACTCGTCGCCGACCGTCGAGGACGGCTCGCGCGAGCCCGTACCGGGGGACGCCGCGCCCGTGGGCGCCGCTCCGGGGACCCGACCCGCCGGGATCACGTCCAGGTCGAGCCTCACGTCGGCCCGCGTCGTGCGCAGGTCCTTGTCCAGCAGCCGCGCGTACCGGTCCGTGCCGTTGCGTGCGTCGAACGCCGCCGCGAGCCCCCGCGCCTGCTCGGTCGCCCAGGCGTGCAGCCCTGCGACGTCGCCCACCGGCACGTCCGGCAGGTCGACCGCGTCCGCGCCGTGGTCCGCCAGCAGCGCGGACGTCCCGGCGACCACGTGGCTGAGGAAGGCGAACCTGTCACCGGGGGTGTCCGCACGCAGCAGCAGCCGGGCGTCCGACGCGAGGGCCCGCAGGGCGCGCACCGGCTGACCGCCACGCGCCAGCAGCTCGAAGCGACGTCCCCGCGCCCCCGACATGTCGGACTGCGCGCCCGCGAGCGCCGCGACAGCCTGCCGGTGCGCCGAGACGGCGTCGTCGGCGCGCCCCGCCTCGAGGTGCAGGAGCGCGAGCAGCGAGAGCATGTCGGCCAGCTCCGTGGCGCACGTCTCGCCCGTCGCGAGGGTCTGCTCGATGAGCCGCACGGCCTCGTCGTCGTCGCCGCGCTCGGCCAGGTACGTCGAGCGGTCGCCCGGGTCGCACACCTCGCACTGCGAGTACTCGTCGCGCGGTGTGCGCACCCACTCGTCGTAGAGCTCGTCGACGTCCGCAGCGCCGCGTGCGCGCGCCCAGGCGAACTTCTCGTAGGCGACCGCGTCCCGGCCGAGGCCGGCGACGGCGTACCGGCGCTCCATGTCCTCGACGGTCGCGTCGATCTGCGCGGCGGGCACGTCGGGGAACCCGGACAGGTGCCCGACCATCCACTTGAACGACCAGAACAGCCCCTGCACGTCCTGCTCGTCGAGGTGCTCGGGGTGCTGGTCGTACCATCGCACGGCCTGCGTGAACGGCAGGTACGCGCGGTCGACCTCCCCGTTCCACACGAGCGACTCGACCAGGACGAGCAGCGCGTAGGCGCGCGCCGCATCGGGGCCCTCGGCCTCCGCGAGCCGCGCCTGCTGCTCGGCGGCCTGCGTGCGCGCACCGCCGTAGGGCAGCGCCCGCACCCGCGAGATCTCGCGGTTGGCCTCGTCGATCGTCCGGGTCACGCGTCCTCCTGCGTCTCGTCGGGCACGCGCGGCTCGCCGGGCCGCAGCCCGGACTCCAGCAGCACGCCCATGGCGTCGTTCATCAGCTCGGCCTCGCGCACGCGCAGCGGCTCGCCCGCGAGCAGCACCGCGGTGACGTACAGCGAGCGCACGCCCGCGGCGAGCACGGGCGCGTCGGGGGCGGCGGTGAGCAGGCGCCGCACGGTCGGGTTGGCGTCGTTGAGCACGAGCCGGCGTGCAGGCACGTCGGACTCCCCCGCGAACCCGGCGAGGACCCCGCCCCACAGGTCGTCGACCTCGCCGGCCGTGCGCCGCGACTCGCTCGCGTACCGGCCGTCGCGGTCCTCGAGCAGCACCGCCGGCACCTCGTGCGGCTCGAAGCGGCGCACGACGAGGTCGCAGTCGAGCGGGCGCACGACGCCGCGCGCCGCCTGCACCTGGTCGAGCACCTCGAGCTCGCGGTGCGGCTCGAGGGGGTCGAGCACCTGCGCGACGTCCTGCCCGCTGAGCTCGCGCACGCGCCAGCCTGGACGCCGTCCCAGGCGTTCCAGCAGGTCGGCGTCGTACACGTACCCCGCGTTGACGACCGTCATGCCCTGCGCGCGGGCCACCGGGGCGACGCGGCGGAAGTCCTCGACGCGCGTGGTGTGCACGACGTCGCCGTGCTCGTCGCGCACGTGCGCCAGGGTCTGCATGCCGTCGGTCGTCTCGAACGGCAGCACCTGCGCGACGAGGTCGAGGACCTCGTCGTCCGTCACGGCCAGCGAGCGCAGCGCCAGGTGGTGCGTCGTGACGACCTTGCGGGCCAGCGCGGACGACGACGTGAGCGTCGCGACGGTCCACGCGCGGACCTGCGCGGCGAGCACCTCCTGCGTCGCGAGCAGCGCGTCGTCCGTGTAGAGCTGCTCGCGCGACGCGGTGGGCCGCAGCACGCTCGTGTCGACGACGCAGCGCACGAAGAACGCCCACTCGGGCAGCAGGTCGTCCACGTGGGTCCCGAGCAGCATCCGCTTGAGGTACACGCGGTGCCGGGACCCGGCACCGGGTGGCACCGCGGTGGGCAGCACGAACGCGACCCCGGACAGGCCCGCGAGCGGGACGTCGAGGTCGATGTGCGCGAGCGGTGTAAACCCGAGCGTGCGCTCGCAGTACGCCGCGAGCGCGGCGGTGCGCGCCGCCTCGTCGCGGTACGACGCACGCCAGGGCAGGACCGGCTCGCTGACCCGGCGCCACGCGGTGCCGGCCGACGTCCCGTCGCCGCCCGGCAACGGCACCTCGACGGCGACGTCGACGGGCAGCAGCGACCCGAACTCCTGCGCCAGCGCGACGACCGTCTCCGCCGCGAGCCAGTGGTCGGTGTCCCGGCGTGCCCGCAGCCGGACGGTGCTGCCGGGCTCGACGGCCGTCGAGGCCGGGAGCACCGTCAGGTCGTACCGCCCGTCGGCGTACCCGACCCAGCGCACGGGCGGCACCTGCGGGTCGGTGGCCGACCGCGAGACCAGCTCGATCTCGTCGGCGACCATGAACGCGGACAGCAGGCCGATGCCGAACTGCCCGAGGAACTCCTCGCGCCCGAGCCCGAGGTCGAGGTCGCGCTTCGAGGACCGTCCGACGGTCGCGAGCAGCTCCTCGGCCTGCGCGGGCGTGAGCCCCACACCGCTGTCGGTCACCTCGAGCGTCCCGTCGGGTCCGGGGCGCAGCCGCACGGTGGCGGGTGCGTCCGGGTCGACGGCACGGCGCGCGGTGATCGCGTCGACGCCGTTCTGCAGCAGCTCGCGCACGTAGACGCGAGGCCCGGAGTACAGGTGCCGCGCGAGCAGGTCGACGACGCCGCGCAGGTCGACCTGGAAGGCACGACCGGCAGCGGTGCGGGGATCGGTCACGTCAGTCCTGCTCCAGCTCCGCCTTCGCTGCGGCCGCCTCGGCCGGATACTTCTCGTCGAGGTGCTCGAAGAGCTGCAGCCCGGTGGAGATGCCGCAGGCGAGGTGCTGGTCGACCTGCGCGTCGCTCACGCCGTGCTCGTAGTCGACGGTGTGCTCGGCGTACACGCCGACCACGTCGTCCTCGGCCCGCACGTAGCCCTTGGGCCACAGGTGCGTCGCGTTCCACTCGTTGACGATCTCGAGGATCGGGCCGAGCTGGTCGATCCCGACCTTGCGGTTCCAGCGGCCCCGGCTCTGCAGGTACTCACCCTCCTGCCCCATGAGGAAGAAGTAGAAGAGGTGACCGTCCCAGTAGCCGCCGACGTCGCCGTCGTCGTCGATGCCGTACCGCAGCTCGCGCGCGTCGAGCGCCGCGGTGACGCGGTCACGGTTGAGCGGTCCGAGCGCCGGCGGCGTCGGGACGGACGTGTCCTTGGTGAAGAAACCCATGATCTCCCCGGTCGGGTGCTGGTCAGCGGACCGCGGCTCCCGGGCGTCATGAGGGCGCCGGGATCGGCCCGCGGTCGAGCCTAACCATGACGTCCGACATGTCCGTTCCACGGAGCGGATGATTCGCCCGTCCGGCGCACCCCACGCACCGGACGCACCTGTGGACAACTCCGGGCGTTCCGGTCACGGACCTCGTACTCTCGGCGTCCGACGACGAGGCAGGGGTGAGATGGGCGGACGGCTGCAGGTCGACACGGAGCTGCTGGGCCGTGCCGGGACGACGCTGACGACGATCGGCGAGGACCTGCGCACGGTGACCGCGACGGCGGGCCTGCGCGGGGTGCTCGGCGACGACGCGCTGGCCGACGCGGTGGACAGGTTCGCGCACGGTTGGGACGACGCGCGAGCGGGGCTGCTGCGCGTCGTCGGCGACCTCGGCGACGCGTGCCGCGAGGTGGCCACGACGTTCGACGGGATCGACGACGAGCTCGCGTCGAGGCTGCGGGAGGCGTTCGCGTGAGCGGTTCGTGGTATCCGCTGGCGTGGACCGACCCGGTGCCCGGTGACCCGGTCGCGGTGCGTGCCGCGGGGCAGGAGTATGCGGCGGTCGCCGAGCGGATCGCCCAGGCAGCCGGTGACCTGCGGACCCTGACCGCAGGGATCACCCCGACCTCCCAGGCCGTCGAGCAGATGCAGGCCCGAGCAGCCGAGACCGCCGAACGCATCAGCACCGCCCACGACCGCTACCAGGCCACCGGCACCGCACTGGTCGACTACGCCGACGCCCTGGACCAC
>JAFAEH010000119.1 GCA_023424135.1 Actinomycetes bacterium | reverse complement strand
AGCGTGCTCGTCGACGTGGTGGTCCCGTGAGCGACCGGTCGCCCCGGACGCGGGCGGGTTCCGCACGGACGGGCGGCGCGCGGCTCGTCGCGCGGCTGCGGGACGCGGCGCGGCTGCGGGACGTGGCGGCGCGACGACGCACCGTGGTCGCGGGCGCGACCGCCCTGGTGGTCGCGGCACCCCTCGCCCTGGCCGGGACGCTCGGGGTCGGCCACGACCGGCACGTCCTGGACCTGCGCGCGGGCTCGGCGTGGGTCGTCAGCGGTGCGCAGGGCCTGCTCTCGCTCGTCGACGGACCGACCCGGCAGATCGCCGTCGGGGTCCGCGTGCCGGGTGCCGGGCACGCGCTGAGCGTCGCGCAGTCCGCCGCGCAGACGTACCTCGTCGACGCCGACACGGGCACCGTCGCGCACGTCGACGCCGGGACGTGGGCCGTGGGGCGGCCCGTCGCGCTGGGGACCGCGGGCACCGCGCCCGTCGTGCTGCAGAACGACCCCACCCCCGGCGCGGTACCCGGTGGCCGCGCCGCGCACGTCGTGCACGTCCTGGACGCCGCGGCCCGCACCGTCGCGCGCGTCGACCCCGTGACCCTGGCGGTGCGCACGACCCTGTCGCTGTCGGCGCAGCCCGGACCGGGCCAGGCGGCCGTCGCCGACGACGGTGTGCTCTGGCTCGTCGACGCGTCGTCGGGCACCGTCACGACGGTCTCCGCGGACGAGCGGGCGGGGACGTCGCTCAAGGAGGTGCACCGCACCGACGCGGCGACCACGACGGCGCGGGTCCTGCTCGCCGAGGGGCGCCCGGTGCTCGCCGACCCGGCGGGCGGCACGCTGACCGCGCTCGACGGGTCCGCCCGCGCCACGGGCTGCCTCGACACCCGCCCGACCGACGACGTGCGCCTGCTCGGCTCACGCACGACGCGCGAGGTGTTCGCCGCGGTGGCGGGTGCCCTGCTGGTTGCCGCCGTCGACCGGCAGGACTGCACACGCGCGTACCCCGTCGGCGACCCGGCGACCGCACGCTTCGGCGACCTCGCCCAGTCGGGGCGCTACGTGTTCGTGCCGGACCTGTCGACGGGCGCCACGACCGTCGTCGACACGCTCGACGGCACGACCGCGTCCTTCGACCTCACGGAGCCCGGGCACCGCGTCACGCTCGAGGGCAAGGACGGGCTCGTGTTCTTCAACGACCTCGACGGGCACCGGGCCGGCGTGCTGACGCTGCAGGGCCGCACCTGGGCGGCGACGGCGCTCGACAAGTACGACCCCCGCACGGGCGAGGGCACCGAGGTCGTCGTCCCGCAGGGCCCGCAGGACGCCCCCGGCGACGACCCGTCGGACGACGCACCGGCCGACGACGACGCGGACGGGGCGACCGCACCGCCGGGTGCTTCCCCGTCGCCACGGGCCCCGGACCAGGCGCGCCCGGACGGCGCACGGCCTCCCCCGGACCGCGCACCCGGCCAGGGCACCCGGCCCGGCACCGCGACACCACGGCCGGGCGGACCGTCGACAGGCCCCACCGCGACGCCGACGCCCGACGGGCCGCGGATCACCTCCCTCACCGTCACGCCCGACCCGGTGGTGCTGGGCGAGCCCGCGACGTTCACCGCGGCCGCGACCGGCACCGACGGGGGCACCTGGGCCTGGGCGCTCACCGACCCCGGGGGCGCGACCGTCGCCACGTCGGACGCGACGGGGTCGTTCACCCACACGCTGCCGCGCGAGGCCACCGCGGGCGCCTACGGGCTGCGCGTGACCGTGACCGTCGGGACGCTCACCGCGACGCGCACCCTCGACGTGGACGTGCAGGCCCCGGGCGTGCGCATCGCGTCGCTGACGCCCGACGCGGCGCAGCACCGGCCGTGGACCACCGCGGTCGTCACGGCCGAGGTGCTCGACGCGGACCCCGCAGCGACGTGGACCTGGACCGCCGTGAGCTCGGCGTCGGGTCCCCTGACGTTCACCGCGCCCGCACCGGGCGCACCGCTGACCCTGGACACCGTGGGTGAGGAGGGCACGGTGAGCGTGACCCTGACGGTCGCGTCGGGCGGACGGCAGGCCACGCGCACCCTCGACCTGCCGGTCGTGTACGTGTGCGACGAGCTGCTCGTGCAGACCGTGTCGCTCGACCTGCCGACCGTCGGGTCGACCGACACGCTCGTCGTCGGCATCCCCGGGTGCCGGCAGGAGCAGGTCACCGTCGTCGTGCCGTCCTGGATGTCGGGCGGCGGGACGTACACCCTGTCCCCGTCGGACAACTCGCAGATCGACGTCACACGCACGGGCGACCCCCCGGTCGACGGACGCAACGAGGGCGTCGTGCGCGTACGGCTCGACACGGCGACGCCGCAGGAGGTCGCCATCGACGTCGACGCGAACATCCCGCCGTCGATCATCCCGACCGCCGAGCTGCCCGGCGGCTACACGACGTGCGTGTCAGGGTCCGGCGTCGTCAACTTCTACGCCTCCTACCAGGACGGGGACCTCGGCACGCTCGACGTCCGGCTCACGGTGAACGGCTCGTCGTACGCCATGACCAGCAGCGCGCAGGCCCCCACCCTCTTCTGGGTCCAGGTGCCCGTCGCGAACGTCGGCACCGCGTCCGGGTGGACCGTCCGCGCGGTCGACGCCCGGGGCGCGGCGTCACCCGTGACGGCCGGCACGAACGCGTGGAGCTGCTGGTGACGCGCGCGTATCAGGGCGGCCTCCCGCGCCTCTGACAGGCGGACGGGTGTGCCGCCGGTGGAGGGCCGGCGGCGCACCCGCGGGGGGATCCATGGGGGGCGGGCAGGTCGCAGGGACGTCCGGGCAGGTCGGCACGTGGGTGCGACGCGCGCGGGCGTCCCTGCTGCCCGCCGGACGCCCCCGCACCGGTGGCGCCGTCGCCGGCGTGACGACGCTCGCGCTGGCCGTGCCGCTCGCGCTCGGTGCCGCGTTCGGCGGCGGGTACGTCGAACGGCTGCTCGACCTGACGTCGGGCACCGCGTGGGCCGTGTCCCCCGCGCAGGGGCTCGTCTCGCTCGTCGACGGGGCGTCGGACCGCGTGGTCGCCGGGGTGGCCGTGCCCGGCGCCGGCCACGACCTGCGGGTCGTGCAGAACGACGCCGGCGCGTACCTCGTCGACGCCGATGCGGGGACGGTCGCCCTCCTCGACCCGGCGCTGCTCGCCGTCGGCCGGCCCGTGCGGCTCGGCACACCCGGTGCGGGGCTGCACGTCGTGCAGAACGACCCCGACCCCGCGGGTGGGGACGGGGCCCGGCACGTCGTGCACGTCGTCGACCCCGAGGCGCGGACCGTGCGGCGCGTCGACCCCCGCACGCTCGACCTGCTCGGCGAGGCGACCACGACGGCGCAGCCCGGTGCCGGCCAGGCGGTGGCCGGCCCGCACGGCGACCTGTGGCTCGTCGACGCCGCGGGCGGGACGCTCACGCGCGTGCGTGACGACCGGCGCACCGTGCACCGG
>JAFAEH010000090.1 GCA_023424135.1 Actinomycetes bacterium | reverse complement strand
GCGCTGGCGGCCCGCGACGCGCTGCGCCTGCCGCAGGCCGCGCGTCCGGCACCCGCGCCGCCCACCGACGTCGAGGCAGGTGTGCGTGGCGTGGTGCCGTGGGCCACCCCCGTCGACGACTTCTACCGCATCGACACCGCGCTCACCGTGCCGCAGGTCGACCCCTCGACGTGGCGGCTGCGCGTGCACGGCCTGGTCGACCACGAGGTCGAGCTCACGTGGGACGAGCTGCTCGCGGCCGACCTGGTCGAGGCGTGGGTCACGCTCGCGTGCGTGTCGAACCCCGTCGGCGGTGACCTCGTCGGCAACCAGCGCTGGCTCGGGCTGCCGGTGCGCGACGTGCTCGCGCGCGCCGTGCCCGACCCGCAGGCGGACATGGTGCTGTCCCGCAGCGTCGACGGGTTCACCGCGTCGACCCCGCTCGAGGCCCTCACGGACGGGCGCGACGCGCTGCTCGCGATCGCCATGGACGGCGCCCCGCTGCCGCCCGAGCACGGCTTCCCCGTGCGTCTCGTCGTGCCCGGCCTGTACGGCTACGTGTCGGCGACCAAGTGGGTCACGGACCTCGAGGTCACGCGGTTCGACCGCGCCGAGGCGTACTGGACGACGCGCGGGTGGTCCGAGCGCGGACCGGTCAAGACGCAGTCACGCATCGAGGTGCCGCGTCCGGGCGCCGACGTCACCGCCGGCGACGTCGTCGTCGCCGGGACCGCGTGGGCGCAGCACCGCGGTGTGACCCGCGTGCAGGTGCGGGTCGACGACGGGCCGTGGCAGGACGCCGACCTCGCGGGTGACGGTGGCGTCGACACGTGGCGGCAGTGGCGCTGGACGTGGACGGGTGCGAGCGCGGGCGAGCACCTGCTCGCGGTGCGTGCGTGGGACCCGGACGGCCCGCAGACCGGTGTGCCCGCCGGTGCGGTGCCCGACGGTGCCGCCGGGTACGACACCGTCCTCGTCCGTGTCCGGTAGCCCGCGGGCAGGGACGGGGTCTCAGGCGGCGGGCGTGCGCAGGATCGAGGTCATGCGCTTGCCGCGCGCGACCTCGTCGACGAGCTTGTCCATCCAACGGATCTTCCGCATGAGCGGGTCCTCGATCTCCTCGACCCGGTGCCCGCAGATCACGCCGGTGATGAGGGACGCGTGCGGGTTCATCGCCGGTGCGTGCGCGAAGAAGTCCGCAAGCGTGACCTCGTCGGCGGCCGCGCGGGCCAGCCCGTCGGCGTCGTAGCCCGTCAGCCACGTCAGGACCTGGTCGAGCTCGGCGCGCGAGCGGCCCTTGCGCTCGACCTTCGTCACGTACAACGGGTAGACGTCCCCGAAGGGCATCCGGAACACCCGGTCCTCACGCGCCATCGTCCGACCTCCGTGCTCGCTCGCCGCGGGACCGACGATAGCCCGGCCCACGACCCGCGGCCCGGCGGCGCCCGCCCGCTCAGTACACGTCGCGCACGTACCGCCGCTCGGCGCCCAGCCGCTTGACGTACGCGCCCGCGTCCGCCTCGTCGAGACGTCCGTGGCGGGCGACGACGTCGCGCAGCGCCGCGTCCACGTCGGGAGCCATGCGGGTCGCGTCGCCGCACACGTACACGTGCGCACCGCGCTCGAGCCACGTCCACAGCGCGGCGCCGTGCTCGCGCAGCCGGTCCTGCACGTAGACCTTCTGCCGCTGGTCGCGCGAGAAGGCGGTGTCCAGGCGGGTCAGGACGCCGCGCTCGCGCCACGCGTCGAGCTCGTCGCGGTACCAGAAGTCGGTCGCGGCGTGCTGCTCGCCGAACAGCAGCCAGCTCTCGCCGGTGGCCCCGCGGGCCTCCTGCTCGGCGAGGAACCCGACGAACGGGGCCACGCCCGTCCCCGGCCCGACCATCACGACGGGCGTCGACGGGTCCTGCGGGAGGTGGAAGTGCGCGCTGGGCTGCACGTGCACCTGCACCGGCACCTGCGGGTCGGTGTCGGCGAGGAACGTCGAGCACGTGCCGCCGCGTGCACGCCCGGTGGGGCCGGACCACCGCACGACGGAGACGGTCAGGCGCACCCGCTGCGCGTCGACGAGCGGGCTCGAGGAGATGGAGTACGCGCGGGGCTGCGTCGCGCGCAGCACGTCGACCCAGTCCTGCGCGCCGGCGTCGCACGGGTGCGCGGCCACGACGTCCACGACGCCCTTGTCCCACGTCCACGCCGCGAGCACGTCACGGGTGTCGGTGCGCAGCACGCGGCGCAGCTCGTCCGCGGCACCGCCGGCGCGCTCGGCGACGAACCGCAGAAGCGCAGGTGTGGGGCGCCCCAGGTCGAGGCGCGTGCGCAGCGCGTCGTGCAGCCGCACCGCGGTCCCGTCGAGCGCGACCTCGACGTCCCCGTCGAGCCCGGTCGCGGCGAGCCACTCCTCGACCAGTGCCGGCGGCGTCAGGGGACGGACCGCGAGCGCGTCGCCCGCGCGGTACGTGACCGGCAGCGCGCTGGCGGACGTGTCGAGCAGGACCTCGCGGACCTCCTTGGCGGAGCCGGGCTCCCCCAGCCGGCGACGCCCGACGACCAGCGCCGTGCCGGGGGTGCTGCGTGTCGCCCGCGCCGCGGGCGCGACCGGCGACCCGGGCGCGTCCCCCGCGGGTGACGTGCGGGCGGGTGCACGTGCGTCGGTGCGGTCCGGGTCGGCGCCCGCGGACAGCGCCGCCAGCAGGCCCCCGACCCAGGTGTCCACCGCGTCGTCGTCGCCGGGCTCCCGCTCGAGCCGGTCCACGAGCCGACGGGCGCCGAGCTCGGCGAGCCGGTGGTCGAGGCGCCGGCCGTGACCGCAGAACCGGTCGTACGTCGGGTCGCCGAGCGCGAGCACCGCGAACCGCGCACCGCCGAACGTGGGCGCCTGCGGGTCGGCGACGAGCTCCCACCAGGCACTCCCGTTGTCGGGTGGGTCACCGTCGCCGAACGTGCTGGTCACCAGGACGAGGTCGCCGCTGCGCGGCGGGTCGGCCACGGCGTCGTCCATCGCGAGCAGGTGCGGCGAGCACCCCGCGCCCGCGAGCCGCTGCGCGACGGTCCGGGCCACCTCCTCGGCCGTCCCGGTCTGCGACGCCCACAGCACGGTCACCGTGCGTGCCGGCGCCGCGCAGGGGTCGGGCGTCGCGGGTGCCGACGGCGACCGCGAGAACATGCCCGCGAGCACGCCGTCGACCCACAGGGCGTGCTCGCCGCCCACGGGCGCCGACGCGGGCAGCACGGGGGTGCCGTCCAGGCCGCGTCCGAGGCCGGCGAGGAACCCGGCGAGGTAGCGGCGCTCGTGCGCGTCGAGCTCGGGCACGGGCACGTCGTCGACGCCGAGGAGCGCCGCGAGCGCCCGCACGGCCGCGGCACCGTCGACGGCGGGCGCGGACGGGTCCTGCGCACCGGGGGTGAGGTCCGCCGACGTGCCGTGCGGCGCACCGTCGTGCCCGACGACGGCGACGGGCGTCAGCGCGACCGCGCACGCCTTGAGCTCGGGCTGCAGCGACAGCGGGTCGACCGCGTCGTTCGTCACGGCGTTCACGGCGAGGTACTCCCCGAAGACGTCGTTCCAGTGGAACGGGGCGAAGCACGTGCCGGGACGCACGCGGTCGGTCACGACGACGGGCAGCACGGCACGTCCGCGGCGCGACGCGACCTCGACGGGCGCCCGCTCGACGAGGCCGAGCCGCGCGGCGTCCTGCGGGTGCACCTCGACGAAGGGTCCCGGCTCGAGCCTGTTCAGCGCGGGGACCTTGCCCGTCTTGGTCATCGTGTGCCACTGGTGCTGCACACGGCCGGTGGTGAACCAGAAGGGGTGGTCGTCGTCGGGCAGCTCGGCGGGGTCGACGTGCGGACGCGCGTGGAAGACCGCACGTCCGCTCGCCGTGGCGAACCGCAGGCGCGGGCGGGTGCCGTCGCGGTGCTCCAGCAGGGGCTGGTGCACCCCGTCGTTGAGGTAGCGCACCGGGTTGCGCGCGGGGGCGTCGGCGCTCGCGCACGGCCACTGCACGGGCTCGCGGCGCAGCCGCTCGTAGCTCACGCCGCGCAGGTCGTACCCGGTGCGGGGGTTGCTCGCCTGCCGCAGCTCGTCGAAGACCTCCTGCGAGGAGGAGTACGCGAATCCCGCGAAGCCCATCGCGGTCGCGACGCGCGCGATCAGCAGCCAGTCCGGCAGCGCACTGCCGGGCGCCGCCAGGGCCCGACGTGCCAGCGTCATGGTCCGCTCCGAGCTCACCATGACGCCGTCGGCCTCCGACCACATCGCGGCCGGGAGCACGACGTCGGCGTAGGCGTTGGTCTCCGTGTCGGCGAACACGTCCTGCGTGACGACCAGCTCGGCGCGCTCGAGACCCTCGATGACGGTGCGCCGGTTGCCGACGGTCGCGACCGGGTTGGTGCAGATCACCCACGCGGCGCGGATCTCGCCGTCGGCCATGCGCCGGAACATGTCGACGGTGCCGGTCCCGCCGCCGTCGGCGCGGATCGTGCCCGGCGGCAGCCCCCACAGGTCCTCGCAGAACGCGCGGTCGTCGGCGTCGAGCACGCTGCGCTGCCCCGGCAGCCCCGGGCCCATGTAGCCCATCTCGCGCCCGCCCATCGCGTTGGGCTGACCCGTCAACGAGAACGGGCCGCTGCCGCGCCGCCCGATCGCGCCCGTCGCGAGGTGCAGGTTGACCAGCGCGTTCGTGTTCCACGTGCCGTGCGTCGACTGGTTGAGTCCCATGGTCCAGCAGGACACCCAGTCCCCCGCGCCAGCGATCAGCGCGGCCGCGGCGCGCAGGTCGGCCGCCGGCACGCCCGTGACCTGCTCGACGACGTCCGGCGGGTAGTCGGCGAGGAAGCCGGGCATCGCGTCCCAGCCCTCGGTGTGCTCGGCGACGAACGCGTCGTCGACCGCACCCGCCTCCAGCAGCAGGTGCAGCAGCCCGTTGAGCAGCGCGAGGTCGGTGCCGGGGCGCACCTGCAGGAACAGGTCGGCCTTCTCGGCCGTCGCGGTGCGCCGCGGGTCGACCACGACGAGTCGCGCACCGGCCTTGACGCGGTCCAGCAGCCGCAGGAACAGCACGGGGTGGCAGTCGGCCATGTTCGCACCGACCAGCAGGAACACGTCGGCGTGGTCGAGGTCGTCGTAGGACCCGGGCGGGCCGTCCGATCCGAGCGAGAGCTTGTACCCGGTGCCGGCCGACGCCATGCACAGCCGCGAGTTCGACTCGATCCACCGTGTGCGCAGGAACCCCTTGGCGAGCTTGTTGGCCAGGTACTGCGCCTCGATGCTCATCTGCCCCGACACGTACAGCGCGATCGCGTCCGGTCCGTCGCGCTCGAGGATCTCGCGCAGGCGGTGCGCGACGTGCGCGACGGTCGCGTCCAGGTCCGCGGCGACGGGTGCGGCACCGCGCTCGGGTCGCACCAGCGCGGTGGTCAGGCGTCCGCCGGCCGCGAGCATGGTCGCGCTCGTCGCGCCCTTGGTGCACAGCCGACCCGCGTTCGACGGGTGCGTGCGGTCGCCGCTCGCGCGTCGGACGGTCCCGTCCTCGCCGACGTCGAGCACGATCCCGCAGCCGACGCCGCAGTACGAGCACACGGTCGCGACCTGCGTCGCGACCGTGCGCCCGTCGTGCTCCGCGGTGGTCGCCGTCATCAGATGACGGCGTCGCCGAACGCGCCGCCGCGTCGCTGGTACACCGCCCACGTCGTCGCCGCCATGACGGCGTACATCGCGACGATCACCCACAGCGCCGCCTCGATCCCGCCCGTCGCGGTCGTCGAGACCGCGAACCCGCGCGGGATGAGGAACCCGCCGAGCGCACCGACGGCGCCGGCGATGCCGATGCAGCCCGCCGCTGCCTTGCCGCGGCGCGCCCGGTCGGCGTCGTCGCCCGCGCCGTGCCGGAACACCGCGGGGATCATCCGGTAGACCGAGCCGTTGCCGGCCCCGGTCGCGAGGAACAGCACGAGGAACGAGCCGAAGAACAGGCCGAACGACCCCGAGCGCAGCGCGAGGACGGCGCCGACCGTCCCGGCCGCCATGACCGCGAACGACACGACCGTGACGCGCGCCCCGCCGAACCGGTCGGCGAGGATCCCGCCCGCGGGCCGGGCGACCGACCCGACGAGCGCACCGAGGAACGCGATCGACAGCGTCACCTCCGGGAACTGGTTCCGCAGCAGCGTCGGGAAGGCCCCCGAGAACCCGATGAACGAGCCGAACGTGCCGATGTACACGAACGAGATCACCCACGTGTGGCGCACGCGGGCCGCCGAGCCGTACGCGCGGGGGTCGGCGGCCGCGTCCCTGACGTTGTCCATGAGCCGCCAGGCGAGGACCGCCGCGACGACCGCGAGCGGGACGAACATCAAGCCCGCACGCTCGAGCTGCACACCGGCACCCGCGACGATGACGAGCGGGACGGCGAGCTGCACCGCGGCGGTCCCGATGTTGCCGCCGGCGGCGTTCAGGCCGAGCGCCCGGCCCTTCTCCCGCTCGGGGTAGAAGAACGAGATGTTCGCCATGGACGACGCGAAGTTCCCCCCGCCGACGCCCGCCAGGGCGGCGACCAGCAGCAGCGCACCGAACGGCAGGTCGGGACGCTGGACGGCCCAGGCGAGCGCACCGGCGGGGACCAGCAGCAGCAGCGCCGACACGACGGTCCAGTTCCGGCCGCCGAACAGCGGGACCGCGAACGTGTACGGGATCCGCAGCGTCGCGCCGACCAGCGACGGGACGGCGATGAGCCAGAACATCTGGTCGGCGCTCAGCGCGAAGCCCGCCGCCGACAGCTGGGGCACGACGATGCTCCACAGCGCCCACACGGCGAACCCGAGGAACTCCGCGACGATCGACAGCACCAGGTTGCGCCGCGCGACGTCGCGGCCCACGCTGCGCCACTGCGCGTCGGACTCGGGGTCCCAGCCGTGCAGCCAGCGCCCGCGGTGACGCACGAGCTCGGGTGTCGTCCCGGGTGGGGTCAGGACCACGGCCCCGGGGCCGTGGTCGGGCGGTGCGACGGTCGCCGGGGTCGGTGCGGACGCGAGCGCGTCAGGCGCGGGCGTCGTCGGGGTCTGGGTCACGGGATGCCTCCGGGCGTCGGGCCGCGCGGTGCGCGGGGGCGGGCGTCGGACCGGGCCAGGGGGCCCGGTGGGCGTCGCCGCGTGGTGCCGGCGTCGACGACGACGCTAGGGAGCGCGTGTTTCACCCGCAGGCGCGGCGACGTGACCGATCGCGAACGTTCCGCGCACACGGCGCACCGACGCCGTGTGAGGTCGCGCCCCTGCACGACGCCAGGGCTCAGCCGCCCGTGGCGTGCCGGTCCGTGACGACGAACCGACCCTGCGCGCCGCGTTCGGCGTCACCCATGACGTGCGTGACGAACGGGTAGGTCCCGGCCTCGGGGAACGTCAGCTCGACGAACCCGCCCTCGGCGGGCGCCAGCGCGAGCACCTGCGCGCCGCCGGTGCCCGTCGTACCCCCGTCGCGCAGCGTCCAGTCCCCCTCGCGGAAGACGGTGTCGAACTGCCCGCCGACGACGTGGAACGACGACGCCCGGTTCGGCCCCGCGTCGAGCACCCAGACGCGCACCCGGTCACCGGCGGCGACCTCCAGGGGGCGGTCCCGGTACTGGTTCGCGTACCCGTTGAACGTCAGCAGGGTCGGCGTCTGCGCCGTGAGCGCACCCTCGTCGGCCATGGCGCCCTGGGCGCCGAGGTACAGCTCGGACTGCACCAGCACGTACTCGTGGTCGACGTCCGGCAGCCCCGGGGGGTCGATGACGACGGCACCGAACATACCGTTGGCGATGTGCAGGCTCATGGGCATGGTCGAGCAGTGGTACATCCAGATCCCGCTGCGCGTCGCGGTGAACGTGTAGGTCAGCTCCTCCCCCGGCTCGATCGTCCGCATGACGTCGTCCGGTGCCAGCGCACCGGCGTGGAAGTCGATCGAGTGGCCCAGGCTGCCGTCGTTCGCGAGCGTGACGACGAACGTGTCGCCGACCCTCCCGTGCAGCACCGGCCCGGGTGCGGTGCCGCCGAAGGTCCACGCGGTGCGCGTGACTCCCGGCGCGACCTCCTGGACCTGCTCGGTGACCTCGAGCCGGACGTGGTGCGTGGACCCCGCCCCGACGGGCGGCAGGGTCGCGTCGTGGGCGGCGAACGCGTCGTCCGGGGCGGCCATGAGGTCGAGCAGGTCGGCCGCGGGCGTCGCGTCCGCACCACCCTGGTGGACCTCGTGGTCGTCGTGCGTCCCACGGTCGGGCGTGCCGCCCTGGGCCACGGCGGCCCCCGTGGCGACGACGTCGAGCGTCATGCCCATGAGCCGGTGGCCCGCGACCGAGCACCACCCGGCCAGGTCGCGTCCGACGACGCCGAGGTCGACCGACGCGCGGGCGCCGGGTGCGAGCCGGCCGGACGTCGCACCGCCGTCGAGCACGAGGTCGTGCACGGTGTCGTCGACGTTGACGACCTCGAGGACGAGGCGGTCGCCCGCGGGGACCTCGACCCGGTCCGGCACGAACCGCATGTCCTGGGCCTCGACCGTGACCGTCGTCGTGCGGCCGGTCGCACCGACGTCACCAGCGGCAGGGCCGCCCGCCGCGGTGACCTGCGTGAGCCCGGCGGCCGTGGGATCGCCCGCGAGCGCGACGGCCACCGCGACGAGCAGGGTGCCGACCGCGAGGCTGCCC
>JAFAEH010000056.1 GCA_023424135.1 Actinomycetes bacterium | reverse complement strand
CAGCCCGCCCCGGCCCCCGCCGCCCCGACCTCCGGGCCGCAGCTCCCGCAGGACCGGGCGGCGCTCGCGACGCGCATCGACGGGCTGCTGCGCACGGTTCCGGACTTCCCGGAGCCCGGCGTCCAGTTCCGCGACATCATGCCGCTGCTCGCGGACGCCGACGCGTTCGCGGAGGTCGTCGCGGCGTTCGTGCGCGACGCCCCGGGCCGGGTGGACCTGGTCGCCGGCATGGAGGCCCGGGGCTTCCTGCTCGCGGCGCCCGTGGCGACCGCCCTCGGCGCGGGGGTCGTCCCCGTGCGCAAGGCGGGCAAGCTGCCGGGTCCGGTCGCGTCGCAGTCCTACGCGCTCGAGTACGGCACGGCGGCGGTCGAGGTGCAGCCGTTCACGATCCCCGCCGGCGCCCGCGTCCTGGTCGTCGACGACGTGCTCGCGACGGGTGGCACGGCGGCGGCGACGGTCGACCTGCTCGAGGCGTGCGGTGCGCAGGTCGTCGGGCTCGCGTTCCTCGTCGAGCTCGTCGCGCTCGGCGGGCGTGAGCTGCTCACCGGTCGGTCGGTGGACGCGCTGCTGACGCTCTGACCCGGTCCCGGGGCACCGCGCGGCACGAGGGTGACGGTGCCCGTGCAGCGTGCGCGCGGTCGTAGACTCGTCCGGACCAGGGGAGGGTACGAGCGATGGCGGACAAGACCGGGACGGGTGCGGACGCGGTGACGGCACCTGTTCCCGTCGTGCCCGCGGGCGACGCGCCCGCGATGGCGTCCTCGCCCCTGCCCGGCCGGGCCCCGTCGGTGCCGTCGCGTCCCGACGCGCCGGGCCCCGGCGATGGTGCCGGTCCCGAGGTCGAGCCGATCACGGGGTCGACGTCACGCGTCCGTGCTCGGCTCGCGCGACTGTCCGGACGCTCGGCGCCGGCCTACCCCGCGCTCGAGCCGGTCCTGCACGCGGTGCGCACCAACCACCCGAAGGCCGACCTGTCGGCGATCGAGCAGGCGTACGTCGTCGCCGAGCGGGCCCACCGCGGTCAGCTGCGCAAGAGCGGTGACCCGTACATCACGCACCCGGTGGCGGTCGCGACGATCCTCGCCGAGCTGGGCATGACGCCGTCGACGCTCGTCGCGGCGCTGCTGCACGACACCGTCGAGGACACCGACTACTCGCTTGACCAGCTGCGGGGCGACTTCGGTCCTGAGGTCGCGATGCTCGTCGACGGCGTGACGAAGCTCGACAAGGTCGTCTACGGCGATGCCGCGCAGGCCGAGACGGTCCGCAAGATGGTGGTCGCGATGTCCCGCGACATCCGCGTGCTCGTCATCAAGCTCGCCGACCGGCTGCACAACGCCCGGACGTGGAAGTTCGTCTCGGCGGCGTCGGCCGAGAAGAAGGCGCGCGAGACCCTCGAGATCTACGCGCCGCTGGCGCACCGCCTCGGCATGAACACCATCAAGTGGGAGCTCGAGGACTTGTCGTTCGCCACGCTGTACCCCAAGGTCTACGACGAGATCGTGCACCTGGTGGCCGAGCGGGCGCCCGCGCGCGAGGAGTACCTGGCGACCGTGCGCGAGCAGGTCGGCGCGGACCTGCGGACCGCCAAGATCAAGGCGACCGTGACGGGCCGGCCCAAGCACTACTACTCGATCTACCAGAAGATGATCGTGCGCGGCCGCGACTTCGCGGACATCTACGACCTCGTGGGCGTGCGCGTCCTGGTCGACACGGTGCGCGACTGCTACGCGGCGCTCGGTGCGCTGCACGCGCGGTGGAACCCGGTGCCCGGCCGGTTCAAGGACTACATCGCGATGCCGAAGTTCAACCTCTACCAGTCGCTGCACACGACCGTGATCGGCCCGGGCGGCAAGCCCGTGGAGATCCAGATCCGCACGCACGACATGCACCGCCGTGCGGAGTACGGCGTGGCCGCGCACTGGAAGTACAAGGAGACCGCGCGCAGCGGGCAGCAGGACACGGCCGGAAACGACATGACGTGGCTGCGCCAGCTCGTCGACTGGCAGCGGGAGACGGCCGACCCCACCGAGTTCCTCGACCTGCTGCGCGACGAGATCGCGGGTGCCGAGGTCTACGTGTTCACCCCCAAGGGGGACGTCCAGGCGCTGCCGGCCGGGTCGACGCCCGTCGACTTCGCCTACGCGGTGCACACCGAGGTCGGCCACCGGACGATGGGCGCGCGGGTCAACGGCCGGCTGGTCCCGCTGGACTCGGCGCTGGAGAACGGCGACGTCGTCGAGGTCTTCACGTCGAAGTCCGAGACGGCGGGCCCGAGCCGTGACTGGCTCGCGTTCGTCAAGAGCCCCCGCGCGCGTAACAAGATCCGCCAGTGGTTCACCAAGGAGCGGCGCGAGGAGGCGATCGAGCAGGGCAAGGACGCCATCGCCAAGGCGATGCGCAAGCAGAACCTGCCGATCCAGCGGCTCATGTCGCACGAGGCGCTCGTGACGCTCGCGCACGAGATGCGGTTCGCCGACGTCTCCGCGCTGTACGCGGCGGTGGGTGAGGGGCAGGCGTCGGCGGCGTCGGTCGTGCAGCGGCTCGTGCACTCCCTGGGTGGTGAGCCGGCGGCCGAGGAGGACATCGCCGAGACGGCGCGCCCGGGGCAGACCTCACGCCGGGTCCGGACGGGCGACCCCGGTGTGGTCGTCAAGGGCGTCGACGACGTGTGGGTCAAGCTCGCCAAGTGCTGCACCCCCGTCCCGGGTGACGAGATCATCGGCTTCGTCACGCGCGGGGCAGGCGTCTCGGTGCACCGCACCGACTGCCTGAACGTCGAGGCGCTGCGCAGCCAGCCCGAACGCATCGTCGACGTGTCATGGGCGCACACGAGCTCCCAGCTCTTCCTGGTGCAGATCCAGGTCGAGGCCCTCGACCGCAGCAGGCTCCTGTCCGACGTCACGCGGGTGCTCTCGGACCACCACGTCAACATCCTGTCCGCGTCGGTCTCGACCTCGCGCGACCGGGTCGCGCTGTCGCGCTTCGTGTTCGAGATGGCCGAGCCGTCGCACCTCGCGTCCGTGCTGTCCGCGGTGCGTCGTGTCGAGGGCGTCTTCGACGTGTACCGCATCACGGGTTCGCGCGGCGCTGAGGAGCCCGCGATCCGGGCCTGACGTCACGTCACGTCACGGGGTGGCGGCGAGCCGTCGCAGGAGCACGCGGGCCGCGCGCGTGCCACGACCACCGGCGTGCTCGTCGACGTCGCGCAGCGCCTGCGCCAGGTCGACACCGGTCCGGGCCAACGCGCGCAGGGCGGGCACCGCGAGATCGGCCGGTGCCCACCGCGCGACGTCCACGGCGGTGCGCCGCGGGGTCGTCACGGCGACGGGGCCGCACGTCTCGACGTCGTCGTCCGCCAGGCGCGCCTCGGCGACCCTGCGGTCGGGATGCGGGTC
>JAFAEH010000006.1 GCA_023424135.1 Actinomycetes bacterium | reverse complement strand
GCTGCCGTTCGCCGCCGAGCTCGCGGACCTGCGCGCCCGGACCGGCTCCCCGGAGCGTTTCGCCGCCGCGCTGCCCGACGCGTGGGTCCGCGAGCTCGCGCTCGCCGGCACCCCCGACGACGTCCGTGCGTCCCTGGCCGCGCGCGGCGAGGCCGGCGCGACCACGTGCGTCCTGCTGCCCGTCGGCCCCGACCCCCTCGACGCGCTCGCGCGGGTGGTGCGGCGCTAGGCTCCTGCCACGTCACCGACAGGGGAGATGACGTGGATACGGGTGATGTCCACACACGCGCAGTGCTGAGCGGGTCCCGGCGTCGCGGCCTGTTGTGGACCTTGGCCGGGATCGTGGCTCTGGTGTGGCTTTCCGCAGCACCGGCGGGGTTCTGGTCGGGGGCCGTCGTCGTGACCGTCGGGGTCGCGGTGCTGATCCTGCCGGTCGCGCTGATGAGGGTCGACGTGCGAGCGGGCCAGGACGGCATCCGTGCGACGTGGGGGCCGCTGGTCCGGCTGCGGTTCGCGGCGAGTGAGATCGCAGCCGTCCGCCCGGTCGACGAGCGCGGAGGCTTCTGCGACGGCTTGGGCCTGCGCCATCTGGGCGACCGGACCTGGGGGCTGCTCGTCGGCGGGTCCGCCGTCCAGGTCGATCTGCGCAGCGGCCGCAGCTGGGTCCTGTCGACCCCGCTCCCCCGAGAGGTTGCCGCCGCGGTCACCGTCTGACGGCACCGCCGACAGGTGGCCTCACCAGTCGACCGGGTCGCGGACGATCGGGCAGGTCATGCAGTGCCCGCCGCCGCGGCCTCGGCCCAGCTCGGCGCCGACGATCGTGATGACCTCGATCCCCGCCTTGCGCAGGAGCGTGTTGGTGAGCGTGTTGCGGTCGTAGGTGAACACGACGCCGGGTTCGAGGGCGACGGCGTTGTTGCCGGAGTCCCACTGCTGGCGCTCGGACTCGTAGACGTCGCCGCCGGTGTCGATGACGCGCAGCGCGTCCAGGCCGAGCGCGCGGGCGACGACGTCGACGAACGGCGTGGTCCACCCAGCAGCACGACGGGCAGCAGCGTCACCGCGGAGATCCGGTACACGTCGCCGAGCGCGGCCAGGTCCGACGTCGTCGCCGCGTCGCCGCCCGTGGCCGGCCGGGGCAGCCCGAGGACGAGCAGCACGACGAACGCGATACCGAACGCGGGCAGCGACGTCCACGCCTGCCGCTTGATGTGCTCGTGCACCTCGACGCCCGCGATCTGCGACGTGAGGATCGTCGTCTCCGACAGCGGTGACAGCTTGTCGCCGAGGTACGCGCCCGAGATCACGGCACCCGCCGTCACGGCCGTCGACACGTCCAGCAGCCCCGCGATGCCGACGAGCCCGACGCCGAGCGTCGCCGCCGTCGTCCACGAGCTGCCGATGCTCATCGCGACCGCGCCGCACATGAGTGCCGCCGCCGCGTAGAACCACCCCGGCGACAGGATCTGGATGCCGTAGTACACGAGCGTCGGGATCGTCCCCGACAGGTTCCACACGCCGATCAGCGCACCGACGGCCAGCAGGATGAAGATCGCGATCGTCACCGATGCGAGCGCCCCGCGGCCGGCCTCCTGCACGGCCGTGAACGTGTGGCCGTTGCGCATCGCGACCAGCGTCGCGACCGCGCACGCCAGGACGAGGGCGACCTGGATCGGCCCGTCGAGGGCGTCGAGGCCGAACAGTGCGAGCGAACCGGCGATCAGCAGCGCCAGGGACGCGAGCGGCACGAGCGCGTCGAGCAGCGACGGCGACGCGACCACGCGTCCCGCGGGCTGTGCAGACTCCGGCATGGCGGCCCCCCGGCAGCCGAATGACGTGCCTGACGCTCGTCACCGTCGAGGTAGGCCGTGCCCCGCGGCCACCGGAACGGACGCGTGTCGTGCCGCCGCCCGGTGGGCGGGGTCAGAGGGTCGCGACGCCGTACTGCGCGACGCGCTCGTCGACGGTCGCGAGCGTCAGGCGCTCCGCGCTCGCCCGGGCGACGAGCATGCGGTCGAACGGGTCGCGGTGGTGCCACGGGAGCGTCCGCAGGAGCGCGCCGTGAACGGCAGGTCGACGACCCCGTCATCCGTCACGGCATGAGCGTGCATGCCGTGACGGATGACGGGGTCGCGGGCGGGCGCGGGCGTCAGGCCGGGACCGGGGCCCAGGTGGGGGTCGTGACGCGGGCCAGGATCTTGTCGAGGACGACGGCCCGGTCGAACTGCAGCGCGTACTCGCGGGCGCGCTCGGCGGCGGCCGCGCGCTCGGCACGGTCCATCGCCAGGACGTCGTCGAGCGCACGGGCGATCGCGTCGGGGTCCTCGACGGGGACGATCGTCGCGGTGTCGCCGACGGCCTCGCCGATCCCGCCCGTGACGGTCGTGATCACGGGACCGCCGCCGGACAGCATCTTCTCGACCAGCGCGATGCCGAACGTCTCGACGAACTCCGGGCGCGGCTTGGACGGCAGCACGAACGCCGTGCACCCCGCCATGAGGTGCCCCTTCTCGTCGTCCGTCACGTCGTGCAGGAACGTGACGAGGTGCGCGACGGGGGTCGACGCGGCGTGCGCACGCAGCTCGTCGGCCTGCGGCCCGTTGCCCGCGATCACCAGCCGGCGGCCCGCGGCCGGTGCACCCGAGCGCACGTACCCGTCGATGAGGTCGTCGACGCCCTTCGCGTGCGCGAGGCGCGACAGGAACAGCACGTACCCGTCGCGCGTCAGCCCGCGGGACGCCAGCACGCGGTCCGTCTCGTCCTCGTCGCGCGCCAGGTACGTGCCCACGTCGATCGCGGGGTAGGACACGGCGACGCGTTCACGGCACTCGTCGGCGAACCGCGTCCCGTACCGTGCGTCGATCGCTGCGGCCTCCGCGACGACCAGGTCCCGCGTGTACTGCGAGACCGCGAGCACGACGTCGTGGGACAGGTACTGCGCGAGCACGTGCGCCGCCGCGCCGAACCGGTCCTGCTCGACGCACGCGCGCACGACGTTCGTCACGTCCGAGCCGACGGCCTCCGCCACCGTCACGACGTCCACCGGCAGACCCGTGCGGCGAGCGACCGCGACCGCATCGGCGACGGCCGTGGCGTGCGGGGACAGGTACAGCGACATCGCGACCGTCGGGACACCGTCGGTGAACAGCTCGACGAGCCGACCCGTCAGCCCCGCGAGGTACCGGCCGTCCGGGACCTTGTAGTCGCCGACGGGCTCGGGACGTTCGACGACGATCCCCGGTGAGTACGGCATCACGCCGTCGAGCGGCTTGAGCGGCAGACCCGCCTCCTGCAGGCGGTCGACGGGCCACGTGACGATGCGGACCTCGTCGAACCCGCGGTGCAGCGCGGCCTCGGCGAGGTTGCGGGCCTCGCCCGAGTGACCGCAGATCACCGGGTCGGCGCGCACGACGATGACGAGGCGGCGGTCGGGCCGGGCGGCGGCGGTGGGGGGCATCGGCGTCGTCCTCTCGGGGTGGGTCGCGGGGGGTGGTGACCGGAGCGACCCCTCACGGTGGAAGGGGCGGTCGGGGTCGGGTGACTGGATCGACCTCTCGCGGTGACGAGGGGATCGGGTGCGGGCGGTGGTGACTGGATCGCGCTCTCGCGGTCAGGGGAGGGGCGGTCAGGGGAGGGGCGGTCGGGGGAGGGGCGGTCGGGAG
>JAFAEH010000098.1 GCA_023424135.1 Actinomycetes bacterium | reverse complement strand
ACCGAGTGGCCTGCGGCGACGTCCACGCGGCCGGGTGCGGCATCGGCGAGGTCGGCGCCGAGCGGGGCCCCCAGGACGGCCCGCAGGCTGGCGAGCGCGGAGGCGACGAGCAGCGGCTGCGCGACCGCCGTGTCACGGATCGTGTCGGCGTCGGACGTCGTGCCGTGGGCGAGCAGGTCCGCCCCCACCACGTCGGACGCCCGCGCGAGGGTCGCGGTGAACCCGTCGACCTCCGTCCACGGGGCGAGCATGCCGGGGGACTGGGCACCCTGACCGGGGCAGGCGACGACGAGCACCCGACCACTGTGCCGCCCGCAGCGCGCTGCGCCCGGTCACGGCACGTACCAACCTCACGCCCCAGCCTTGTCGGACTCGTACAAAAGGCCGTGCGGGTGCAGGTCGCCCCCGTCCGGGTCAGCGTGCCGCCGCGTCCAGCCGACCGACCGCCAGGGCCGTGGCCAGCACGTACGACTCACGTGCGTCGAGCGGGTCCCAGCCGGTCACGTCGGCCACGCGGCGCAGCCGGTAGCGCACGGTGTTGGGGTGCACGTACAGCGTGCGTGCGGCGGCCTCGAGCGAGCGCCCGGCACCCAGGTAGGCCGACAGCGTCTCGAGCAGCGAGCCCTGGCTCGCCGCGAGCGGTGCGTAGGCGCGCTCGACGAGCAGCCGGCGGGCGTCGTCGTCGCCGACGAGCACGCGCTCGGGCAGCAGGTCGTCGGCGTGCACGGGCCGCGGTGCCTGGTCCCAGCCGGGCGCGGCGGCCAGCCCGGCGAGCGCGGCACGCGCCGAGCGGGTCGCCTCGGCCAGCCCGGGCGCGGTCGGCCCGATCACGACGGGTCCGGGCGCGAACCGTGGCAGCAGCGACATCGCGGCGGCGCGCAGGTCGCCCTCGCCCCCGAGGAAGACCACGAGCCGGTCGCCGAGGATCCCGACCAGCGCGTCGTCCGCGGCGCGACGGGTCGCGCGCCGCAGGTCGGCCGAGCGCACCTCGTCCATGTGCGCGGCGGCCGTGCCCACGACCACGAGCGTCGAGCCACGTCCGCTCCAGCCCAGCGCGGACACGCGTGAGCGCAGCGCGTCGTCGCCGTCGCCGCGCACGAGGGCGTCCACGACGAGCGCCTCGAGCCGTGCGTCCCACGCGCCACGCACCTCGGCGGCCCGCGCGTAGACCTCGGCCGCCGAGAACGCGACCTCGCGGGAGTAGCGCATGACGGCCTCGCGCAGCTCACGCTCCTGGCCCGGGGCGGCGAGCCGGTCGGAGTGCGACTCGACGACGTCGACGACGACGCGCACGAGCTGCAGCGTGTGCTGCAGCGAGATCGAGCGCGTGAGCTCGGGCGGTGCGCTCGCGAAGATCTCCCCGACGCCGTGCGGGGGGCGCGACGGGTCGGCGTACCACGTGACGAACGCGGTGATCCCGGCCTGCGCGACCAGGTTCACCCACGAGCGGTCCTCGGCCGGCAGGGCCCGGTACCAGACCAGGTCCTCGTCCAGGCGGCGCATCGCGGCGGCGGCGAGCAGACCGGCGCCGTCGCGCACGCGGCGCTGCGTCTCGCTCTGCTCGGGGGGTGCCGACGTGTCGCCGGTGGCGGCGGCCGTCCGGCGCGGGGTACGCGCCGTCGGCGTCTTCGGGGACGTCACCATGGCGCGAGCATAGGCGGGCGGTTGTGGGAAGTCGACAAAGCGCAGGGCGGGGGCGGGCGGGGTGGTCCCGTTCCCGGACGGGTGCGCGCAGGGTGAAGCCGATAGGGTCTCGACATGGCTCTTCTGCCCCGCCTGCGTCAGCTCATGCGCCGACCCTCGTCGGCCTCGCGGGTGGGGGCGCGACGCCCGACCAACGCCTCACGGCGCGGGGACACGCTCCACGAGGACGCGCTGCGCTCGATGCTGAGCGACGACCCCAACAACGAGCGGGCGTTCCAGGCGCTCGCGGAGATCGTGCGCCGCCGGGCCGCGGAGTCCGTCCCGGCGGACGACCCGCTGACCGCCACGAACGTCGAGCACGAGCGCGAGCACGCCGCCGACCTCGCCGTGTGGGCGCTGGGCGAGGAGCTCGCCGGCAACCCGCGGGCCTGGTACCCGCTCGTCGAGCTCGCGCGGCTCTCGCTCGTCGACGACCACGAGGGGACGCTGCGGCGGCTGACGACGGCTGCCGAGCGCGACCCGTCGGGCCGTGCGCTCGTCCAGGGCCTCGCCCTGCTGACGGAGGCGGGCCAGCCGGTCGAGGCGCTCAACCTGGGCGTCGGGCACTGGCGCCCCCGTGAGCACGACCCCGAGGTCGCCCGCGAGCTCGTGCGGGCCGCGATCCAGGCCGACCGGCCGCTCGAGGCCAAGCAGCACCTCGCGTCGCTGGACCTGTACCCCGACCAGGCCGCCGTGGCGGACCTGCGGGCCGGCCTCGCGCGCCAGGTCGCGCAGGCGCAGCAGTCGATCCCCGGCACCTGACGCGCGAGCGGCACGTCCCGCGACGGGCACGTCGGGACATGTCCGGATCCGTCCGCCCCCTCCCGTTTCGTCCGCGCGTGCGGCATGATGCGTGCCGTGGCGCGCCGCGGACGCGCCAGGAGGGGTGGTGGCCCGTGCGACCAGGTGCGCTCGAGGACCTCACCGCCGTGGCGGTGCCCGCCTGGCCGCGGATGGAAGAGCTGGTGGCGACGGCACCCGTGCACGTCGAGGTCCTGCCCGTCGATCCCGCCCAGGCCGCTCGCGTGCTGCTCGCGCTCCAGGTGACGACCGCCTCCACGCTGGGTGGGCTCGTCGTCGGCTGCGGCGGGCTGCTCGTCGACCACGGGTGGCTCCGGCTGCTCGGCGGGGGCAGCGCGCTGCTGCCCGACGTCGCGACCGTCAACGGCATCGCGCTCCCGGGGCCGGACGTCCCGGTCGACGCTGCGCGGCCCAGCCCGCCGGGGTGGCTCGTGGTCGCGTACGACGTGCTGGGTGGCGTGTACGCGGTCGACGGTGGGCTGCTCGGCGTGGCCCCGGGAGAGGTCTGCTACCGCGGTCCGGACGCGCTGCGCTGGGTCGGGCTCGGCGTGGGCCACACCGGGCTCGTCGAGGCGGTGCTCGGCGGTGCGCTCACCGAGTTCGCGGCCGACCTGCGCTGGCCGGGCTGGCAGGCGGAGGTCGCCGCCGTGGGCGCCGACCGCGGGCTGGCGACGTACCCGCCGCCGTTCACGTTCGAGGGCCGTGACCTCTCGCGCGTCTCACGGCGGCCCGTGCCGTTCGCCGAGCTGCTGTCGTTCTACGACGACCTGGCGGGTGAGGTGCGTCCGCCGCGTCCCGAGGGCGTCGCCGACGACCGTGACGACGCCGCCGCCCCGGTGGGCGCCGACCGCGTGTAGCGGTCCCACCGAACGCCGACGGCGGCCACCCCCGAGGGGGCGACCGCCGTCGGCGTGTGCGCGGTGCGGCGTGTCAGGAGTCGCCGCCCGTGTTGCCGGACGTGCCGGCCGTGACGTCGTGCAGGCGGTAGCGCTCGATGGCCTGCGCGGGCAGCGACGGGTCGACCGCGCCCTCGAGCACGAGCTGCTGCAGCACGCGCACTACGGTCGACGGGCCGTCGATCTTGAAGTGCCGGCGCGCGGCCGCGCGGGTGTCGGAGAAGCCGAACCCGTCGGCACCGAGCGTCGCGTAGCGACCCGGGACCCACGCGCGCACCTGGTCGGCGACGAGGTGGTCGTAGTCCGTCGTCGCGACGAACGGACCCTGCGCGCCCTGCAGCTTGGCCGTCAGGTACGGCGTGCGCACCTCGTCGCCCGGGTGCAGGAATGCGTGCTGCTCGGCGGCGAGAGCCTCGCGGCGCAGCTCGTTCCAGCTCGTCACCGACCACACCGCGGCGCGCACGCCCCAGTCCTCGGCGAGCAGGTGCTGGGCCTCGAGCGCCCACGGCACCGCCACGCCGGAGGCCAGGATCTGGGCCCGCGGCCCGTCACCCTCGGCCGGTGCGATCAGGTGGATGCCCTTGAGGATGCCCTCGACGTCGACGCCCTCGGGCTCGGCGGGCTGCACCATCGGCTCGTTGTAGACCGTCAGGTAGTAGATGACGTCCTGGTCGCGGCCGTCGGCGTTCTCGCCGAACATGCGCTCGATGCCGTCGCGCACGATGTGCCGGATCTCGTACCCGTACGCCGGGTCGTAGTGCACGACGTGCGACATGGTGCCCGCGAGCAGCGGCGAGTGGCCGTCGGCGTGCTGCAGGCCCTCGCCCGTCAGCGTCGTGCGTCCGGCCGTCGCGCCGATCAGGAAGCCACGGGCCATCTGGTCGCCGGCCGCCCAGAACTGGTCGCCCGTGCGCTGGAACCCGAACATCGAGTAGTAGAAGTAGAACGGGATCAGCGGCTCGCCGTGCGTCGCGTAGGACGTGCCCACGGCCTGGAAGGCGGCGGCCGAACCGGCCTCGTTGATGCCGGTGTGCATGATCTGCCCGGCGGCGGACTCCTTGTAGCTCAGCATGAGCTCACGGTCGACGGCCATGTAGTTCTGGCCGTTGGTGTTGAAGATCTTCGCGCTCGGGAAGATCGAGTCCAGGCCGAACGTGCGCGCCTCGTCGGGGATGATCGGCACCAGGCGGTGACCGAACTCCTTGTCCTTGACGAGGTCCTTGAACAGGCGCACGAGCGCCATGGTCGAGGCGACCTCCTGCGAGCCCGAGCCCTTGGCCAGACCTTCGTAGGACTTGTCCCCGGGCAGCGTGAGCTTGGTGTGCTCGGTGCGCCGCTCGGGCACGAACCCGCCGAGCTGGCGGCGCCGCTCGAGCAGGTACTGGATGCCCTCGTCGTCCGCGCCGGGGTGGAAGTACGGCGGCAGGTACGGGTTCTCCTCGAGCTGCTCGTCCGTGATCGGGATGTGCAGCGAGTCGCGCAGCGTCTTGAGCTCGTCGATCTTGAGCTTCTTCATCTGGTGCGTCGCGTTGCGGCCCGCGAACCCGGAGCCGAGCCCGTAGCCCTTGATCGTGTGGGCGAGGATGACCGTCGGCTGCCCCGTGTGCTCACGCGCCGCCTTGTACGCCGCGTAGAGCTTGCGGTAGTCGTGACCGCCGCGCTTGAGCGCCCAGATCTCGTCGTCCGTCATCTTCTCGACGAGCTGCTTGGTGCGCGGGTCGCGACCGAAGAAGTGCTCGCGGATGAACGCGCCGTCCTCGGCGCGGTACGTCTGGAAGTCGCCGTCCGGCGTGGTGTTCATCAGGTGGACGAGCGCCCGGTCCTTGTCGGCGTTGAGCAGGACGTCCCACTCGCGGCCCCAGATGACCTTGATGACGTTCCAGCCGGCACCGCGGAACTGCGCCTCGAGCTCCTGGATGATCTTGCCGTTGCCGCGCACCGGCCCGTCGAGCCGCTGCAGGTTGCAGTTCACGACGAACGTCAGGTTGTCCAGGCCCTGCTGCGCCGCGTGCTGCAGCATGCCGCGCGACTCGGGCTCGTCCATCTCCCCGTCGCCGAGGAACGCCCACACGTCCTGCTGGCTGGTGTCCTTGATCCCGCGGTTGTGCAGGTACCGGTTGGTCCACGCCTGGTAGATCGCGGACGCGGGGCCCAGGCCCATCGACACCGTGGGGAACTCCCACAGCTCGGGCGCGAGGCGCGGGTGCGGGTAGGACGGCAGCCCGCCGCCCGGGTGGGAGAGCTCCTGGCGGAACCCGTCGAGCTGGTGCTCGGACAGGCGGCCCTCGAGGAACGCGCGTGCGTACACGCCGGGGGATGCGTGCCCCTGGAAGTAGACGTGGTCACCGCCGCCCGGGTGGTCCTTGCCGCGGAAGAAGTGGTTGAGGCCGACCTCGGTGAGCGTCGCGACCGACGCGTAGGACGAGATGTGGCCGCCGACGGCCACGCCGGGACGCTGCGCGCGCGTCACCATGACGGCCGCGTTCCAGCGGATCCACGAGCGGTAGCGGCGCTCGATGACCTCGTCGCCGGGGAAGTACGGCTCGTTGTGCACCGCGATCGTGTTGACGTACGGCGTGTTCAGCGACGCGGGGATCGCGACGTTGCGCTCGCGTGCGTGCCGCAGCAGGCTCATCAGGACGTACCGCGCGCGCGGGCCGCCCTTGTCCTCGATCAGACCGTCGAGCGACTCGACCCACTCACCGGTCTCCTCCGGGTCGATGTCGGGGACCTGGCTGAGCAGGCCGCCGATCAGCGGGCCCGTCTCGTCGATGGAAGCCACCGGTGCTCCTTCGCGTCTCGTCGTGCGCGCCCGGCGCCTGTCGGCGCCTCGGCACGCTCCGTTCCAGCACCCGGCGTCCTGCGGCTCGCGCAGGCGCGGTTGCGGGTAGTCGCACCATTCTCGGTCCGTCGAGGCCCGAAAGTCACACCGGTGGGCGTCCTGACGGGCGTGACGTCGGTGACACGCGGTGCCGAAGCCCTCTTGCCAGGGCCCCCGTGGCTGCGGTGGGCTAACGTGTGCCGACATCAGCAGGTGGGATCGCGTTCCGTGCGGGCCACCGGGGGAGAAGGGAACCGGCCGACGTGTCATCCACCGCGGACGACGCCGTGACGCAGGCGGTCGCTCGGCTCGGCTTCACCGCCGGGCAGACGATCCAGGAGCTCGGCTACGACGACGACGTCGACGGCGACGTGCGCACGGCGCTCGAGGCCGTCGCGGGAAGCGAGCTCGTCGACGAGGACTACGACGACGTCACCGACGGTGCCGTGATCTGGTTCCGGGACGACGACGGCGACCTGACGGACTTCCTGGTCGACGCGATGACGGTGCTCGAGGACAACGGTCCCATCTGGGTGTTCACGCCCAAGGCGGGACGTCCGGGCCACGTGTCGCACTCGGACATCGAGGAGGCCGCCACGACGTCGGGCCTGCACGCGATGACGACGTTCGCGATCGGTCCGGACTGGTCGGCGACGCGGCTGGCCACGCGCGGTCGCGGCAAGTGAGCGAGGTTCCTCGGGTCGGCGAGCCGGCCCCGGACCTCACGCTGCCCGACACGCACGGCACGCCGGTGTCCCTGTCGGGGCTGCGCGGCACGCCCGTCGCGCTCGTGTTCTACCCCTTCGCGTTCTCGGGGATCTGCACCGGTGAGCTGTGCGAGCTGCGGGACAACCTCGCGGCGTTCGACGACGCGGGTGTCCGCCTGGTGGGCATCTCGTGCGACCCGATGTTCACGCAGCGGGCGTTCGCCGAGCGCGAGGGCTACACGTTCGACCTGCTGTCGGACTTCTGGCCGCACGGTGCGGCGTCGCGCGCGTACGGCGTGTTCGACGAGGCGACGGGCCACGCGGTGCGCGGGTCGTTCCTGGTGGACGCGCAGGGCGTGCTGCGCTGGAGCGTCGTCAACCCCCGCGGGCAGGCACGTCCGCTGACCGCCTACCGCGAGGCCCTGTCCCGGCTGTGACGCGCGGCGCCGCAGCCGGGACGGTGCGGCGCGTCAGAGGATCTGACGCAGGTTGGCCCGGGTGAGGTCGACCAGTTCGTCCCCGCGGCCGGACAGCAGGGTGCGCAGCGCGTAGAGCGCGAAGCCCTTGGCCTGGTCGAGCTTGATCGACGGCGGGATCGTCAGCTCCTGGCGCTCGGTCACGACGTCGACCAGCGCGGGACCGTCGTAGGCGAACGCCTCCTCGAGCGCGGCGCGCAGGTCCTGCGATCGCTCGACGCGGAACGCCTTGAGACCGGCGGCGCCCGCGATCGCGGCGAGGGACGGGTTCTCCAGGTCGGTGGCGGTCGTGACGAACCCGGCGGCCTTCATCTCGAGCTCGACGAAGTTCAGGGACGCGTTGTTGAACACCACGACCTTGACCGGCAGGCGGTTCTGGGTCAGCGTCAGCAGCTCACCGAGGAGCATCGCCACACCGCCGTCGCCGGACAGCGCGACGACCTGCCGGCCCGGGTGGGACGCGGCCGCGCCGACGGCCTGCGGGAGCGCGTTGGCCATCGACCCGTGGATGAACGACCCGATGAGGCTGCGCCGACCGTTCATGTGCAGGTAGCGGGCGGCCCAGATGACGGGTGAGCCGACGTCGGGGACGAAGACGGCGTCGTCGGCGGCGATCTCGTCGACGAGCCGGGCGACGTACTGCGGGTGCAGCGGCTGGGAGCCCTTGCGCGGTGTCGCGAGGTCGTCGAGCCTGCCGCGGGTCTTCGCGTAGTGCGCGAGGGAGTCCTCCAGGTGCGAGCGGTCCTCGACGCGGGCGAGCCGCGGCAGCAGGGCCGTCAGCGTCTCGCGGACGTCGCCGACGATCCCCTGGGTCAGGCGTGCGCGCCGGCCGAGCCGCTCACCGCGGATGTCGACCTGGATCACGGTCGCGTCGTCGGGCAGGAACGGGCGGTACGGGAAGTCGGTGCCGAGCATGAGCAGGGTGTCGCACGCGGCGAGCGCCTTGTACCCGGAGGCGAAGCCCAGCAGGCCGGTCATGCCGACGTCGAACGGGTTGTCGGGCTCGACGACCTCCTTGGACCGCAGCGTGTGCACGACGGGTGCACCGAGGCGGTCGGCGAGCTCGAGCAGCTCGGCGTGCGCGCCCGCGCAGCCGGCGCCCGCGAGGATCGTCACGCGACGGGCGCGGGCGAGCAGCCGGGCGGCCTCGTCGAGCTCGTCGTCGGACGGCACGACGCGGGGGCGGGTGGCACGCACGGGGGTGACGGTCTCGTCGTCCGCGTCGGCGAGCGCGACGTCGCCGGGGATGACGACGACGCCGACGCCGCGACGCTCGAGCGCGGCACGCATCGCGGCGTGCAGGACGCGGGGCATCTGCGTGGGGGAGGCGGCGTACTCGACGTACTCGGAGCACTCGCGGAACAGGTCCTGCGGGTGCGTCTCCTGGAAGTACCCGGACCCGATCTCGCTGGTGGGGATGTGCGCGGCGATCGCGAGGACGGGCACGCCGGAGCGCTGGGCGTCGAACAGGCCGTTGATGAGGTGCAGGTTGCCGGGTCCGCACGATCCGACGCACACCGCGAGCTCGCCCGTCAGGGCGGCCTCGGCGCTCGCGGCGAACGCCGCGGCCTCCTCGTGCCGGACGTGCACCCACTCGATGCCGGAGTCCCGCAGCGCGTCGGTGAACCCGTTGAGCGAGTCCCCCGGGATGCCGTAGACGCGCGTGACGCCGGAGGCGACGAGCGTGTCGACGATGTTCTGGGCGACGGTGGTCATGGGTTCTCCCTCGTGGGGCCGGAGCTACGGCGGGTGTGCCGCGCGGTGGGTGCGGATCGGGTGTCGTCGGGTGCGGGTGTCGTCGTGACGCTGGGCCACAGCAGGGCGCACGTGCGCTCGCCGAGGTCGTCGTCGAGCGGGCCGTGGCCCCATACCAGCCTGTGGTACGCGGGCGCGAACAGCGCGTCGACGACGAGGTCGAGGTCGACGTCGTCGCGGACCTCGCCGGACGCGACGCCCCGGCGCAGGTGGTGCAGCGCGGCCTGGCGCCGAGGCTCCATCCACCGGTCGAGCAGCGCGGCGGCGGTCGCGGGCTCCGCGAGGGAGGCCGCCATGAGCTGACGCAGCAGCCGGCCCGCGGGGGTGTCCCGCAGCAGGTGGACGAGCGCGTCCACCTGGCCGGTGAGCGCGTCACGCACGGGCAGGTCGTCGCCGAACTCGATGCTCGCGTGGAACCGCTCGAGCAGCCCCTCGAGCAGCACGGCGGCGCACGAGTCCCACCACTTGTAGACCGTCGTGCGGGACACGCCCGCGCGGGCGGCCACCGCCTCGACGGTCGGCAGGGACTCCTGCGTCAGCGCGAGGTCGGTCGCGGCGTCGAGGACGGCGCGGCGACGCTCGGCCGAGCGCGGCCGGCCGCGGGGCGCCGGTGCATTACTGGACACTCTGTCCACCATACGCCTGCAGGACGGGAGCGCCTCGGGAGACCACGTCTCCTGGGTGGGCCCGGCCGGTCTCGAACCGACGACCTCCGCGGTGTAAGCGCGGCGCTCTGACCAACTGAGCTACAGGCCCCTGCGGTCGGACAGCCTACCGGCGGCGCGTGCGGCGGGCCGCACGCGCCGCACGCATCGACCCTAGGCTGGGTGCGTGCGAGCGACCCTCATCCACGGCCCCGGCGACGTGCGCGTCGAGCAGGTGCCGGACCCCGTGATCCAGCGACCCACCGACGCCGTCGTGCGTGTCGTCGCGACGTGCGTGTGCGGCTCCGACCTGTGGGCGTACCGCGGGGTGCGGCCCACCCGCGAGCCGCACCGGATCGGCCACGAGTTCGTCGGCGTGGTCGAGGAGGTCGGGGCCGACGTGCGCCTCGTGGCGCCCGGCGACTTCGTCGTCGCCCCCTTCTCCATCGCCGACAACACGTGCGTGCACTGCCGGGCCGGTGTGCATACGTCGTGCGAGCAGGTCGCGTGGTGGGGATCGCCCGACCACGACGGCATCCCGTCCGACGCGGGCCAGGGGGAGTACGTGCGCGTCCCGCTCGCCGACGGCACGCTCGTCGTGACCCCCGAGCACCCCGACACCGCGCTGCTGCCGCACGTGCTGACCCTCACCGACGTGCTCGGCACGGGGCACCACGCGGCACTGTCCGCGGGGGTGCGCGCCGGTTCGACGGTCGCGGTCGTCGGCGACGGTGCGGTCGGCCTGTGCGGGGTGATCGCGGCCCGCCGGCTCGGCGCCGAGCGGATCGTCGCGATGTCCCGCAACCCGGTGCGGCAGGCGCTCGCGCGACGCTTCGGCGCCACCGACGTCGTCGAGGAGCGGGGCGACGAGGGCGCCGCAGCCGTCGTCGACCTGCTCGGCGGCGTCGGCCCCGACGGGGTGCTCGAGTGCGTCGGCACCAAGGAGTCGATGGCGCAGGCCCTGGCGACCGTGCGACCCGGGGGCCGCGTCGGGTTCGTCGGCGTGCCCGCGGGTGGCCCCGAGCTGCCCGTGCAGACGATGTTCTCCACGAACAAGGGTGTCGTCGGCGGGGTCGCACCCGTGCGCGGCTACATCGAGGGCCTGCTGCCCGACGTGTGGGCCGGGACGATCGAGCCCGGACTGGTCTTCGACGCGACGTTCGCGCTCGACGACATCGCCGACGCCTACCGGGCGATGGACGGGCGCACCTGCACCAAGGCCCTGGTCCTGCCGTGACGGCGAGCCTGGCCGACGTCCTCGCCGCCCTCGAACGGCGCTACCCGCCACGGACCGCCGAGCCGTGGGACCGTGTCGGGCTGACCGTCGGCGACCCGGCCGCGCCCGTGCGACGCGTCCTGCTCGCGGTCGACCCCGTCGCCGACGTCGTCGCCGAGGCCGAGCAGTGGGACGCCGACCTGCTGGTCACGCACCACCCGCTGCTGCTGCGGCCCGTCCACTCGGTCGCGGCCACGACGTACAAGGGGGCGCTCGTGCACCGGCTCGTGCGCGCCGGGTGCGCGCTGTACACCGCGCACACCAACGCCGACGCCGCGCACGGCGGGGTCGCCGCCGCGCTCGCGGACGTCATCGGACTCGTCGACACCGTGCCGCTGGTGCCTGCCGACGCCCCCGCGCTCGACAAGCACGTCGTCATGGTCCCCGTCGACGACGCCGAGGCCCTCGTCGACGCCCTCGCGGCCGCGGGCGCGGGGCACGTGGGGCGCTACGAGCGGTGCGCGTGGACGACGACGGGCCGGGGGACGTTCACGCCGCTCGACGGCTCGACGCCCGCGGTGGGTGCGGTGGGCCGCCGTGAGCACGTCGCGGAGGCGCGCGTCGAGATGGTCGCCCCCCGGCACCTGCGCGCCCGTGTCGTCGCCGCGATGCGCGCCGCGCACCCCTACGAGGAGCCCGCGTTCGACGTCCTCGAGCTCGTCGCGCTGCCGGGCGACACCGGGCTCGGGCGCGTCGGGACGCTGCCGACCCCCGTCGCGCTCGCCGACTTCGCGGCCGCGGTCGCGCGCGTGGTCCCGGCGACGGCTCAGGGTGTGCGCTGGGCGGGGGACCCCGGCATGACCGTCCGGCGCGTCGCCGTGCTCGGCGGGTCGGGGGACTCGCTGTTCGACGCCGTGCGCGCGGCCGACGTGGACGCGTACGTGACCGCCGACCTGCGCCACCACCCTGCGTCCGAGCAGCAGGAGCGCGCCGCGTTCGACGCCGCGGGCGGACCGCCGCGCCCCGCGCTCGTCGACCTCGCCCACTCGGCGTCCGAGTGGGTGTGGCTGCCGCGCGCCGCGGACGAGCTGCGTGCCGACCTGGCCGCCGCGGGCACTACGGTGGAGGTCCGCGTCAGCACGCGTCGCACCGACCCGTGGACGGGTCACGTGCCGCAGACGGCCCAGCCGGAAGGAACCACGTGAGCAGCGCTCCCGCCGCCGACCAGCGTCGACTTCTCGACGTCCAGGACCTCGACACGCGCCTCGCGCAGCTCGCGCACAAGCGGCGCACGCTGCCGGCGCTCGCGCGGCTCACCGAGCTCGACGCACAGCTCGCGGACCTCGACACGGCGCTCGTCACGTCCCGCACAGCGGCGTCCGACCTGCGCACCGAGCTCGCGAAGGCCGAGGCCGACGTGCAGCAGGTCCGCGACCGGGCCGCCCGCGACCAGGCCCGCCTCGACGGCGGCCAGGTCTCGGCGAAGGACGCGCAGGCACTCACGAGCGAGCTCGCGAGCCTCGCGACGCGTCAGTCGCACCTGGAGGACGTCGAGCTCGAGGTCATGGAGAGGCTCGAGGCGCACGAGGAGGCGCTCGCGGGCCTGGAGCAGGCACACGCCGCGCTGGTCGCCGACCGGGACGCCGTCGTCGCCGAGCGTGACGCCGGCTACGCCGAGGTGGACACCGAGGCGCAGCAGGTGCGCGCGGAGCGCGAGCGGTCCGCCGACGGGCTCGACGCGGGGCTCGTCGCGCTGTACGAGCGGCTGCGCGGGCAGCTCGGCGGGCGCGGTGCTGCGCCGCTGCGCGGCAACCGCTGCGAGGGCTGCCGTCTCGAGCTCAACCCGCTCGACCTCGAGCAGATCCGGGCCCGCCCCGCGGACGCGGTCGTGCGCTGCGAGGAGTGCGGGCGGATCCTCGTGCGCGGCGCCGACGGCTGACCGGAGCGTGCGGGGCGGTCGTCCCGCGACGCGGGACGACGCGCACCCGCGCCCCCGGGACCACCGCCGCTGGCCCTGGCGCGCCCGGGCGTCGAGACTGACCGGGTGACCACCGACCCGCTCGCCCCCGACGCGTCCGACCCGACCGGTTCCGGCACGAGCGCCGTGCCACCCGCCCGGGCGCGTCGCGCGCGCCCGTCCGGCGCCTCACCGCGGTTCGACGACGACGAGCCGGTGACCGTCGTCCTGGTGCGCCACGGGCAGACCACCATGACGGTCTCGCGCGGGTACTCGGGCTCCTCGGAGCCCGGCCCGCCGCTAGACGAGCACGGCCGCGCGCAGGCCGCCGCGGCCGCCGCCCTCGTCGAGCGCATCGGTCGGGACCTGTGGGGCGACATCCCGTTCCCGGCCGAGGTCGTCGCCTCACCCATGGTCCGCACGCAGGAGACGGCCGCGGTCGTCGCCGCACGCCTCGGCCTGCCGGTGCGCACCGACGCGGCGTTCCAGGAGGCGGACTTCGGCCGGTGGCAGGGCCTGACGTCCGAGCAGATCGAGGAACGCTGGCCCGGGCAGCTCGAGCCGTGGCACACCGACGGGCGCGTGCGCCCGCCGGGCGGTGAGTCCATCGAGGACGTCGGCGTCCGCCTGCGCGCGGGCCTCGACGCGCTGCGCGCCGGCGGCGGGGACCGCACGGTCGTCGTCGTGTCGCACGCCGTCGCGATCCGCGCCGCGCTGGGCGTCACGATGGGCGCCGACCCGGGCACGTGGAGCCGGCTGCGCGTCGCGCCCGCGTCCGTGAGCATCGTGCGGCTCTTCGCCGACGGGCGTGACGAGATCGCCGTCGCCGGTGCCCCCAGCGAGGGGTGGTCACGCGGCTGAGCTCTCGCCGACACCCCGTCGCGTGACCGTGCAGGCGGGGTCAGGTCACGACGAGGTCGAGCGTGCGTGCCCCGCGCCGCGGTACCGGACCCAGCTCGACCGCGTGCAGCGCGCCGCCGACCAGCGCGCTCGCGACGTGCGCGAGCTCCTCGGCGTCCCGCGGGGCGCGTCCGCGGCGCGTCACCAGGTGGCGCGTCAGGACGCCGCGCGTGTGCTTGGCGTGGTGCGAGACCACCGAGCGACGCCCGTCGAGCTCACGCAGCACGCGCACGTCCACCCACCGTGCGCCCGCCGGGGGAGCCCACGCCGCCCGGTAGGCGGCCGACCGGCAGTCGACGACCAGCGCGTCGTCGGCCGTCGCGGCCAGCTCGGCACCGAGCGGAGCACGCCACGCGGCGGCGAGCGGACCGATGCCGGGCAGGTCCACGCCCATCGACAGGCGGTACGCGGGCACCACGTCGTCGACCGTCAGCACGCCCCACAGCGCCGAGACGACGCGCACCGAGGCGACCGCCCGGGCCCGCGCCGCCGGTGTCAGGTCGTCGAGACCGGCTGCCGCGTAGAGCACGCCCGAGTACACCCGCGACGCACGCGCGGCCGGTGCCGCACGCAGGGTCACGTTGCGCGCGACCTCGTCCGCCAGACCCGGCGGGACGCCGAGCACGTCGTGCGCGTCGGGACGTGCGCTGGCCGCGGCCAGCGCGTCGAGCACCGCCGCGCGCACCGGCGTCAGCCCGGGGTGTGCGAGGGCGTCCAGGTCGAGCGGGGCGGTCCCCGCGGGCGCGGGCGTCTTGCCCTCCGAGGGCGGCAGCAGCACGAGCACCGCACGAGGGTACGTGGCAGGCGCGCCTCAGCGGCCCGCCGTCCCGCTGCGCGCGACGAACGCGGCGACCCGCTCGCGTGCCTCGGGTGTGTCGTACGCGGCCCCGATGCTGCGCGCCTCCTCGTCGAGCTGCGCCGCGAACGTGCGGGCCGCCGCGTCCCGGACGAGCCGCTTGGCCTGCCCGTAGGCGCGCGTCGCGCCCGCGAGCCACGAGCGTGCGACCTGCTCGGCCCGGACCGCGACCTCGTCGTCGGGCACGACCTCGGCGACCAGGCCCCAGGCCAGCGCCTCGTGCGCGTCCAGCAGCCGCTCCTGCAGCACGAGCTGCAGCGCACGTCGTTCGCCGACCGCCCGTGCGAGCTGCGCGGACACCGACAGGTCCGGCGTCAGTCCCATGCTCGCGTAGAGGCTGCCGATCCGTGATCCGGCGCCCGCCACCGCGTAGTCACCGGTCAGCAGGATGCCGAGCCCGCCGCCCGCGGTCGTCCCGTGCGCGGCGACGACCACCGGCAGGGACGAGGACGTCAGCGCGAGGATCCCGGAGTGGATGACGTGGGCCAGGTGCGTCACGTCCGCCGCGGAGTCCAGCTCGGCCATCGCGCGCACGTCGCCGCCCGCGCAGAAAGCCGGCCCGGTGCCACCGATCAGCACCGCGCCCACGTCGTCGCGCGACACCGCCTCGGTGGCGACCGACGCCCACGCGTGCGCCGCGGCGGCGTCGAACGCGTTGAGACGCTCGGGGCGGTCCAGGGTGATCCGGGCGAGGCCGTCCGTGACCTCGAGCGTGACGGGGGCGGACATGCGGGCCTCCTCGGTGCGGCGACGGGTACCGTGCGCAGCCGACGCGGCCGGAGGGCGGCTCGCGACGGTGCGAGGGGTGAAGCGTGGCACAGGTGAAGATCCACGGGCGGCGCTCCGCGTGGGCGGCGCGCCGGGCGGAGGTGTCCGACGCGGTCCACACCGCGCTCGTCGGGGCGTGGGGCCTCCCGGCGGACAAGCGGTTCCACCGGTTCTACCTGCTCGACGACGAGGACGTCGTCGCACCGCGCGGGCCCGCGTACCTCGTCGTCGAGGTGGTGTGCTTCACGGGCCGCAGCCCTGCGGCCGTACGTGCGCTGATCGCGGCGTTCTTCGAGGACGTCGCGCCCGCGCTGGGGCTGACCGACGACGACCTGGAGGTCGTGCTCCTCGAGAGCCCGCCCACGCACTGGGGCATCCGCGGCCGCGCGGGCGACGAGCTGACGCTGCCGTACCGCGTCGACGTGTGAGCGCGCGTCGTCTCACGCCGGGGACGGTAGGCTGACCGGCGCGGATGAGTCAGCCAGGCGGCCGCGTCAGGACCCTCGTGGTCCTGCCGAGGAACGTCCGGGCTCCGTAGGGCAGGGTGGTGGGTAACGCCCACCCGGGGTGACCCGCGGGACAGTGCCACAGAGAGAAGACCGCCCCGTCGGCCGGGTGACCGGCCGGTCGGGGCAAGGGTGAAACGGTGGTGTAAGAGACCACCAGCGCACCGGGTGACCGGTGCGGCTCGGTAAACCCCACCTGGAGCAAGGCCAGACAGGGAGCGTTCGAGGGCTGCTCGCCCGAGCTCCCGGGTAGGCCGCTGGAGGCGTGCGGCAACGTACGTCGTAGATGGATGGTCGCCACCGGCGCAGGGGCAACCCGGCGCCGGCACAGAACCCGGCGTACCGGCTGGCTCATCCGCACCACCCGGTCGGGGGCTCCAGTCACGGCCCGTGCGTGCCGTTGACATCGGTGGGCGCCCTGCTGGTGCGCCCCGGTGCGTCCCGTCCTCCCCGCGGTCCGTGCCGCGTCGCACGAGCCGGGGCGGGAGGTGACCCGTGCACGAGCTGGCGCCCTGTCGCGTGCTGACGAAGTTCGGCTCGGTCGAGGGGCACGTCGAGGACTTCACCGGCGACCTCGTCGTCGTGCACGTCGACGAGCTCCCGGAGGGTCGTGGCATCGGGGACGAGGCGCGTCTGACCGTCTTCGACCCCGTGCGCGGGGTGTGCGTCTACGTCGGGCTGATCGGCGGGCTGAAGCCGGAGACGGTGCTGCTGGTGGTGCTCGAGCGATCGGAGCCGGACCAGCGCCGGTCGGCCGCGCGCGCGTACTACCGGGTGGAGTGCGTGGGCAAGGTCGAGACGGCCGAGGGCACGGTGCCGCTGCCCGTGACGGTCGTCGACGTCAGTGCGTCCGGCGTGCGGTTCGTGACCCGGCGGCTCCTGCAGCGCGGCGACGTGGCCCGGTTCCCGCTGCCGACGGGGTCGGGGTGGGTGGACCTGACCGCGCGCGTCCTGCGCATCGAGGAGGGGCAGCACGAGTGGCGCTACGGCTGCGAGCTGCTCGACCTGACGGAGCCCGCGCGTGAGCAGCTGTTCCGCCTCGTGCTGCGGCTGCAGCGCGAGGCCGCACGTCAGCGCGCGGACGCGCGTCCCTGACCGGCGGGCGGCACGAGCCCGCGCTGCGGCGGGCGCGGCGGGTACACCCACGCGACCAGGACCACCGAGATGATCATGAGCAGGAACCACGCGACGAGCTTGGTGCCGTCGACGACGTGCCAGCCGTCGACCTGCGAGGGGTAGAGCCACGCGCCGGCGAAGGTGGCGACGTTCTCGGCCACCCAGATGAACGTCGCGACCAGGGTGAACGCCACGAGGATCGGCATGCGCAGGTGTGCGGCGTGCACGCGGAAGTGCATGACGGTGCGGCCGTAGACCGCGACGACGGCGGCGAGCAGCACCCACCGGGCGTCGGTGACCCAGTGGTGCGTGAAGAAGTTGACGTAGACGGCCGTCGCGAGCAGGGCCGTGAGCCAGCGGCGCGGGTAGCGGTCGAAGCGCAGCTCGAAGATGCGGAACACGCGCACCAGGTAGGAGCCGACCGCGCCGTACATGAACCCCGAGAACAGGGGGACGGCGCCGAGCCGCAGGACGCCGTCGGCGGCGTACGACCACGACCCGACGTCGGTCTTGAACAGCTCCATGACCGTGCCGACCACGTGGAAGAGCAGGACCACGCGCATCTCCCGCACGGTCTCCAGACGTGTCGCGAGCATGGCGACCTGCAGCGCGACGGCCGCGAGGGTCAGGGCGTCGTTGCGGGCGAGCGCCGCGTCGTCCGGGTACCACTGGCGGGCGGCGAGCAGGACGAGCAGCAGGAGCGCACCGAACAGGCACGCCCACGCCTGCTTGAGCACGAACACGGTGGCCTCGACCGACCAGGCGCGGACGCGTCGGTGGCGGCCGTGGGTCGCGAGCTGAGCCAGCCGGGCACGGGCCCACGCGTCGATGCGCTCCTCGACGACCGTGAGCTCGCGCACGCCGGCCCGCGGCAGGGGCAGGCGCAGGTCTCGCAGCACGTGCCCATCCCACCGCGTCGGGTGCCCGCGTGGGCGGGGACGTGCCGGGGGAGCGGGGCGGGTGCTGTGCAGGACCTGTGCAGAGCCCGCCGCGGTGAGCGGGCGCAGGCACGCACCCGGTGCGGGGCCGCCGCGCGCGGGTGGCCCGGTGCGGGACGGCCCGGCCCGGTCAGCGGGTCGCGCGCCAGCGGTAGCGCTGCGCCACGGGGCAGTCGAACGGGTCGCGCGCGGCCAGGCCGACGCGGTTGAGGTACGAGACGACGATCGCGTACGAGCGCGGCAGGGACGTCTCCGTGTACGGCACGCCGACGCGCGCGCAGTGCTCGCGCACGATCCGGCGGGCGCGCGCGAGGTGGGGTCGCGGCATGCTCGGGAACAGGTGGTGCTCGATCTGTGCGTCCAGGCCGCCGAGCAGCGCGGTGACCCAGTGCCCGCCGCCGATGTTGCGTGACGTCAGCACCTGCTTGGACAGGAAGTCGAGGCGGCTGTCGGCCGGGATGATCGCCATGCCCTTGTGGTTCGGGGCGAACGACATGCCCATGTACACGCCGAAGACCGCGAGCTGGACGCCGAGGAACGCGGCGGCGAGCCCGATCGGCAGCAGCCACGCCAGCAGCCCCACGTACAGGACGTGCCGGGCGAGGAGCACCGTGATCTCGCGCGTGCGCGCCGACGAGCGCGGCGCGGCGAACGCCGAGCGGATCGAGGCGATGTGCAGGTTGGGGCCCTCGATCGGCAGGAGCGGGAAGAACAGCCAGCCCTGGCGACGCGTCAGCCAGCCGAGCAGGCCGCGGCGGCCCTCCGCCTCGGGCTCCGTCCAGGCGATGCCCCCGGGCGCGATGTCCGGGTCCTTGCCGATCCGGTTCGGGTTCGCGTGGTGCCGGGTGTGCTTGGTCATCCACCACGAGTGGCTCACGCCGACGACGCCGTTGGCGAGCACACGGCCGAGCCGGTCGTTGGCCGGACCCGTGAGCAGGACCTGGCGGTGCGACGCCTCGTGCGCGACGAACGCGAACTGGGTGAGCAGCAGCCCGAGCCCTGCGGCGACCGCGAGCTGCCACCACGAGTGGCCGAGCAGCACGAACGCGGTCACCAGGCCGCCGAGCACGGCGGTCAGGCCGACGAGCAGCGTGATGTAGAAGCCGGGCGTGCGTTCGAGCAGACCCGCCTCGCGGACCAGGGCGGACAGCTCGTTGTACCTGCCGGTGGCGGCCGCCTGCCGCGTGCGTGTCGTGGCGGGCGGGGCGGGGACGGGTGCAGCGGCCACATGGCCTCCAGGGCTCGGTCGTCGACTTCCCAGCCGTGGGGGTGAGCGGGTGCTCGTCCGGCGGATGCGCCTACCCTACGGGACCGTAGGTTCGATGTGGCAAGCGTCTCACCGACGGAGTGCGTCAGTGCGCGTGCTTGGCCGCCAGGCGGGCGGCGCCGACGATGCCCGCGGCGTTGCGCAGCCCTGCCGGGACGATCGGCGTGCGCAGGTCCAGCAGCGGCAGGAACTGCTCGTGTTTCTTGCTCACGCCGCCGCCGACGACGATCAGGTCCGGCCAGAACAGGTTCTCCACGACGGAGAAGTAGCGCTGCAGCCGCTGCGCCCACTGCTCGTACGTCAGGTCGTCGCGGTCGCGTGCGGCGTCCGACGCGCGCGACTCGGCGTCGTGCCCGTCGATCTCCAGGTGGCCCAGCTCCGTGTTCGGCACGAGCCGCCCGTCGACCACGAGCGCGGAACCGATCCCGGTGCCGAGCGTGACGACCAGGACGACGCCCGGCACGTCCTTCGCGGCGCCGTACGCGACCTCCGCGTACCCGGCGGCGTCGGCGTCGTTGACGGCCAGCACACGCCGGCCCGTCGCCGCGCCGACCGTCTTCTCGACGTCCGTGCCGATCCACGTGGCGTCGACGTTCGCGGCGGACTGCGCGACCCCGTGCAGGATCACCGCGGGGAACGTGACGCCGATCGGCACGTGCTTGTCGAGGTCGAACGAGTCGACGACCTGTGCGACGGTGTCCGCGACGGCCTGCGGCGTCGCGGGCTGCGGGGTCGCGATGCGCACGCGCTCGGCGGCGAACTCGCCCGAGCGCAGGTCGACGGGGGCGCCCTTGATGCCGGACCCGCCGATGTCGATGCCGAACGCCGTGTCGACCTTGGCCTTCTTGTGCCTGGTGTCCTTGCTCATGGCAGCGTCAGGACCTCCGCCCCGGAGTCGGTGACCAGCAGGGTGTGCTCGAACTGCGCGGACCGCGACCGGTCGGCGGTGACGACCGTCCACCCGTCGTCCCACATCTCCCAGTCCGGCGTGCCCAGGTCGAGCATCGGCTCGATGGTGAACACCATGCCGGGCTCGATGACGGTGTCGTGGGCGGGTGCGGCGTCGTAGTGCGGCACGACGAGCCCCGTGTGGAAGGCCGGGCCGACGCCGTGGCCGGTGAAGTCGCGCACGACCCCGTACCCGAAGCGCGCGGCGTACCGCTCGATGACGCGGCCGATGACGTTGATCTCCCGCCCGGGCCGCACCGCCTTGATGCCGCGCTCGAGCGCCTCACGGGTGCGCTCGACGAGCAGCCGGGACTCCTCGTCGACGTCGCCCGCGAGGAACGTCGCGTTGGTGTCGCCGTGCACGCCGCCCACGTACGCCGTGATGTCGACGTTGACGATGTCGCCGTCCTGGATCACGGTCGAGTCGGGGATGCCGTGGCAGATGACCTCGTTGACGGACGTGCACAGCGACTTGGGGAAGCCGCGGTAGCCGAGCGTCGAGGGGTACGCGTCGTGCTCGAGCAGGAACGCGTGCCCGATCGCGTCGAGCTCGTCGGTCGTCACGCCGGGCGCGACGTGGGCGCCCACCTCGGCGAGGGCCTGCGCGGCGATCCGCGCGGCGACCCGGACGCGCGCGATCGTGTCGGCGTCGAGCACGTCCGACCCCGTCCACGGCGCGGGCATGGGGCGGTCGACGTACTCGGGGCGTGCGATGTGCGCGGGGACGGCCCGGCGCGGGCTGATGCGCCCCGGGACGAGTGCCGTGCGCGAGTGGACCGGCGACATGCCTGGCAGTCTACGTAGCGGCGGCGCCGCACGGCCCGCCGGGACGACAGGAGGCGACGTGGCCGAGTTCTTCTACAACACCAGCACGCACGAGGTGGAGGAGGGGCGTCGCAGCGACTGGTCCCAGCTCATGGGCCCGTACGCGTCCCGTGCCGAGGCCCAGCAGGCGCTGGAGAAGGCGCGTGCGCGCAACGAGGCGTGGGACCAGCAGGACGCCGAGGACGCCTGACGGCCCCGACGTCGGGCGCCGACGACGGCCCCGACGTCAGGACTCGAACGTGTGCGACGCGGCGGGGAACTCGCCGGAGCGCACCTCGTCGGCGTAGGCCCGGGCCGCGGCGCTCAGCGCGGCACCGACCTCGCCGAAGCGCTTGGCGAACCGCGGCGACCAGTCGCCCATGCCGGCCATGTCCACCCAGACCAGCACCTGCCCGTCGCACTGCGCGCCTGCGCCGATGCCGATGGTCGGCACGCGCACGATCTCGGTGATGCGCGCGGCCAGCGGCGCAGGGACCATCTCGAGGACGATCGCGACGGCGCCGGCGTCGGTGACCGCGACGGCGTCGGCGGACAGCGCGTCGGCGTCGTCGCCGCGGCCCTGCACGCGCGGGCCGCCCAGCGCGTTCTCCGACTGCGGCGTGTACCCCAGGTGCGCGACGACGGGGATGCCCGCGGCCGTCAGCGCACGGATCTGCGGCACGCTGCGCTGCCCGCCCTCGATCTTGACGGCCGAGACGCCGGTCTCCTTCATGACGCGCACGGCCGACGCGAGCGCCTGCTCCGGGCCCGCCTCGTACGTGCCGAAGGGCAGGTCCGCGACGACGAACGCCCGCCGGGCCGCTCCCGCGACGGCACGCGCCGCGACGACGATCTCGTCGAGCGTCACCGGCAGGGTCGTGGCGTACCCGTGCATCGTGTTCCCGATCGAGTCGCCGACCAGGAGCATGTCGATGCCCGCGTCGTCGAGCAGGCGGGCGGTGACCGCGTCGTAGGCGGTGAGCATCGTGAGCTTCTCGCCGCGGTCCTTGGCCGTCTGCAGGTGGTGCACGCGCACGCGGCGGGGTGTCGGGGCGTCACTGGTCGACATGCCGCCGAGCCTAGCCGTGGGGGCCGCGGGAGGGCTGTGAGGGGCCGCACACGTGGACGCGCCGCGCCAGGTGCGCGACCCGTGCCCTGCGCGGCGGGTTCATCAGGCAGGATGTACGCCATGGACAGGCAGCAGGAGTTCGTCCTCCGGACCGTCGAGGAGCGGGACATCCGCTTCATCCGTCTGTGGTTCACGGACGTGCTGGGGATGCTCAAGTCGGTCGCGGTCGCGCCGGCCGAGCTCGAGCAGGCGTTCAGCGAGGGCATCGGGTTCGACGGCAGCTCGATCGAGGGCCTCACGCGCGTGTACGAGGCCGACATGATCGCGAAGCCCGATCCGTCGACGTTCCAGATCCTGCCGTGGCGCGGTGAACGCCACGGCACCGCGCGCATGTTCTGCGACCTGCTCACACCCGACGGCGAGCCGTCGCTCGCGGACTCGCGGTACGTGCTCAAGCGTGCGCTGGACCGCGCGAGTGACCGCGGGTTCACCTTCTACACGCACCCCGAGGTCGAGTTCTACCTGTTCGACGCGCCCGCGGACCCGACGCGTCCGCTCGTGCCGGTCGACCAGGGCGGCTACTTCGACCACGTGCCGCGCGGCACCGCGCACGACTTCCGGCGTGCCGCGATCACCATGCTCGAGTCCATGGGCATCTCGGTGGAGTTCTCCCACCACGAGGCCGGCCCGGGCCAGAACGAGATCGACCTGCGCTACGCCGACGCGCTGACGACCGCGGACAACATCATGACGTTCCGCACCGTCGTCAAGGAGGTCGCGCTCGAGCAGGGCGTGTTCGCGTCGTTCATGCCCAAGCCGCTGGCCGACCAGCCGGGGTCGGGCATGCACACGCACGTGTCGCTGTTCGAGGGCGACCGCAACGCGTTCCACGAGCCGGGCGCGCCGCTGGAGCTGTCGAAGGTCGCGCGCTCGTTCATCGCCGGCATCCTGCGCCACGCCGCGGAGATCACGGCCGTGACCAACCAGTTCGTGAACTCCTACAAGCGGCTGTGGGGCGGCGCCGAGGCGCCGAGCTTCATCTGCTGGGGCCACAACAACCGCTCCGCGCTCGTGCGTGTGCCGATGTACAAGCCGGGCAAGGGCAACTCCAGCCGCGTCGAGTACCGCGCGGTGGACTCCGCGACCAACCCGTACCTCGCGTTCGCGGTGCTGCTGGCCGCGGGGCTCAAGGGCATCGAGGAGGAGTACGAGCTCCCCGAGGGCGCCGACGACGACGTGTGGGAGCTGACCGACGCCGAGCGCAAGGCGCTGGGCATCGAGCCGCTGCCGACGTCGCTCGAGGCGGCGATCGAGGTCATGGAGCGCTCCGAGCTCGTCGCCGAGACCCTCGGCGAGCACGTCTTCGACTACTTCCTGCGCAACAAGCGCCAGGAGTGGGCCGAGTACCGCGCGCAGGTCACGCCGTACGAGCTGCAGCGGTTCCTGCCGCTCGTCTGACCGTGGCCGTCACGCCGGGCCGCGGGTCGTCGCTGCCGACGCGCCTGACGCGCGCCGGCGTCGCCGACGTGCCGCGCGCCGAGAGGCTCCTGACCGACGCGGCGCTCGTGGCCGTCGACGCCGACGTCGTCGAGCACGTCGTCGGCTCGCTGGCCGACGTGGGGGACCCCGACCAGGCCCTGCTCGCGCTGGCGAAGGTCGCGGGATCGGTGCACCGCGACCCCACGCTGAGCGGGCTCCTGCACGGCGTGCTCGCCGACGACCCGACGGCGCGCGAGCGGCTGCTCGCCGTCACGGGCGCCTCGCTCGCCATCGGCAACACGCTGGCGGCGCACCCCGGCAACCTACGCGTCGTCGCCGACCCCACGCCCGGGACGGGCATCGCGGCCGGGGACGTGCGTGCCGAGCTCCTGCGGGCCGTCGACGCCGACCCGGACGCCGAGGTGCCCGTCGCGGGACTGGCCGGGACACCCGGCGTCGACGCGATGCGCCGGGCCTACCGGACCCGGCTGCTGCGCATCGCGGCGACCGACCTGACGGCGGGCGACCCGCTGAGCCGTCTGCCGGGTGTCGGCGCCGCGCTCGCCGACCTCGCGGGTGCGGCGCTCGAGGCGTCCCTCGCGGTCGCGCGCGCCGACCTCGACGACCACGGCCGCGGCGTCCGCCTCGCGGTGATCGGCATGGGCAAGGCCGGCGGGCGCGAGCTCAACTACGTCTCCGACGTCGACGTGATCTACGTCGCCGAACCCGTCGACGGCACGCCCGAGGACGAGGCGATGGTCACCGGTGCGCGGCTCGCCGCCGGGCTCGCACGAGCCTGCTCGGCACCCGCGGGGGAGCCCGCGCTGTGGCCCGTCGACGCCGCGCTGCGCCCCGAGGGCAAGGACGGCCCGCTCGTCCGCACGATCGCCAGCCACCGCGCCTACTACGAGCGCTGGGCCAGGACGTGGGAGTTCCAGGCGCTGCTCAAGGCCCGACCGCTCGCGGGGGACCGGGCGCTCGGGCGCGAGTACGTCGAGACCGTCAACCCCTTCGTCTGGTCGGCGGTGCAGCGCGAGAACTTCGTCGAGGACTCCCAGGCGATGCGCCGCCGGGTCGAGGCGCACATCCCGCGCGCCGAGGCCGCCCGTCAGCTCAAGCTCGGCGCGGGCGGCCTGCGGGACGTCGAGTTCACCGTGCAGCTCCTGCAGCTCGTCCACGGCCGCGCCGACGACACGATCCGCAGCCCCTCGACCCTCACGGCGCTCGCGGCGCTCGCGGCCGGTGGGTACGTGGGTCGCGAGCACGCCGCCCAGCTCGCGGTCTGCTACCGGTGGATGCGGATGATGGAGCACCGCATCCAGCTGCACCGGCTCCAGCGCACGCACCTCGTGCCGACCGCCGAGGCGGACCTGCGCCGGCTGGCCCGCACGATGGGGATGCGCGCGGAGGGACCCGAAGGGCTGCTCGAACGCTGGCGCACGACGCGCCGCGACGTGCGCCGCCTGCACGAGGAGCTGTTCTACCGGCCGCTGCTGCCCGCGACCGCGCGCCTGTCCGCCGCCGAGGCGAGCCTGGCCCCCGAGGCGCAGCGCGCCCGGCTCGCCGCGATCGGCTACCGCGACCCCGCAGGCGCCGTCCGGCACATCGCGGCTCTCAGCGACGGCGTCTCGCGGCGTGCGGCGATCCAGCGCCAGCTCCTGCCCGTGATGCTCGGCTGGTTCGCCGACGGACCCGACCCCGACGGGGGCCTGCTCGCGTTCCGCCGCCTGTCCGACCAGCTCGGCACCACGCACTGGTACCTCAAGCTGCTGCGCGACTCCGGCACCGCGGCGCAACGTCTGGCGCAGGTCTTGTCGACCTCGCGCTACGCGGCCGACGCGCTGTCCCGCTCCCCGGAGTCCGTGACGTGGCTCGACGACGATGCCGAGCTCGCCGCACGGTCGGCCCAGCGGCTCGCGGCCGGTGGGTACGTGGGTCGCGAGCACGCCGCCCAGCTCG
>JAFAEH010000301.1 GCA_023424135.1 Actinomycetes bacterium | reverse complement strand
GGGTGGCCGGCCGTCGTCGTCCCGGCCTGGCGGCGGCGCACCGGCCGGCACCCCGCCCGGTGCCGGTCGCCATGAGGGTGCGACACGCGTGCGCCCCCGAGCCGGCCGAGTGGTGTGCGCGGCGCACGCTCGGCACGATGGGGCGATGCAGAGGATCGGGCTCACCGGAGGGATCGCGGCCGGCAAGTCCGTCGCCGCGCGCAGGTTCGCCGCGCTCGGCGCGACGCTCGTGGACGCCGACGTGCTCGCGCGGGAGGCGGTGGCACCCGGCAGTGCCGGTCTGGACGCCGTCGTCGACGCGTTCGGCGTGGGCGTGCTCGACGGGCACGGGGGCCTGGACCGCCCGGCGCTCGCGCGGATCGTGTTCTCGGACGCCGCGGCGCGGGCGCAGCTCGACGCGATCGTGCACCCCGTGGTGCGGCGGCTGTCCGCCGAGCGCGAGGCGGCGGCCGTCGCGCTCGACCCCGGCGCCGTCGTCGTCCACGACATCCCGCTGCTCGTCGAGACCGGTCGCGCCGACGACTTCCACGTCGTGGTCGTCGTGCACGCACCGGCGGTGCTGCGCGTCGAACGGCTGGTCCGGCTGCGGGGGATGACGCGCGAGGAGGCCGAGGCGCGGGTCGCCGCGCAGGCTCGCGACGACGCGCGCCTCGCAGCGGCCGACGTCGTGCTCGACGGGACCGGGAGCGACGTCGACCTCGAGCGTCAGGTCGACGATCTGTGGGAGCGGCTCGCCGTCGAACGTGCCGACGAACGGGCGGCGGACCTGCCCTGACCGTGCGCCGATGTGCCGTGCAGGACCTTCGTCCCCCGGGCGGGGTGCATGTGTCGCCCGTCCGGGTGAATTGAACAGGTGTCCACACAAGGAGTACGGTTCGAGAGCCGATCACTCGGACGGACGCGTCAGACGCGTCATGGGGCCGCGCGGGGTGGCCCCGGGCAACGTAGCCGGAGGAACGATGGCGCTCCAGTCGGTCGGGACCAGCGGGTGGGAGGCGCGCCCGCTGCAGTCGAAGGCGTCGATGTCGGTGGCGTCGGGCGCACTCTCGGCGACACAGGTGCTCGACCTCGTCGCGAAGGCGTCGGCAGCGGTCGAGGACCAGACCGGTTGGCTCAAGGTCGGTGCGCGCAGCGCCAACAAGGTGAGCCTGTCGATCCGGGACATGACCCGCGAGAGCACCGATCCGGTCCTCTTCTTCGACGTCGAGGTCGACCGCGCCGTGGGGCGCGTCACCGTCCGTACGCTCATCACGAGCTACGTCGTGAAGTCGTCGGGCATGAGCGCGCTCGTGCCGGTCGCCAAGCGGAAGATCGCCGGCTTCACGGCCTACCGCGGCTTCATGGACGTGTACGCGAAGATGCTCCAGCAGTCGGACCCGTCCGCGTACGTCTCCTTCAGCGGCGACTGACGGACCCGGCCGGCGACCGGGTCGGAGGTCGGTGACCGGCACCCGGTCGGGTCGATGTCGGTGGTCGGACGTACGGTGGGCGCATGCGCCCCGTCACCGACCTGCAGCGGACCGTCGCGCCGTTCGAGGTGGTGTCCGAGTACACCCCGAGCGGCGACCAGCCGACCGCCATCGCCGAGCTCGCCGACCGCGTGCGCGCCGGTGAGAAGGACGTCGTGCTGCTCGGTGCGACCGGGACCGGGAAGTCCGCGACGACCGCCTGGTTGATCGAGCGGCTCCAGCGCCCGACGCTCGTCATGGCGCCGAACAAGACGCTGGCCGCCCAGCTCGCGACGGAGTTCCGTGAGCTCCTGCCGAACAACGCCGTCGAGTACTTCGTGTCGTACTACGACTACTACCAGCCCGAGGCGTACATCGCGCAGACGGACACCTACATCGAGAAGGACTCCTCGATCAACGAGGAGGTCGAGCGGCTGCGGCACTCGGCGACGAGCTCGCTGCTGACGCGACGTGACGTCGTCGTCGTCGCGTCGGTGTCCTGCATCTACGGCCTCGGGACCCCGCAGGAGTACGTCGACCGCATGGTCACGCTGTCGGTCGGCGACACGGTCGACCGTGACCAGCTGCTGCGCCGCTTCGTGACGATGCAGTACACGCGCAACGACCTGGCCTTCACGCGTGGGACCTTCCGCGTGCGGGGCGACACGATCGAGATCATCCCCGTGTACGAGGAGCTCGCGATCCGTATCGAGATGTTCGGCGACGAGATCGAGGCGATCGCGACCCTCCACCCCCTCACGGGTGACGTCGTCCGGGTCGAGCAGCAGGTGCACGTCTTCCCGGCGACGCACTACGTCGCCGGGCCCGAGCGCATGGAGCGCGCGATCACGGGCATCGAGGCCGAGCTCGAGCAGCGGCTGGCCGAGCTCGAGCGGCAGAACAAGCTGCTGGAGGCCCAGCGGCTGCAGATGCGCACGACGTACGACATCGAGATGATGCGCCAGGTCGGCTCGTGCTCCGGTATCGAGAACTACTCGCGGCACATCGACGGACGGACGGCAGGCTCGGCCCCGAACACGTTGCTCGACTACTTCCCCGAGGACTTCCTGCTCGTCATCGACGAGTCGCACGTCACGGTGCCGCAGATCGGCGCGATGTTCGAGGGGGACATGTCGCGCAAGCGTGCGCTCGTCGACCACGGCTTCCGCCTGCCCAGCGCGGTCGACAACCGACCGTTGCGGTGGGAGGAGTTCGTCGAGCGGATCGGCCAGACCGTCTACCTCTCGGCGACGCCGGGGGACTACGAGCTGTCGATGGCCGACGGGGTCGTCGAGCAGATCATCCGGCCCACGGGCCTGGTCGACCCGCAGGTCGTCGTGAAGCCGACGACGGGGCAGATCGACGACCTGCTGGGGGAGATCCGCGACCGCGTCGACCGCGACGAGCGCGTCCTGGTCACCACGCTGACCAAGAAGATGGCCGAGGACCTCACGGACTACCTCCTCGAGAAGGGGGTGCGGGTGCGGTACCTGCACTCCGAGGTCGACACGCTGCGCCGCGTGGAGCTGCTGCGCGAGCTGCGCCTGGGCGAGTACGACGTGCTGGTCGGCATCAACCTGCTGCGCGAAGGGCTCGACCTGCCCGAGGTCTCCCTGGTGGCGATCCTCGACGCCGACAAGGAGGGGTTCCTGCGCTCGGGCAAGTCGCTCATCCAGACGATCGGCCGCGCGGCGCGCAACGTCTCGGGCGAGGTCCACATGTACGCCGACACGATCACGCCCGCGATGCGGCTCGCTCTCGACGAGACCGAACGTCGCCGCGAGAAGCAGATCGCGTACAACACGGAGCGCGGGATCGACCCGCAGCCGCTGCGCAAGCGGATCGGGGACATCACCGACATGCTCGCGCGGGAGGACGCGGACACGGCCGAGCTGCTGGGCGGTGCGGGACGGCAGGCCAGCCGTGGCAAGGCGCCCGTGCCCGGGCTCGGGTCGCGGTCCGCACCGCACGACGAGCGCACCCGCCTGGCCGGGGCGGCCGCGCACGAGCTGGCGGACCTCATCCAGCAGCTCACCGACCAGATGCACGCGGCGGCCGGTGAGCTGCAGTTCGAGCTCGCGGCGCGGCTGCGCGACGAGATCTCCGGGCTGAAGAAGGAGCTGCGCCAGATGCAGGCGGCGACGGCCTGATCGTGCACCGCACCGCACCGCACCGCACCGCACCGCACCGCGGCCGCGCGCCCTGCGCACCGCATCCACCCCGTACCGCTCGGCACGGCGACACGAAGGAGGACCCGTGGACCGCAGGCTGCAGATCGTGATCGACGCCCACGACCCCCGTGCGCTCGGGGCGTTCTGGGCGCAGGCGCTCGGCTACGTCGAGGACCCGCCGCCGCCCGGCTACGACACGTGGGAGGACGCCCTGCGGGGCTGGGGCCTGCCCGAGGAGCGGTGGAACGACGCCTACGCGGTCGTCGACCCTGCGGGGGTCGGGCCACGGGTCTACCTGCAGAAGGTCCCGGAGGACAAGGTCGTCAAGAACCGGGTGCACCTCGACGTGGGGCTCCCCGGTGGTGGCGAGCGCGGCGCCGGTCCGGACCGCGACGCGATCCGCGCGCGCTCGGTCGAGCTGCAGGCTCTCGGGGCACGGCACGTCCAGGAGTTCGACGCCGACGCGCAGGGGTTCTGGATCGTGATGCAGGACCCGGAGGGCAACGAGTTCTGCCTCGTGTGAGTCACGCCGCGTCGTGGTGACGGTTCGTCACCTATAGTTCTCGGCGGAGGGGAGTACTCCCCACGACGTCATCGTCATCACGGCCGCCAGCGTTGCCGGCCCGGTGCCGTCGGCCGCGCGTACACCCCGCACCACCGGGTGGCGCTGGCGGAAGAGACCTCCGGTCATCAGTCGTACGTGTCCGGAGGTCTGTGGCGTGGATGTTCCCGTGTGGGTGTGGGCGATCACGGTCGGTGCGATCGTCGCGATGCTGGCGGTCGACTACGTCGGCCACGTGCGTTCGCCGCACGAGCCGACGCTGCGCGAGTCGGCCTGGTGGTCGGCCGCGTACGTCGGGGTCGCGCTCGTGTTCGGCGGCGTGGTGTGGGCGGTGTGGGGCTCGACGTACGGCGCCGAGTACTTCGCGGGGTACGTGACCGAGAAGAGCCTCTCGGTGGACAACCTGTTCGTGTTCGTCCTCATCATGGCGAGCTTCAAGGTGCCCCGGCTCTACCAGCAGAAGGTGCTGCTCATCGGCATCACGATCGCGCTGGTGCTGCGGACCGTCTTCATCTTCGTCGGTGCCGCGATGATCGAGAACCTGTCGTGGATCTTCTACGTCTTCGGCGCGTTCCTGCTGTACACGGCATGGACGCAGATCCGCTCGGGCAGCGAGGACGAGGACGAGTACCACGAGAACGCGGTGCTGCGCTGGACGCGCCGAGCGTTCCGCACGACCGACGACTACGTCAGGGACCGCATGACGGTGCGCCGCGACGGGAAGCGCTACATCACGCCGATGCTCATCGTCATGGTCGCGATCGGGACGGCGGACATCATCTTCGCGGTCGACTCGATCCCCGCGATCTTCGGCCTGACGCAGGAGACGTACCTCGTCTTCACGGCGAACGCGTTCTCGCTGCTGGGGCTGCGTCAGCTGTTCTTCCTGATCGACGGACTGCTCGACAAGCTCGTGTACCTGTCGTACGGGCTGGGCGTCATCCTGGGCTTCATCGGCGTCAAGCTCGTCATCCACGCACTGCACACCAACGAGGTCGCGTTCATCAACGGCGGCGAGCACGTGACCGCCATCCCCGAGATCGGCACCTGGGTCTCGCTCGGCGTCATCGTCGGGACCCTCGCGATCACGACCGTGGCGTCCCTGCACCGCACGCGCCTCGACGCGGCGGCGGCCGCCGCGGCCCCACGGGAGCACGACGACGCGATCACCGAGGCCGTCGAGCAGTCCTCGTCGCGCGAGGCGCGGCTGGGTGTGCACCAGGACGCCGCGCCGGGTGAGGGCGACGTGCGGGAGGGGCGCCCGTGATCCACGAGCTGCCGGCGGCGTTCCAGGTCGCGTCGCTCGCGGCGGTCGTGGCCGTCCTGCTCGTCGACCTCGCGATCGTCCGGCGCCGCCCGCACGTGCCGTCCGCACGCGAGAGCGTGACCTGGGTCGGTGTGTACGTGGCGCTGGCCCTCGTGTTCGCGGGTCTGCTCGCGGTCGTCGGGGGCCCGGCGCCCGCGCAGGAGTTCCTCGCGGGGTGGTTGACCGAGTACAGCCTGTCCGTCGACAACCTGTTCGTGTTCCTGCTCATCATGTCGAGCTTCGCGGTGCCGCGCGAGCAGCAGCAGCGCGTGCTCATGGTCGGCATCATCGTCGCGCTCGTGCTGCGCGGAGGGTTCATCCTGGCGGGCGCGGCGCTCGTCGAGCGGTACACGTGGGTGTTCTACGTGTTCGGCGCGTTCCTGGTGTGGACGGCGGTGAAGGTCGCCCGCGAGGGGACGGGCGGCGACGAGGAGTACGAGGAGAACGCACTCGTGCGCGCCGTGCGCCGGGTCCTTCCCATGTCGCCGACGTACGACGGCGGTCGGGTGCGCACGGTCCACGAGGGACGGCGGGTGTTCACACCGCTCGTCGTCGTGTTCCTGGCGATCGGCACGACCGACCTGCTCTTCGCGTTCGACTCGATCCCGGCGATCTTCGGGCTCACGCACGACCCGTTCATCGTGTTCACGGCCAACGTGTTCGCCCTCATGGGGTTGCGCCAGCTGTACTTCCTGCTCGGCGGGCTGCTGGACCGCCTCGTGTACCTGCCGTACGGGCTCGCGGCCGTGCTCGCGTTCATCGGCGGCAAGCTCGTGCTCGAGGCGCTCGCGACCAACACCGTCGGGTTCGTCAACGGCGGTGAGCCCGTCGCCTGGGCGCCCGAGCTGCCGACGTGGCTGTCGCTGGTGGTCATCGCGGCCGCGCTCGGGCTCGCGACGCTCGCGAGCCTGCTGCGCGTGCGGCACGACGCACGGCGCGTCACCGACGCAGCGGTCACCGACGCAGCGCTCCCGCAGGACGCCGCGCCCCCCGCTCCCTGACGGACGGCGTCAGGTCGTCGACCAGGGGCCGCGCACGATGTCCCACGCACGCACCTCGGTCGCGGCGACCAGCCCCTCGCGCGCGAACGGGTCCTGCGCGAGGAGCGTGCGTAGCGTGACGACGTCGGCGACCCGGAAGACGAGCAGGGCTCCCGGCGGGGCGTCCTCGAACGGGCCCGAGCCCAGCAGGACGCCCGCGTCGGCCTGCGCGGTGAGCCACTCGCGGTGCTCGGGGCGCACGAGGTCGCGCACGTCGGCCCGCTCGTCGTAGGTGTACCGGACGGCGAAGACGGTCATGCGCCCATCCTGCCCGACGGCGCGGCGCTGCGCGTCACCACCCGCGCGTCACCACCCGCGGGCTGCCCACTGCGCGAGGGACGGGCGTTCGGCACCGAGCGTGGTGTCGTCGCCGTGGCCGGGGTAGACCCACGTCTCGTCGCCGAACCGGTCGAACACCCGCGCGCGGACGTCCCCGAGCAGCTCGGTGAAGCGTCGGGGGTCCCCGCCGGTGGCGCCGACCCCGCCGGGGAACAGCGAGTCGCCCGTGAACAGGTGCACGCGCCCGGCCACCGCACCCGCCTCGCGCACCTGCGCGGGCTCGGTCAGCGCGAGCGCGACCGACCCGGGTGTGTGCCCCCGCAGCGCGACGACCTCGACGACGAGGTGCCCGACGGTGATCGTGTCGCCGTGCTGCAGCCGCGTCGCGACGGGGTGCTCCGCGGCGGCCGCGACCGCGTCGGCGTCCGCCGCACCCGCCGCGACCCAGGCACCCGTCACCGCGCACACGGACGCGAGCGCCCCGAGGTGGTCGTGGTGGCGGTGCGTGACGACGACGGTGTCGAGGCGTGCCGAGGGCGAGCCCTCGCGGACGAGCGTGAGCAGACGGTCGGGATCGGCAGGTGCGTCGACGAGGAGCTGTGCGCCGGTGCGGCGGCACGTGACGAGGTAGGTGGCGTTGTCCATGGGGCCGACCGACGCCTTGCGGACCACGGCCTCGTCCAGCACCCGGACCGCGCTCGGCCCGCCGGGCAGGACCTGGCCCGTGTACCCGTCGTCAGCCACGCCCGTCCTCCTGCACCGTGGTGCCGCTCGGCGGCGGTGTCACCACGCAGGCGCGGCGCGCGGCGAGGTCGTGGCTGTGCGCGGCGCGCACCAGCGCGAGGTGCGACAGCGCCTGCGGCACGTTGCCGACCATCCGGCGCGCGTGCGGGTCGTACTGCTCCGCGAGCAGGCCCACGTCGTTGGCGAGCGGCACGAGGGCGTCGAGGACCTCGCGGGCCCCCGCGACGTCCCCGCCGCGCGCGAGGGCGTCCGCGAGCCAGAACGAGCACGCCAGGAACGGCGCCTCCGCACCCTGCAGGCCGTCGTCCGTCGCCTCGGTGCGGTAGCGCAGCAGCAGGCCGGGCGCGACCTCGAGCTCCTCGCGGACGGCCGCGACGGTCGCGAGCACGCGCGGGTCGTCGGCGGGCAGGAACCCGACCTGGACCATCTGCAGCAGGGACGCATCCGTGTGCCGGGCGCCGGGGAACTGCACGAAGCTGCCCCGGGTCGCCGACCAGCCGTGCGCGAGGACGTCCGCGTGGATCTCGTCGCGCACACGCCGCCACCGCTCGACGGGACCGGGAAGACCGTGCTCCTCGACGGCGCGCACGGCACGGTCCAGCGCCGCCCAGGACATGATCCGCGAGTGCGTGAAGCGACGGGGCTCGCCGCGCACCTCCCAGATGCCCCGGTCGGGCTCGCGCCACGTCGCCACCAGGTCGTCGACGAGCCGACGCTGCAGCGACCACGAGTCGGTGGTCTCCTCCAGGCCCGCGTCCCGCGCCATCGCCAGCGCGCACATCACCTCGCCCAGCACGTCGTGCTGCACCTGGTCGACGGCGCCGTTGCCGACGCGCACGGGACGCGACCCCGCGTACCCCGGCAGGTGGTCGAGGTGCGTCTCCGGCAGACGACGACCCCCGTCCAGCCGGTACATGATCTGCAGGTCGCGCGGGTCGCCCGCGACCGCGCGCTTGAGCCAGTCCCGCCACTGCGTCGCCTCGTCGCGGAAGCCCTGCTCGAGCAGCGCCTCGAGGGTGAGCGCGGCGTCGCGCAACCAGCAGTAGCGGTAGTCCCAGTTGCGCTCACCGCCGAACGTCTCCGGCAGCGACGTCGTGGGTGCGGCGACGATCCCGCCGGTGGTCACGTCGGTGAGCATGCGCAGCACGAGCAGGGAGCGCACGACCGCCTCGCGGTACGGGCCTGCGTACGTGCAGTCGCGCGCCCACAGACCCCACACGATCGCGGTCGCGTCGACGCGGTCCGGCACCGTCAGGCGCGGGGGGATCGGCTGCCACGAGTGCACCCACGTCAGCGAGAGCTCGACGCTCTCGCCCGCGCGCAGCGTGAACCGGTCCCGGTGGCGGTGGTCGTCGGCACGGGGGAGGCGGTCACCGCGCAGGACGAGCGAGTCGGGGCCGGCGATCGCGCGGATCGTGTCGCACCCCTCGGCGTCGGTCTCGTGCCGCACCCACGGCTCGACCGCCCCGTAGCCGAAGCGCACGACCCACTCGTGCTCGACCTCGACCTGGCCGTCGGTGCACTCGACGCGCCGCACCACGTCGGAGCGGTCGTCACCCACGGGCATGGCCTCGGTGGCCGTCGCCGTGCCGGTCGCCGTGCGGTACGTCGTCTCGAGCACGAAGGAGTCCCGCCGGTAGGAGCGCGTCACCTCGAGCGGGTCGCGCACCGTCAGCAGCCAGCGGCCGTGGTCCGGCGTGCCCAGCAGCGACGCGAAGCACGCGTCGGAGTCGAAGCGCGGCAGGCACAGCCAGTCGACCGAGCCGCGGCGCGACACGAGCGCCGCGGTGCGGCCGTCGCCGAGGACCGCGTACTCCTCGATGGGGGCCTGGCACCCGAGCAGGTCGGGCGCGGGTCCGTGCGCGGCGGTCGTCGGCGAGGTCATCGTCCCCAGCATGGCGGTGGTGCCGGGCGCGCGCGAGCGCGACACGGCATCGAACACGTGTGCGAATGTCGGTGGGCGGACGTACACTCGTGCACCGTGACGCACCCTCTGTCCGACCGTCTCGTGGTCCGCGGCGCACGTGAGCACAACTTGCGCGACGTCGACATCGACCTGCCCCGCGACGCCCTGATCGCCTTCACCGGGCTGTCCGGCTCCGGCAAGTCCTCGCTCGCCTTCGACACGATCTTCGCCGAGGGCCAGCGCCGCTACGTCGAGTCGCTGTCGGCGTACGCCCGCCAGTTCCTCGGGCAGATGGACAAGCCCGACGTCGACTTCATCGAAGGCCTGTCGCCCGCGGTCTCGATCGACCAGAAGTCGACCAACCGCAACCCGCGCTCGACCGTCGGCACCATCACCGAGGTGTACGACTACCTGCGCCTGCTGTTCGCCCGCGCCGGGACGCAGCACTGCCCCGTGTGCGGCGAGAAGGTGCAGGCCCAGACCCCGCAGCAGATCGTCGACCGGCTGCTCGAGCTGCCCGAGGGCACGCGCTACCAGGTGCTCGCACCCGTCGTGCGCGGCCGCAAGGGCGAGTACGCCGACCTGTTCCGCGAGCTGCAGGGCAAGGGGTTCGCGCGTGCGCGCGTCGACGGCGAGGTCGTGCAGCTCGCGTCGCCGCCGACGCTGGAGAAGAAGCTCAAGCACGACATCGAGGTCGTCGTCGACCGGCTCGTCTCCCGCGAGGGTGTGCAGCGACGCCTCACGGACTCGGTCGAGACGGCGCTCGGCCTGGCGGGCGGCCTGCTCGTGGTCGAGCTGGTCGACGCCGACGCGGACGACCCCCAGCGGGAGCGGCGCTTCTCGGAGAACCGCGCCTGCCCGAACGACCACGTGCTCACGCTCGACGAGGTCGAGCCGCGCACGTTCTCCTTCAACGCGCCGTACGGCGCCTGCCCCGAGTGCACCGGGATCGGCACGCGGCTGGAGGTGGACCCCGACCTCGTCGTGCCCGACGACGAGCTCTCGCTCGCCGACGGGGCCGTCGCACCGTGGGCGCAGACGTCCTCGGAGTACTTCCAGCGCGTGCTGTCCGCGCTCGCGGACGACCTGGGCTTCTCGATGGACACGCCCTGGCGGGCCCTGCCGAAGCGCGCGCGCGACGCGGTCCTGCACGGGCAGAACCACGAGGTGCACGTCCGCTACCGGAACCGGTGGGGGCGCGAGCGGCAGTACTCGACGGGCTTCGAGGGCGTCATCACGTTCCTGGAGCGCCGCCACTCCGAGACCGAGTCGGAGTGGAGCAAGGAGAAGTACGAGGCCTTCATGCGCGAGGTCCCGTGCCCCGTGTGCGAGGGTGCGCGCCTCAAGCCCGAGGTGCTCGCCGTCAAGGTCGGCGGCCGGTCCATCGCGCAGGTCTGCGAGCTGCCGATCGACGAGGCGCGCGCGTTCATCGACGGCCTCGAGCTGGGTGAGCGCGAGCGGCAGATCGCGGCGCAGGTGGTCAAGGAGATCCAGGCCCGTCTCGGCTTCCTGCTCGACGTCGGTCTGGACTACCTCTCGCTCATGCGTCCCGCGGGCACGCTGTCCGGCGGCGAGGCGCAGCGCATCCGGCTCGCGACGCAGATCGGGTCCGGCCTCGTGGGTGTCCTGTACGTGCTGGACGAGCCGTCGATCGGCCTGCACCAGCGGGACAACAGGCGCCTGATCGACACGCTCACACGCCTGCGGGACCTGGGCAACACGCTCATCGTCGTCGAGCACGACGAGGACACGATCCGGACCGCCGACTGGATCGTCGACATCGGTCCCGGGGCGGGCGAGCACGGCGGGCGGGTCGTGCACTCGGGGGACCTCGACGGCCTGCTCGCGTCGCAGGAGTCCGTGACGGGCGCGTACCTGTCGGGTCGGCGCTCCATCCCCATGCCGGCCACGCGTCGCCCCGTGGACCCCGCGCGGCAGATCACCGTGGTCGGGGCGCGTGAGAACAACCTGCGCGGCATCGACGTGTCGTTCCCCCTGGGGGTGCTGACCGCCGTGACGGGGGTGTCCGGCTCCGGCAAGTCCACGCTCGTGAACTCGATCCTGTACACGGTCATGGCGAACGAGCTCAACGGTGCGCGGCAGGTGGCGGGACGTCACCGGCGCGTCACGGGGCTCGACCAGCTCGACAAGGTCGTCCACGTCGACCAGGGACCGATCGGGCGGACCCCGCGGTCGAACCCCGCGACGTACACGGGTGTGTGGGACCACGTCCGCAGGCTGTTCGCCGAGACGACCGAGGCCAAGGTGCGCGGCTACACCCCCGGGCGGTTCTCGTTCAACGTCAAGGGCGGGCGGTGCGAGGCGTGCTCGGGCGACGGCACCCTGAAGATCGAGATGAACTTCCTCCCGGACGTGTACGTGCCGTGCGAGGTCTGCCACGGGGCGCGGTACAACCGCGAGACGCTCGAGGTGCACTTCAAGGGCAAGACGGTCGCCGACGTGCTCGCGATGCCGATCGAGGAGGCCGCCGAGTTCTTCGCCGCGGTCCCCGCGATCGCACGTCACCTGCGCACCCTGGTCGACGTCGGCCTGGGGTACGTGCGGCTGGGTCAGCCCGCCCCGACGCTGTCCGGCGGTGAGGCCCAGCGCGTCAAGCTCGCGTCCGAGCTGCAGCGACGCTCGACCGGCCGGACGATCTACGTGCTGGACGAGCCGACCACCGGGCTGCACTTCGAGGACATCCGCAAGCTGCTCGGCGTGCTCCAGTCGCTCGTCGACAAGGGCAACACGGTGCTCGTGATCGAGCACAACCTCGACGTCATCAAGAACGCCGACTGGGTCGTCGACATGGGACCCGAGGGCGGCTCGGGCGGCGGCACCGTCGTCGCCCAGGGCACGCCCGAGCACGTGGCCGGCGTGCCGGAGAGCCACACGGGCCGCTTCCTCGCCGAGGTGCTCGCGCCCGAACGGGTCGGCGTGCCTGCCTGACCCCTCGGGTTCAGACCGTCGGTGCCGGGTCGGCCGGCTGCTCGACCACCACGGGCGCCGGCTCGTGACGCACCGTGAAGTTCACCGACCGGGCGATGAAGCAGTGCTCGTGCGCGCGGCGGTGCACGTCCGCCAGGAGCGCGTCGTCGACGGCGGCACCGTCGCGCAGCCGTGCATGCCGCACGGTCACGCGGGGGCGCAGCACCACCTCGGTGAACTGGCCCTGCCCGGCCGCCTCGATCCGCATCGTGCCGGACGCGGCGTCCTCGTAGCCGACGACGACCACCCCGGCCGTGGCCGCCAGGTGCAGGAACCACAGCATGTGGCACTGCGCGAGCGCACCGACCAGCAGGTCCTCGGGCGACCAGCGGTCGGTGTCCCCGCGGAAGTGCGGGTCCGACGTCCCCGGCAGCGCCGGCTTGCCGCCTGACGTGAGGGTGTGGTCGCGGCCGTACGACGTGTACGTCGACGTGCCGGCGTCGCCCGCACCCGTCCAGGTGAGGTCGACCGAGTACTGGTGCAGGAGCTGAGCCATGTCCCGACCCTAGTGGGGCAGATCACATGCGGGCCTGCCGGACGCGCGTCGCCTGCGGGGTCGGCGGCCCGCGGTGCGGCCCGGACGGGGAGTGTCAGCGCTGCGAACTAGGCTCGTCGCATGGCCGATCCCGCGACGTACCGCCCCGCGCCGGGGGAGATCCCCGACGCGCCCGGCGTGTACCGGTTCCGCGACGAGCACGGTCGCGTCGTGTACGTCGGCAAGGCCAAGTCGCTGCGCAGCCGGCTCAACAGCTACTTCCAGGACCTGGGCGGGCTGCACCCCCGCACGCAGCAGATGGTCACCACGGCGTCCTCCGTCCAGTGGACGGTCGTCGGCACCGAGGTCGAGGCGCTCGCGCTCGAGTACTCGTGGATCAAGGAGTTCGACCCGCGGTTCAACGTCAAGTACCGCGACGACAAGTCCTACCCGTACCTCGCCGTCACGATGGCCGACGAGGTCCCGCGCGTGCAGGTCATGCGCGGGGCCAAGCGCAAGGGCACGCGCTACTTCGGTCCGTACGCGCACGCGTGGGCGATCCGCGAGACCGTCGACCTGCTGCTGCGGGTGTTCCCCGTGCGCACGTGCTCGGCGGGCGTCTTCAAGCGGGCGCGCCAGCAGGGGCGACCCTGCCTGCTCGGGTACATCGACAAGTGCTCCGCGCCGTGCGTGGGGCGCATCGGCGTCGACGAGCACCACCGGCTCGCCCAGGACTTCTGCGACTTCATGGCGGGTGACACCGCGCGGTTCACGCGACGGCTCACCCAGGCCATGAAGGACGCGGCCGCGGAGCTGGACTACGAGCGCGCCGCACGTCTGCGCGACGACGTCGCGACGCTCCAGAAGGCCACCGAGCGCAACGCGGTGGTCCTGACGGACGGCACCGACGCCGACGTGTTCGCGCTCGCCGGTGACGAGCTCGAGGCCGCGGTGCAGGTCTTCCACGTGCGTGACGGGCGCATCCGCGGCCAGCGCGGGTGGGTCGTCGAGAAGGTCGAGGACCTCGACGACGCCGCGCTCGTCGAGCACCTGCTGCAGCAGGTGTACGGCGGGGAGGATGCCGACACCGCCACCGGCGCGGTACCGCGCGAGGTCCTCGTGCCCGTGCTGCCCGCCAACCTCGACCAGGTCCAGGCCTGGTTGACGGGCCTGCGGGGCAGCCGCGTGCAGGTCCGCGTGCCGCAGCGGGGGGACAAGCGCGAGCTGGCCGCCACCGTGCACCGCAACGCCGAGCACGCGCTCGCGCTGCACCGCACGCGCCGCGCGGGCGACCTGACGAGCCGCAGCCAGGCGCTGCGCGAGATCCAGGAGGCGCTCGACCTGCCGACCGCCCCGCTGCGCATCGAGTGCTACGACGTCTCGCACCACCAGGGGACGTACCAGTCGGCGTCGATGGTCGTGTTCGAGGACGGCCTGGCGCGCAAGAACGAGTACCGGCTGTTCAGCGTCCGCGGACCCGAGGGGCAGGGGGCGCGGGACGACACCGCCGCGATGCACGAGGTGATCTCCCGCCGGTTCCGCCGCTACCTCGCCGAGCGTTCCGAGTCGCGCGACCTCGAGCTCGCCGACGGCGACGACGACGACGCACCGCGCAGCGGTCCCGTCGACGAGCGCACGGGCCGGCCCGCGCGGTTCGCCTACCCGCCCAACCTCGTCGTCGTCGACGGCGGACCGCCGCAGGTCGCCGCTGCCGCCGCCGCGCTCGCCGAGCTCGGGGTCGACGACGTCGCGCTGTGCGGCCTGGCCAAGCGGCTCGAGGAGGTCTGGCTGCCGGGGGAGGAGTACCCGGTGATCCTGCAGCGCAGCTCGGAGGGCCTGTACCTGCTGCAGCGGGTGCGTGACGAGGCGCACCGGTTCGCGATCACGGCGCACCGCAAGCGGCGCAGCAAGGGGATGACCGCGTCCGTCCTGGACGACGTCCCCGGCCTCGGGCCGGCCCGCAAGGCTGCGCTCCTGCGGCACTTCGGGTCCGTCAAGCGGTTGCGCGCGGCGTCCGCCGACGAGATCGCGACGGTCCCGGGGATGGGCGCACGGACGGCCGAGGCCGTCGTGGCGGCGCTGACGACGCGTGCGCCCGAGCCCGCGACGGCGTCCGCCGCCGTGCCCCGGGCGGACGAGCGGGCGACGCACGGGTCGACGTCCGAGGTGCCGAACGGCGGGTCCGCTGCGCCGTCGGCCGACGGGGCTGGCATCCTGGGCGCATGAGCGAGCCGTCGCCCATCACCGTCCCCCACGGCATCCCCGCGCTCGAGGCGGCCGCCGAGGCCCCCGTCCTCGAGCAGCCCCAGGTGCTCGTCATCACCGGCATGTCCGGCGCGGGCCGCACGCGTGCGGCCGCCGTCCTCGAGGACCTCGGCTGGTACGTCGTCGACAACCTGCCGGCGCAGATGCTCACGCACCTCGTGGGGATGCTCACCAGCGGTCCCGTCGGGACCGGTGCGCGCCGGCTCGCGGCCGTGATCGACGTGCGCGGGGGTGAGTACTTCGCGGCGCTGACCGACGTGCTGGACGACCTGGCGCGCACGGGTGTCGAGCTGCGGCTGCTGTTCCTCGACGCGTCGGACGAGGTGCTCGTGCGCCGCTTCGAGCAGGTGCGCCGTCCGCACCCGCTGCAGGGCGACGGGCGGATCCTCGACGGCATCGCGCACGAGCGGGCGCTGCTGTCGGACCTGCGTGAACGTGCGGACACCGTGATCGACACCTCGGAGCTCAACGTGCACGACCTCGCGCGGACGGTGCGTGCGGGCGTCGCCGGCGCGGCGGACGACGTGCTGCACGTGTCCGTCGTGTCGTTCGGCTTCAAGTACGGCATCCCGCTCGACGCGGACCACGTCGTCGACGTGCGCTTCCTCGCGAACCCGTACTGGATCACGGAGCTGCGGCACCTGTCGGGCCGGGACGCGCCCGTGCGCGACTACGTCCTCGGGCTGCCGGGGGCGGTGACGTTCGTCGACCGCTACGTCGACGCGCTCGAGCCCGTGCTGGCCGGGTACCTGCACGAGGAGAAGCGCTACGCGACGATCGCGGTCGGCTGCACCGGCGGCAAGCACCGTTCGGTCGCGATCAGCGAGGCGGTCGGTGCCCGGCTGCGTGAACGCGGGCACCGTGTGCAGGTGACGGCACGGGACCTGGGCAAGGAGTGAGCGCGGCACCCGTCAGCAGGTTCGGCGACCCGACGCGTCCGGCGGTCGTCGCCCTGGGCGGCGGTCACGGGCTGTCCGCGTCGCTGTCGGCGCTGCGGCTGATGACGGACCGGATCACCGCGGTCGTGACCGTCGCCGACGACGGCGGGTCGTCGGGGCGGCTGCGCGAGGAGCTCGCCGTGCTGCCGCCCGGGGACCTGCGCATGGCCCTGTCCGCCCTGTGCGACGACTCCGAGTGGGGGCGCACCTGGCGCGACCTGCTGCAGCACCGGTTCAGCTCGCAGGGGCCGCTGGACCACCACTCGGTGGGGAACCTGCTGATCGTCGCGCTGTGGGAGCTGCTCGGCGACACCGTCGAGGGACTCGACCTGGTCGGACGGCTGCTCGGTGCCCGGGGCCGCGTGCTGCCCATGGCGTCCGTGCCGCTGCGCATCGAGGCACGGGTGCGTCTGCCGGACGGCTCCGAGGACGTCGTGCGCGGGCAGACCCGCGTCGCGACCACACCGCACCGGATCGACCAGCTGCGCCTGCACCCCCTGGACCCGCCGGCGTGCCCCGAGGCGGTCGCGGCCGTGCGGGACGCGGACTGGGTCGTGCTCGGTCCGGGCTCCTGGTACACGTCGGTCCTGCCGCACCTGCTCGTGCCGGAGCTGCGCGCGGCCCTGCTGGAGACCTCCGCCCGGATCGTCGTCGTGCTCAACCTCACCCCCGACGACGAGACGGTCGGCATGCGGGCCGTGGACCACCTCGAGGTGCTGCGAGCGCACGCCCCCGAGCTCCCGGTGCACGCGGTCGTCGTCGACCCCGCATCGGTGGACGACGTCGGTGAGCTCGCGCAGACGTGCGCGGACACCGGGACACGGCTGCTCGTGCGCCAGGTGCGCCGCGGGGACCAGAGCGACGTGCACGACCCGTTGCGCCTGGCAGCGGCGCTGCGTGACGTCGTCGAGGGGTACCTCGGGGACGTCGGCACACCCGCGGGCGCCGTCGGCGCCGACGACGACCGGATCGGGTGACGGCTCACGGACCCGTCCCGACCACCCGGTGGGCAATGGCAGGATGACGCCATGGCGCTGACGGCACAGGTGAAGGACGAGCTCGCCCGGCTGAAGGTGGACAGGACCTCGTGCCGCAAGGCGGAGATCTCGGCGACCCTGCGGTTCGCGGGCGGGCTGCACATCATCTCCGGGCGGATCGTCATCGAGGCCGAGCTGGACACGGGCATCGCCGCGCGCAGGCTGCGCCAGGCGATCGCCGAGGTCTACGGGCACGAGAGCGACATCATCGTCGTCTCGGGCGGCGGGCTGCGCCGGGGGAGCCGGTACGTGGTGCGCGTCGTCAAGGACGGTGAGTCGCTCGCACGGCAGACCGGGCTGCTGGACAACCGCGGCCGACCCGTGCGCGGGCTGCCGCCGCAGGTGGTCTCCGCCGGCGTCGGCGAGGCCGAGGCGGCCTGGCGCGGCGCATTCCTCGCCCACGGGTCGCTGACGGAGCCGGGGCGTTCGTCCGCCCTCGAGGTCACGTGCCCCGGGCCGGAGGCGGCCCTCGCGCTCGTCGGGGCGGCACGCCGCCTGGGTGTCGCGGCGAAGGCGCGCGACGTGCGCGGCGTGGACCGTGTCGTCATCCGCGACGGTGACGCAATCGGCGCCATGCTCACGCGGCTGGGTGCGCACGACACCGTGCTCGTGTGGGAGGAGCGGCGCGTGCGGCGCGAGGTGCGGGGCACGGCGAACCGCCTCGCGAACTTCGACGACGCGAACCTGCGCCGGTCCGCGCGGGCGGCGGTCGCGGCCGGTGCCCGTGTCGAGCGCGCGTTCGAGATCCTCGGCGACGACCTGCCGGACCACCTGCGTCAGGCGGGCGAGCTGCGCCTGGCGCACAAGGAGGCCTCGCTCGAGGAGCTCGGCAAGATCGCCGACCCGCCGATGACGAAGGACGCCGTGGCCGGCCGGATCCGCCGGCTCCTGGCCACGGCGGACCGCCGCGCGGCGGAGCTGGGCATCCCGGACACCGAGGCGGGCCTGAGCCCCGACCTGCTCGACCTCTGACGGGCGGACCGCGGCGCGGATCGTCCACCATGCGAACGCCCGGCAGGCTGGACCTTCGTCTCGGGCGGGGCCCCGGCCTCCGGGTATAGGCTCGGGTCATCCGATCGCAACGAGTGCGCAACAGGCTGGGCAACGGCCCGGGCTCGCGGACATCGGCGGTCGGGACGCACAGCGGCGTGCGTGACCGAACACCAACTGTGTGCGCCGGCATCGGTTCGGCGCGTGCCGAGGAGGGCAAGTGACCATCAAGGTCGGCATCAACGGCTTCGGCCGCATCGGGCGGAACTTCTACCGCGCCATCGTGGCCTCGGGGGCCGACATCGAGATCGTCGGCGTCAACGACCTGACGGACAACCACACCCTGGCCCACCTGCTCAAGTACGACACGGTCCTGGGCCGCTTCCCGCTGAGCGTGGACTACGACGACGAGAACATCATCGTCGACGGCAAGAAGATCCGTGCGCTGGCGGAGCGCAACCCGGCAGACCTGCCCTGGGGCGAGCTCGGCGCTGACATCGTCATCGAGTCGACCGGCTTCTTCACGGACGCCACGAAGGCGAAGGCGCACATCGACGCCGGTGCCAAGAAGGTCATCATCTCGGCGCCCGCCAAGAACGAGGACGGCACGTTCGTCATCGGTGTGAACCACACCGACTACGACCCGGCGACGCAGCACATCATCTCGAACGCGTCCTGCACGACGAACTGCCTCGCGCCGGTGGCGAAGGCCCTCAACGACGCGATCGGCATCGAGCGTGGCCTCATGACCACGATCCACGCCTACACGGGTGACCAGAACCTGCAGGACGGCCCGCACCGCGACCTGCGTCGCGCCCGTGCCGCCGCGCAGAACATCGTGCCCACGACGACCGGTGCGGCCAAGGCCGTCGCGCTCGTGCTGCCCGAGCTCAAGGGCAAGCTGGACGGCTTCGCGCTGCGCGTGCCGACCATCACGGGCTCGGCCACGGACCTGACGTTCACGGCGTCGCGCGAGGTCACGGTCGAGGAGGTCAACGCCGCGGTCAAGGCCGCCGCCGAGGGCCCCCTCAAGGGCACGCTGGAGTACACCGAGGACGAGATCGTGTCCTCGGACATCGTGACCAACCCGCACCAGAGCATCTTCGACGCGAAGCTGACGAAGGTGATCGGCGACCAGGTCAAGATCATCGCCTGGTACGACAACGAGTGGGGCTACTCCAGCAGCCTCGTGAAGCTCACCGAGTACGTGGGCGAGCGTCTCTGACGTCCTGACGCCCCAGGAGACGATGCGTCCGCGTGCGCCGAGGCCAGCGGTCCGGCGCACGCGGACGCAGCCGCGTCCGGGGCCTGACGTCCCGGACCGCACCACCGACGTGCCCCGCCCCCGCGGGGGAGACCCGGACCGCCCCGGCGGCCGGACGAGGTAGGAGACCATGAAGACCATCGACGACCTGGGCGACCTGCGCGGCAAGCGCGTGCTCGTCCGCTCGGACTTCAACGTGCCGCTCGACGGCACCACCATCACGGACGACGGGCGTATCCGCGCCGCGCTGCCGACGCTGCAGGCCCTGCTCGCCCAGGGTGCGCGCGTCGTCGTCGTCGCGCACCTCGGCCGTCCCAAGGGCACGCCCGAGGCGAAGTACTCGCTCGCCCCGGTGGCCGCGCGCCTCGGTGAGCTGCTCGGCCAGCCCGTCGCGCTCGCGCAGGACCTGGTCGGGGAGTCGGCCCGGGCGACCGTCGCCGCCCTCGAGGACGGGCAGGTCGCGCTGCTCGAGAACGTGCGCTTCGACGCGCGCGAGACGTCCAAGGACGACGCGGAGCGCGGCGCGCTCGCCGACGAGCTCGCGTCCTTCGCCGACGCGTTCGTGTCCGACGGCTTCGGCGTCGTGCACCGCAAGCAGGCGTCGGTCTACGACGTCGCGCTGCGTCTGCCGCACGCCGCCGGCACGCTCGTCCTGGCCGAGGTCGAGGCGCTGCGCAAGGCCGTGGAGGACCCGGAGCGGCCCTACGTCGTCGTGCTCGGGGGCGCCAAGGTCTCCGACAAGCTCGGCGTCATCGGCAACCTCATCACCAAGGCCGACAAGCTCCTGATCGGCGGCGGCATGATGTTCACCTTCCTCAAGGCCCAGGGCCACGAGGTCGGCTCGTCGCTGCTGGAGCAGGACCAGGTCGAGACCGTCAAGGGCTACCTCGCCCAGGCGAAGGAGGCCGGCGTCGAGATCGTCCTGCCCGTCGACACCCTGGTGGCGCCCGAGTTCGGCTCGGACGACCACGAGACCGTCGCGGTCGACGCGATCCCGGCCGGCACGATGGGCCTGGACATCGGCCCGCGGTCGGCCGCGCTGTTCCGCGAGGCGATCCTCGGTGCACGGACGATCGCCTGGAACGGCCCGATGGGTGTGTTCGAGCGTCCCGCGTACGCCGAGGGTACGAAGGCCGTCGCGCAGGCGCTGGTCGACACCGAGGGCTTCTCGATCGTCGGCGGCGGCGACTCCGCGGCCGCGGTCCGCCTGCTCGGCTTCGACGAGGCCGGCTTCGGCCACATCTCCACCGGCGGCGGCGCGTCGCTGGAGCTCCTCGAGGGCAAGACCCTCCCCGGCATCGCGGTCCTGGAGGACTGAACGTGGCGAACCGTACCCCGCTGATGGCGGGCAACTGGAAGATGAACCTGGACCACCACCAGGCGACGCACACCGTGCAGAAGCTCGCGTGGACCCTGAAGGACGCGAAGCACGACTTCGCGGCCGTCGAGGTCGCCGTGCTGCCGCCGTTCACGGCCCTGCGCTCGGTGCAGACCCTCGTGGACGCCGACAAGCTCGAGCTCGTCTACGGCGCGCAGGACGTCTCGGCGCACGAGTCCGGTGCGTACACCGGTGAGATCTCGCCGCTGTTCCTCGCGAAGCTGGGCGTCACGTACGTGGCCGTGGGCCACTCGGAGCGGCGGCAGTTCCACGCCGAGGACGACGCCGTCGTCAACGCCAAGGTGAGGTCCGCGCTCGGGGCCGGCCTGGTGCCGATCCTGTGCGTCGGCGAGCCGCTCGAGGTCCGCAAGGCCGGTGAGCACGTGCCGCACACGCTCGCACAGCTCGACGGTGGCCTCACCGGTCTGAGCGCCGAGCAGGTCGCGGGCCTCGTCGTCGCGTACGAGCCCGTCTGGGCCATCGGGACCGGCGAGACCGCCACGCCCGAGGACGCGCAGGAGCTCGCCGAGGCGATCCGCGTGCGCATCGCCGAGCTGTACGACCAGGCGACGGCCGACGCCGTGCGCGTGCTGTACGGCGGCTCGGTCAAGTCGTCGAACGTCGCGTCGATCATGGCGAAGCCCGACGTCGACGGCGCGCTCGTCGGCGGCGCGAGCCTCGACCCGGAGGAGTTCGCGAAGATCGCGCGCTACCAGGCGCACGCCACCGCGTGACCCGACGTGGCCGGTGCGGGCCTGGTCCCCGCACCGGCCACGCGGTGCGGTGGTGGATCCGATGCCCCTGCGTCGCCTACCCTGTACCGCGGTCTCCGCTGCGTCGCACACCGACGACAGGCGACCGCACCGCTCCACCGCGTACCGCCGCCGACCGCGGCCCGGCGCACCGTTGCACCGAACCGCCCGAGTGAGGAACACCACCGACGTGACTGCCCTGCGTATCACCCTCCAGGTGCTGCTGGTCCTGACCAGCCTCCTGCTCGTCCCGCTCGTGCTCCTGCACAAGGGGAAGGGCGGCGGCCTGTCGGACATGTTCGGCGGCGGGATCACGGCCAGCGCGGGTTCGTCCGGCGTCGCCGAACGCAACCTCAACCGCATCACGATCGGTGTCGCGCTCGTGTGGACCGTGATGATCGTGCTGCTGGGCCTCATCGAGAAGTTCTCCGAGTAAGGGGCCACGGCGATGGCGAGCGGGAGTGCGATCAGGGGGTCGCGCGTCGGGGCCGGCCCCATGGGCGAGGCGGAGCGCGGCGACGCGGCGCCGCGCGTGTGGATCTCCTACTGGTGCGCGAACGGGCACGAGACCCGTCCGAGCTTCGCCGAGGAGGCCGCCGAGGAGGCACCGGTGACGTGGGACTGCCCGCGCTGCGGCTTCCCGGCCGGGCAGGACCCCGAGGCGCCGCCCTCACCGACCAAGAACGAGCCGTACAAGACGCATCTCGCGTACGTGAAGGAGCGTCGCAGCGAGGAGGACGGCGCCGCGATCCTCGACGAGGCGCTCGCCGCCCTGCGGGCACGCCGCGGCCGCTGACGCGTCCGACGACCTGATCCGGCCGGACCCGCCACGGCGCGACCGGGACGGCACGACGGCCCCGCACCCTCCCGGGTGCGGGGCCGTCGTCGCGAGCGGACCGGCGGGTCAGCGCACGAGGAGCAGGGCGAAGCCGTCGTAGCCCTTCTCACCCACGGTCTGCACGATCGTGCCGTCGACACGGTCGTCGGCGGTCGCGCGCTCGACGAAGGCGCGCACGCCCTGCACCCGGTCGTCGGGGTGCCCGGGGTCGACGACCTCGCCGCTGCGCACGACGTTGTCGACGACGACGAGCGTCCCGGGTCGTGACAGCGCGAGGGCGCGGTCGAGGTAGTCCGCGAGCTGCTGCTTGTCCGCGTCGACGAACACCAGGTCGAAGGGCTCCACACCGGACGCGGCGAGCCGGTCCAGGGAGTCCATCGCGGGGCCGACGACGACGTCGACCTTCTCCTGCAGCCCGGCCGCCGCCAGGGACGTGCGTGCGACGGCGGCGTGCGCGTCGCTCAGCTCGAGGGTCAGCACCGATCCGTCGGCGGGGACCGCCTGGGCGAGCCACCACGTGCTGTAGCCGCCGAGGGTGCCGATCTCCAGGACGCGCTTCGCGCCGACCGACCGGGTGAGCAGCTCCAGGAACCGTCCCTGTGCGGCGCTGACCGCGATGTCGGGCAGACCTGCGTCGGCCGCGGCCGTGCGCACGGTCGCCGCGTCCGCGTGCTCGGCGACCAGCGGCGCCACGTACGCGTCGACGGCCGCCCACACGTCTCCGCCGCGCGCGGAGCTGCGGCG
>JAFAEH010000287.1 GCA_023424135.1 Actinomycetes bacterium | reverse complement strand
GCGCAGGCCCAGGCCGACGCCGCCCGCGCACGCGTCGACGACGCGCGTGCCGCGGTCGCGGCGCTCGACGAGCAGACGCGGGCGAAGGCCGACGCCGCCGTGACGTCCGCGCAGTCCGCGGTGGAGGAGGCGCAGGCCGCGCTCGCGCAGGCCAAGGCCGAGGGTGAGTCCGCGTCCGAGCAGGCGCTGCAGGACGCGCGCGACAAGGTCGCGGCCGCCCAGGCCGAGCTCGAGGCGGCCAAGGCGGGTGCGGGTGCCGAGGCGGGCGGTGCCCTCCAGTCGCTCGGCGACGAGCTGTCCTCGCTCGGGCAGGACCTGGAGGCCGCGACGCAGTGACCCGCCGCGGGCCGCGGCGCGCCCGGTGGTGACGTGGCGCCGCGTCCTGGACACCGAGCGGGTGAAATCCACGACCCGCCCGGGCGGACGTTGTCCGTACGCACCGACCTGCCGATCTTGAAGGTATGGCCGTTCGCACGCAGACCCGTGAGGTGCGGCGACACCGCACCGAGTGGTGGGTCGTCGCCGCGTGGACGTCGCTCGCCCTGCTGGTGGTGAGCGGGCTCCTCGCCGCCGCCGGCATGCTCTGACGCGGCGACGCACAAGCCGCTCCCCCACGGTCCGCGCAGCCCCGGGCCTGCGCGCGGCCTGCCGGGACCCCCGCCCGGCCCGCCGAGGTCCTACGCTCGGCTCCCGTGAGCGACTCCGCACCCGCCGCACCGGCCCCGTCCCCGTCGTCGGCACCGCGCTGGCGTGACGTCGCCGCGGCGAGCGGTCTGCTCGACCCCGACGGGACCGTGCGCGCGACCGTGTTCGCGGAGATGTCCGCGCTGGCCGCACGCACGGGCGCGCTCAACCTCGGCCAGGGCTTCCCCGACGTCGACGGCCCCGCGCAGGTCGCCCGCGCGGCGGCCGACGCGATCCTCGCGGGGGTCAACCAGTACCCGCCCGGGCCGGGCGTCGCGCCGCTGCGCCAGGCGGTCGCGTCGCACCAGCGCACGCGGTACGGGATCGAGGTCGACCCCGACGCGCAGGTGCTCGTGACGACCGGTGCGACGGAGGCGATCGCCGCCGCGGTGCTCGCGCTCGTCTCGCCCGGCGACGAGGTCCTCACGCTCGAGCCGTACTACGACTCGTACGCGGCGGTCGTCGCGATGGCCGGCGCGACGCACACCACGGCGGCGCTGCGCGCGACCGACGACGGGTTCCGGCTCGACGTCGACGCGCTCACCGCCGCGATCACCCCGCGCACGCGCCTGCTGCTGCTGAACTCGCCGCACAACCCGACGGGCGCCGTGCTGCGCCGCGACGAGCTCGAGCACGTCGCCCGCCTCGCCGTCGCGCACGACCTGCTGGTGGTGACCGACGAGGTGTACGAGCACCTGGTGTTCGGGGTCGAGCACATACCGGTCGCGACGCTGCCCGGCATGGCCGGGCGGACGCTGACGATCTCGTCGAGCGGCAAGACGTTCTCGTTCACGGGCTGGAAGATCGGCTGGGTGACGGGCCCCGCCGAGCTGGTGACGGCCGTACGGACCGTCAAGCAGTTCCTCACGTACGTGTCGGGCGCGCCGTTCCAGCCCGCGGTCGCGCACGCGCTGACCGACCCGGCGGCGCTCGCGTGGGTCGACGGGCTCGTCGGGTCGCTGACGGCACGGCGCGACCTGCTGTGCGCGGGGCTGCGCGATGCCGGGTTCGACGTGGTGCGGCCCGACGGCACGTACTTCGTGCTCGCCGACGCGGCGCCGCTCGGCGCCGAGGACGGCGTCGCGTTCTGCCGCACGCTGCCCGGGCGCGCCGGGGTCGTCGGGGTCCCGGTGAGCGCGTTCACGCGCCCCGGCTCGGCCGCGCACGACGCGCTGCGCACGTGGGTGCGGTTCACGTTCGTCAAGCGGCAGGACGTCCTGGAGGCCGCGGTCGCACGTCTGCGCAGCACGTTCGCCCCCTGACGACGGACGGGACCACCCGGCAGGCGTGGTCCCGTCCGCACGCGTCAGGCGCCGCGGGTGTCCCGCCGCCGGACCCGCACGAGCACCCCGCCGCCGACGAGCAGCAGCACCGCGAGCGCCAGCAGCCCGCCGGTCTGCGCCCCGGTCGCCGCGAGCGCGTCGTACCGGACCTCCATCGTGCCCTCGACCGTCTCGCCGGCCGTGTTCGTCACCCGGTAGCCGATCGTCGCGCGACCCGTGAACCCGTCGGCGGGGGTGAACCGCACCGACCCGTCGCCGAGCACCTCCCAGCGCCCGACGCCGTCGACCACGACGACCGTGCCCGTGGTGCCCAGCTCGGGGTGCACCAGCACGAGCGTGTCGGGCACCCACGCCAGGCCGTCCCCCGGCGGGTCGTTCTCGAGCGGGTGCAGCACGACGGGCGTGCCGGGGCGTGCCGTCACGGTGTCGTCGTGGCCGGCGGGCGGGGCCACAGGCGGGTCGACCGTCACGGTCACGGTCCTCGTGAGCGGCGGGTTCGTCCCGTCGTCGACCGTGTACGTGAACGTGTCGGTGCCGTGCCAGCCGGGCGTGGGCGTCAGGGTGAACGACCCGTCGGCGCGCACGTCCACCGTGCCGTGGGCGGGCTGCGAGTGCCCGACGACCGTCAGCGCACCGGTGTCGTTGACGAGCAGCCCGCGCCCGGCGTCGACGGTCAGCGTGGTGCTCGACCCCGTGCGGTACGCGTCATCCTGCGCGGCGGGCAGGACCGTGAGCGTGACCGTGCGGGTCACCTCCTGACCCGCGCCGTCCCGCGCCGTGTAGGTGAACGTCGTCGTGCCCGACCAGCCCGCCGGGGGCGTGTACGTGTACCCGCCGTCGGGGCGGACGTCCACGCGTCCCTCGCCGGGCTGCGTGTGCCCGACGACCGTGAGGTCGCCGCCGTCGTTCGCGAGCACACCGCGACCGGCGGGCACGGTGGTCGGGCCGCCCGCGGGCAGGCTCGCGGCGTCGTCCGCGGCCAGGGGCACGACCGTGACGGTCACCGTGCGGGTGAGCGTCGTCGTGCCGTCGCTCGCCGTGTAGGTGAACGTGTCGGTGCCGGACCAGCCGGGCGTCGGCACGTACGTCCACGACCCGTCGGGCCGCGCGGTGACGGTGCCGTGCCCGGGCGTCGAGGTGCCCGTCACGGCCAGCGCCCCGCGGTCGCCCGCGAGCAGGCCGGACACGGCCGGCACGTCGAGCGTGCCGCCCGTGGCGACCGCGCCGTGGTCGTCGTCCGCGGTGGGCACGACGACGACCCGCAGGGTCCGCGTCAGCGACGTGACGCCGTCCGACGCGGTGTAGGTGAGCGTCGTCGCGCCCGACCACTCCGCGGGCGGGGTGTACACGTACGACCCGTCGGGCGCGACGCTCACCGACCCCGCGACGGGCTGCGTGCTCGTCGTGACGGTCAGCGCACCCGCGTCGTTCGCCAGCACACCGTGCGCCGCGTCGACCGTCAGCGTCTGCCCGACGCCGGTCGAGCCCGAGTCCGGCTCCGCGGTCGGCGTCACCGTGACCGTGACGGTCCGTGTGACCGTGCTCGTGCCGTCGGACGCGGTGTACGTGAACGTCGTGCGGCCCGACCAGCCCGCCGGAGGCGTGTACGTGAACCCGCCGTCGGTGCCGACGAGCTCGACCTCGCCGGTCCCCGCTGCGGGCTGCGTCACGGACGCGATGTGCAGGGTGCCGACGTCGTTGGCGAGGACGCCCGGCCCGTCGAGCGTGACGGGCACACCCACGGTCGTCGTCGTCTCGTCGTCGGCGCCCGTCGGCGTCACCGTGACCGTCACGGTCGGCGTCACGCGCTGACCGGCGCCGTCCGTCGCGGTGTACGTGAACGTGTCCGTGCCGGACCAGCCGGCGACCGGCGTGTACGTCCACGAGCCGTCCGCAGCGACGGTGGCCGTGCCGTGCGCGGCGTCGTCCTCGAGCGCGGCGGACAGGTCGCCACGGTCGTTGGCCAGCAGGTTCGTCCCCGTCGCCAGCGGTGTGCCGACCGACGTGGTGCCCACGTCGTCCGCACCCGTCGGCGTCACCGTGAGCGTGACCGTCGCCTGGACCGGCGGGCTGTGGCCGTCCGACGCCGAGTAGACGAACGTGTCGACGCCCGACCAGCCGTCGTCCGGGACGTAGGTGTACGCGCCGTTGGCGTGCACGATCACCGTGCCGTGCGCGGGCGGGGCCGTGACCGTGCCGACGCTCAGCGCACCCAGGTCGTTCGCGAGCAGGTTGCCGGTGCCCGTCCCGACGGTCAGCGACGTGCCGGCCGACGTCGTGCCCGCGTCGTCGGCGGCCGTCGGGGTCACCGTGACGGTCACCGTCCGCGTGACCGCGGGGCTCACGCCGTCGCTCACCGTGTAGGTGAACGTGTCGACACCGGACCAGTCGTCGTCCGGCGTGTACGTGAAGCTGCCGCCGGTTCCCCGCACGACGACGCCGTGCGCCGGGTCGCTCGACCCGGTGACCGTCAGCGTGCCGTGGTCGTTGGCGAGCACGTCCCCGGACACCGGGGTCTGCGCGCCCGTCGTGAACGTATCGTCCGCCGCGGTCGGCGTGACCGTCAGGGACACCGTGCGCGTGTACGTCTGCCCCGAGCCGTCGCGGGCCGTGTACGTGAAGGAGTCCGCACCCGAGAAGCCGGCGGGCGGCGTGTACGCGTACGCACCGTCCGCACCGGACGTCACCGACCCGTGGGCGGGCTGCGTCACCGAGGTGACCGTCAGCGACGTCCCGCGGTCGTTGGCGAGCAGACCCGACGCCGCGGCGACGGTCAGGGTGCCGCCGACCGCGACCGACCCGGAGTCGTCGGCCCCGGCGGGCGTGACCGCGATCGTGACGGTCGCCGACGCGGACTGACCCGCGTCGTCGGTCACCGTGTAGTCGAACGTCACGGGGCCGGACATGTCCGTCGGCGGCGCGTAGGTGAGCGCACCGTCGGCGCCCAGCGTGAGCGTGCCGCCCGCCGCGGGCGTCGTGTGCGACGTCACGGTGAGGTTGCTGCCCGCGTCGCCGTCGAGCACACCGGTCGCGGCAGGGACGGTCAGCGTCGTGTTCGTCGTCGTCGTGTACGCGTCGTCGTCGGGGACCGGGACCGCGGGGACCGGCAGCACGTCGAGCGTGCGCTGCACGGAGGTCGACGGGAAGTACGTCCACAGGTCGAGGCCGCGGGCGTCGCCGAGCGTCGACGCCGTCGACCCGCACGCCGCGTTGGCGTTGGGGGCTGCGGCGGTCGTCCCGAACGCGCGCTCGGTGCCCGTGGAGTCGAAGCCCGTCTCGTGGTTCGCGAAGGTCGTCAGCGGCATGCCCGGGTCGCGCACGAGCGTCGAGCAGAGCTGCCCGCTGACGGGGTCGCCGACTTGCGTCCCGTCCGACGAGACGTAGGCGCGGTCGTCGTAGAAGGCGCGCGTGCAGTTGGTCCCGTCGCTGACCTCACCCGTGAACGGGCACAGGTTGTTCGGCGGGTTGAGCAGCGTGATCGACGGACCGCCGTTGACGGAGCTCTCGACGTCGATCATCGGCGCGTGGTACTCGCCGCCGCGCAGCGTCACGCGGAAGTCGTAGTCGTCCCCCACGGGGAACGCGTCGCCGTCGTTGTCCCGCCCGTCCCAGGTGACGGTGTGCGTCCCGGCGGGCACGACCGCGCGCAGCGCACGGTTGGCCCCTAGCCCGGGGTCGAAGTCCGCGCCGTCCCGCGAGACGACGATCTCGTACGTCCCGGCGCTGCCCGTCGTGAACGTGAACGTCCCGCCCTGCCCCACGTAGCTGCCCGTGGCCGTCACCATGCCCGCGAAGGAGACGTCGGCGACCGTCGGGTCGCCGGGGACGGTCGGGACGCCCAGTGCGACGAGCGTCTCGTCCGCGAGCGGCTCGAAGGACAGCGGGTACTCGGCCGGCGCGATGCTGGTTCCGCCCAGGAGCTGCGTGAGCCCGTACTGGTTGCCCAACCCGTCAGGAGGCATGATGTTGCGGTTCAGGGGCGTCCCGTCGGCGTTCCGGAACCCGGTGCGGTTGCCGTAGAACACGAAGCCGGCGGGGTCGAAGCCGTTGGTGTCGACCTCGTACTCGAACCCGTCGTGGGTCGTCAGGTACATCGTCAGGTAGACGGGCTTGGCGTTGCCGCCGGCGAACCCCGCGTACGTGTAGGTGAAGAGGCGTCCGCCGATGTTCGTGGTCGAGGCCGTCGAGGCGGCCCGGACCGTCACGTCCCACGCGTTGACGGCCGACCGGTGCAGGTCGAACGCCGTGCCCGTCCCGGGGTCGACGACACCGGAGGGCGTCGTCCCCTGGTTGTCGGTCACGGCACCGTCGGTCCCGTAGAACGCGACGCGGTAGATGCCCGTCGAGGGTGCGGTGTAGTAGCAGGGACGGTAGCCGGCGGTGTTGCCGCTGCCGTCGACCGACCGGGCGCCAGCCGTCTCCTGGCTCCGGTCCGCGATGAACCCGCGGTCGCTGTTGCCACCCGTGGCGCGCTGGTCGGTGCACCGCCACGACGGCGCGGGCAGGGTCTGCACCGCGGGGTCGGCGACGACGCCCGGGTTCCACACCACGATGTCGGACGATCCCCGGGCGGACGTCGTCGGCATCGACGACGAGCCGACCAGGATCTGCTCACCGGCCTGCGCGAAGACGGAGAGCAGGGTGCGTCGGGGGATCCCTCCGGCCCACGTGGGGCCGTAGAACGACGTGCGCCACTCGATCGCGGGTCGGCAGCTCCCTCCGGAAGCGCACGTCACGGGCGTGCTCGTGGCGGGAAACAGGTCCTTGCTCCCCTCGGCCGCTGCGGGCACGGCGAGCCCGACCGTCACGAGGACGGCGGCAAGCAGGGTGGCGACGAGGCGGCGCATGGTTCTCCCGGACGACTTCCTGGTCGTGCGTCCAGTTCTGCAGGCAGACGTCGACCAGGGCGTTCTTGCATCGGATGCGCGTCACGCTAGGTCTCGCGGATCCCCGCGCGGGCCCGCCGGCCGGGGTGAACTGGCAGGTCAGAGGTGCTTCCACCCGGGAGGTATGGGCGTTATGGGCAGCGGTGCACGCTGTGGGTCACCTGAGTGCCACACACGGGCGTCCACGATCTGGACGCGCGTCCGGGTGACGGGGGTCGCTCAGCCGAGCGACCACGCCCCGCCGCGCCGGAACGCCGGCGTCGCGAACGCGAGCACCCCGAGCGCCACGACGCTCGCCGCGGCCATCACGGCCGCCATCGCGACCGCGTCACCCCCGAGCACACCCGACAGGTTCGCGACGACACCGCCCGTCCCCGCCTGCAGCGACCCGATGAACGCGGCCGCCGTCCCCGCCATCGTCCCGTGCCGACCGAGCGCGATGGCCGTCGCGTTCGGCGGTGCGAAGTTCACCAGCGCGAGGACGAGCCACAGCACGACCAGCAGCGCCCACAGGCCGCCCGCCCCGCTGAGCACCACGGCCAGCAGCCCACCCGTCAGGAAGACCGTCGCGACCATCGAGACCCGCAGCACCCGGATCGGCGCGACCCGCCGCACGACCGCCGCGTTGACCTGCGCCCCCAGCACGAGCCCGATCCCGTTGGCCGCGAACAGCAGCGCGAACTGGTGCTCCGTCAGCCCGTAGCCGACCTGCAGCACGAAGGGCGACGCGACGACGTACGTCATCAACACCGCCATCGTCAGGCCCGGCAGGACCGCGAGCGCCACGAAGTGCCGGTCCCGCAGCAGGTGCAGGTAGCCCGCCAGCGCGGTCCGCACCCCACCCGGGCGACGACGCCCGACGGGCAGCGTCTCCGGCATCTTCAGCGCGACCAGCACCCACAGCGCCACGCCGAACAGCGCCAGCACGACGAAGACGGACCGCCAGCCCCACTGCCCGGCGATGAGCCCGCCGAGCGACGGCGCGAACAGCGGCGCGACACCGATCACGAGCATGAGCCGCGACATCAGCCGCGACGCGTCCGACCCGACGAACCGGTCCCGGATCAGCGCCATCGCGACGACCGTGGCCGACGCGTTGAAGAACCCCTGCGCGACCCGCAGCGCGACGAGCGGGACGATCGCCGGCGCGATCGCGCACAGCAGCGACACCACGACGTGCAGCGCGACGCCCACGAGCACGGGTGCGCGACGCCCGAAGCGGTCCGACACCGGCCCCATGACGAGCTGCCCGACGGCACCCCCGATGAGCATGCCCGTCATCGTCAGCTGTGCGGCGGCCGCGGACGTGCCGAGGTCGCGCGCGACCTCCGGCAGGGACGGGAGGTAGATGTCGGTCGAGACGGCCGGCAGCGCGGCCATCGTCCCCAGCAGCAGCACGTGCTTGGCGTCGGGCCGGTACCGGGGCGCGTCGGCCGGCGCGGAGGCGGTGGCCGGTCCGCCGGTCGCACCGGAGACGGACGACGGTACGTGCGCCTCGGGCGCCGACGTCGGGGCAGGTGCGTCGGTGCCCGCCGCGGCGGGGACGTGCTCGGGGTGGGGGTGGCGCATGGTCCTTCCATGGTCGCACCGGCGAACCGTTGCGCCGAATCGATTCGACGACACCCGCACCGACCGCCCACCGACCGCCCCCCGTCGCCGAGCTCGGACTTTGGCGGCTTCTGGCCGGTCAGAAGCCGCCGAAGTCCGAGTTCGGCGTGGTGGTGGTCGTGGTGGCGGTGGTGGCTCGGCCGGTGCCGATGTCGGTGGCGGGTGGGAGGGTGGCGGTCATGTGCGGCAGGTATGCGTCATTCCGGGAGGACCAGGCCCTCGCCGACGAGTTCGCGGTGGCGACCGTCGCCGACGACGCGCGGCTGCTGCCGCCGTCCTGGAACATCGCCCCCACCGACGGCGTGCGGATGGTCGTCGAGCGCGCCGACCGCGAGACCGGCGAGATCACGCGCCAGCTCCGCGTCGCCCGCTGGGGGCTGGTGCCGTCGTGGGCCAAGGACCCGTCGGTCGGCGCCCGCATGATCAACGCCCGCGCCGAGACCGTCGCGGACAAGCCCGCGTTCGCGCGCCCGCTCGCCGCACGGCGTGCGCTGCTGCCGGCCGACGGCTACTACGAGTGGCAGGTGCTCGCTCCGCCGCCCGCGGACGTCCTCGACCTACCCGCGCTCACCGGCGGCGAGCCCACCCGGAGCACCGGCGGGCCCGTCGTTCCCGGAGCCGGGTCGGGCGCGTCCGCGGCTGGGTCCGCCACGTCCGGACGCGCGCGAGCCGCCTCCGGGCGCACGTCAGCCCCGTCCGGGCGGGGCCGCCGCCCGGCCAAGCAGCCGTACTGGATCCACCCCGCGGACGGCGACCTGGCCGCGCTCGCGGGTCTCTACGAGTTCTGGCGCGACCCGACGAAGGCCGACGACGACCCCGCGCGCTGGCTCGTGTCCGTCACGGTCGTGACCCGCGCGGCGACGCAGGAGATGGCGGCGATCCACGACCGCCAGCCGGTCGTCGTCCCGCGTGACGCGTGGTCGACCTGGCTCGACCCGGCCGTCGGCGCGGACGAGGCCCGCGAGCTGCTGACGCTCGCACCCCCGTCGCTCACGGCCGTCCCGGTGTCCCCGCGCGTCAACGCGGTCGCCAACGACGACCCCACGCTCATCGACCCGTTCGACCCGCGCGGCGCGTGACCGAGGTGTGCAGACCTCGGGACGCTCTGCGTCCCCAACCCTGCACGGAACTGCGGTCCACGCCGCCGTCGTCCACAGATCGCGCGACCCCCGGTCAGGCGGGGGTGAGGAGGTACGGGGTGGTCGGGCCGAGACCGGCGAGGTCGCGCGTGGGCTGCTCGGTGAGGCGGAAGCGGGGGTCGCCGCCCAGGACCTGGGCCGTGGGCGCGTCGACCAGGACCGTGCTGGGGTCCGCCGCGTCCGTGAGGCGGGCCGCCAGGTTGACCGTCGGACCGAACACGTCGCCGAACCGGGACAGCACGCGGCCCCAGACCAGGCCGACGCGCACGGGCGTCACACCCCGGGCGCCCTCGGCAAGACCGCCCGCGCCGCGCGCCGCCTCGACGTCCAGCGAGTGGCCGAACGCGTCGGCCAGGCCCAGCGCGACGGCGGCGCCCGCGCCCGGCGTGTCCGCGATGAACAGCACCGCGTCGCCGATCGTCTTGACGACCCGACCCCCGGCGCCGACGACGACGTCACGCGCGGCCGTCTCGAAACGCTGGACGAACTGCGACAGGTCCGTCGACCCGAGGCCCGCGGTGCGGCGCGTGAACGAGACCATGTCCGCGAAGCCGACCGCGCGCGCCAGGGGCAGCCGCGCCGCGTCGACGGCCACGTCGCGCACGTCGCCGAACTCGGCCGCGTACCGGTCGGCGACGGCCGCGAGCTGGCGACGGTAGGAGTGCAGGAGCTGCTGCTCGAGCACGGGCGCGAGGTCCCGCAGCCGGTCCAGGACGAGCAGCCGCGCCGAGGTGTCGTCCAGGCCGTAGCGCGTCGACGCGTCCTCGACGAGCGCCTCGACCTGCCACAGCGCGAGCCGGTCCGACGTGTGCCCGAGCGCACGGATCACCGTCACCACGGTCCGCAGGTCGAGCCCGTGGTCGACCTCGAGCGAGGCGGCCATCGCGAGCGCCTGCGCATCGCGCTCCGTGAACACGACGTCGTCGTCGCCGTGGCTCGGCAGGCCGAGGGTCCGCCAGAACGTCCGGACGGTCTCGACGTCCAGACCGGACCGATGCGCGAGGTCGCGCACGCTGAGCGTCCGGGGGCCGCCGAGCAGCAGCTCGTCGAGCTCGTCGGTCGTGCTCGCGCGCGCCGTCACCTGCGGCGCATCCTCGCTGCCGCCCCGGTCACCCACGCACCGAGCCTAGTTCACGGTCCGCTCACGCCGTCGCGGAGCCCGTGGTCCGCACATGGGCGACGTCACCGGCGAGCACGCGTCGCACGTCGCCCGCGTCGTCGCGCACCAGCAGCGCACCGTCCGGCCCCAGGCCGGTCGCGGACCCCTCGACGACCTGGCCTCCGGGCAGCTCGACCCGGACGCGGGCGCCCACGGTCGAGCAGACCGACGCGACCTCGTCGACGAGACCTGCCGCGGCCGCGTCGCCGTCGTGCTCGACCCACCGGCGTGCGACCTCGTCGAGCGCCCCGACGAGCGCGACGAGCACGCTGCCGCGGTCCGCCTCGCGCGCACCCGCGAGCACGAGCGACGTCGCCCACGGCACGGGCAGCTCCTCGGCGCGCTGCCCGACGTTCACACCGATCCCCACGGCGACCGCGGGCACCTGCGGCACGGCCTGCGCGAGCACGCCCGCGACCTTGCGCGCGGTCCCCCACCCGTCGAGCGGCTCGACCCGGTCCCCCAGCTCGACGAGCACGTCGTTGGGCCACTTCAGCACGGCCCGCACGCCGGCGGTCGCGCGCAGCGCACGCACGGCCCCGAGCCCGGCGAGCAGCGGCAGCCACCCGTACGTCGCCGGGCCCGACTCCGGCCGAGCCACGAACGTGCAGGTCAGAGCGGCGTGGGCGGGTGTCGTCCAGGTACGGCCGGCACGCCCGTGGCCGCTCGTCTGGTGCTCGGCGACCAGCAGGCTCGCGTGCGGCCACGCGTCGGGCTCGGTGTGCAGGGCCGCGACGACGTCGTCGTTGGTGGAGGCGGTCGCCCCGACCACGTCGAGCCGCGCGAGCGGCCCGGCCGGGGCGAGCAGCAGCTCACGCAGCGTCGCGACGTCCAGCGGGGCGCGTTCCATGCGGCCATCATGGCCCAGCCGACCGCACCGGGCCGAGGAGCTCCGGCAGTCGACGCCGGCAGGTCGTCCGCTCCCGCGGGCCCGACAGGGTGGGGCGTCCGGCGGGTCAGCACCCGCCCGCCACGGGGGACGACGCGACAGTTGTGGGGTGTCCACAGGTGCTCGTCCGGAACGCCGTCGTCGTGGTGCACGGCGCTGGAGGAGGTCCACAACTACCCTCGGTCGGGTGACCCAGACCGATGCCACGCCGACGCCCCCCACGCCGACGAGCACGCCGCCGGCGCCTGCGGCAGCCGACGCGCGCGCCCCGCGCACCACCGCCGGGCTGCTCGACGACCTGCGCTCCCGGCGCGCGGCCGCGGTCGACGCAGCCGAGGAGAACGCCGTCGCGAAGCAGCACGCACGCGGCAAGAAGACGGCCCGCGAGCGCATCGAGGCGCTGCTGGACCCGGGCTCGTTCACCGAGCTGGACGCGTTCGTGCGGCACCGTTCGACGAACTTCGGGCTCGAGAGGCGGCGCGTCGAGGGCGACGGAGTCGTCGTCGGCCACGGCACGGTCGACGGGCGTCCGGTGTGCGTGTACTCGCAGGACTTCACCGTCTTCGGCGGCTCGCTGGGCGAGGTGCACGGGCAGAAGATCACCAAGGTGATGGACCTGGCGCTGCGCACGGGCGTGCCGCTGGTCGGCATCAGCGACGGCGGGGGCGCGCGCATCCAGGAGGGCGTCGCGGGGCTGACGCAGTTCGCGGAGATCTTCCGCCGCAACGTCGCCGCGTCGGGTGTCATCCCGCAGATCAGCCTGATCCTCGGCCCGTCGGCGGGTGGCGCGGTGTACTCGCCCGCGCTGACCGACTTCATCGTCATGGCCGACGGCACGTCGAACATGTTCATCACGGGCCCGGACGTGATCCGCGCGGTGACGGGCGAGGACGTGGGCTTCGAGGAGCTCGGCGGCGCGACGACGCACAGCACACGCTCGGGCGTCGCGCACTACATGGCGTCCGACGAGGACGACGCGATCGACTGGGTGCGCACGCTGCTCGCGTACCTGCCGACCAACAACCTCGCGGACCCGCCCGCGTACCCGCAGGACACGGACCTCGAGGTCAACGACGACGACCGTGTGCTGGACACGCTCGTGCCGGACTCGGACAACCAGCCGTACGACATGCAGACGGTGCTGGAGACCGTGCTGGACGCCGGCAGCTTCCTCGAGGTGCAGGCGCTGTACGCCCGCAACGTCGTCGTCGGGTTCGGGCACGTCGAGGGACAGCCCGTCGGGATCGTCGCGAACCAGCCGATGCAGATGGCGGGGACGCTCGACATCAACGCGGCCGAGAAGGCCGCGCGGTTCGTGCGCACGTGCGACGCGTTCGGCATCCCGGTGCTGACGTTCGTGGACGTGCCCGGGTTCCTTCCGGGCACCGACCAGGAGTGGAACGGGATCATCCGGCGCGGCGCGAAGCTGATCTACGCGTACGCCGAGGCGACGGTCCCGCTGGTCACCGTGATCACGCGCAAGGCGTACGGCGGTGCGTACATCGTGATGGGCTCCAAGCAGCTCGGGGCCGACGTGAACCTCGCGTGGCCGACCGCGCAGATCGCCGTGATGGGTGCGGGCGGTGCGGTGAACATCCTGCAGCGCGGCGCGCTCAAGAAGGTGGCCGACGCGGGGGGCGACGTCGAGGCCGAGCGCCGGCGGCTCACCGACGAGTACGAGGACGCGATCGTCAACCCGTGGGACGCGGCGGACCGCGGCTACGTCGACGACGTGATCGAGCCCTCGCAGACCCGCTCCCAGGTCGTGCGCGCGCTGCGCCTGCTGCGCACGAAGCGTGCGAGCCTGCCGCCCAAGAAGCACGGCAACATCCCCCTGTGAGGCTGACGCGATGAGCCACGACCACCCCGACGAGCACGACCCCGCCTCGCACGGTCGCGAACCCCTGGACGGGGTCGACGCGACGGCGCTGCACGCGGCGGTCGACGAGCTGTCGGCCGCGCTGCACGCGTACGTCGAGACGGCCGTGGGCGTGCGTGCGGAGTTCGGCGCGCGCGAGGCCGACGAGGACCCGCGCGTGCTCGCGCTCGAGTCGCGCGTCGGCGGGCTGAACGCCGGCCTGTACGACCTGCTGCACGAGAGTCTCGGCCTGCACGCCGACCTGACGGGCATGACGTGGGACGACGCCGACGCGTCGGACGACGCGCCGCAGTCCCCCGGGGAGCGTGAGACGTTCCACCTGGGGTTCGTCGTCGAGCTGCCGTCCACGGTCAGCGACCTCACGCTCGACGCCGTCATCGACCTCGTCGACGACGGCGGTGCGCAGGTCGCGCACACGCTGAGCGAGCGGGGTTACGTCGTGCTGGAGTGGGGTGCCGCGCGGGGCGCGCCGGTCCTGCTGGAGGACGACCCGGACGACGAGGAGGAGCAGTGAGCGCCACGACCGCACCCGGGGTCGGTCCTGCCGTCCCGGAACCGCACGTGCACGTCGTGCGGGGAACCCCCGACGACGTCGAGCTCGCCGCACTCGTCGCCGGCCTCGTGGCCGCGTCGGGCGGTGCGCACGAGCCCCCGGTCGACGACGACGCCCCCGCACGCGCCGCCCGCGCACGATGGCGGACGCCCGGGCGGCTGCGCGGCACGACCCCGGCGACCCACGGCCCCGACGCCTGGCGGTGGAGCCTGCACCCCTGATCCGCCGGTGCGGATCGCAGCGCACCCTGCGGCCGGGCGGCGGTCCCCGGCCGTAGGGTGCTGCGGGTGAGCACCTCCCCCACCGGTCCCCGTCCTGCCACCCCCGTGGACGCCGTCGCCGACGCGTACGTCGCCGCGATGGCACGTCTGCACCCGATCGACGCCACACAGCTGGGGGTGCCGGGGCACGACCGCGAGCTGACCGACTTCTCCCCCGACGCCGCGGCCGCACGCGCGGACCAGGCGCGCTCGACGCTCGTCGCGCTCGAGGGCCTGCCGGTGTCGGACCAGGTCGACGAGGTCACGGCCGCCGCGATGCGCCACGTGCTGCGCACGGAGATCGACCTGCACGACGCCGGTGAGCACGAGCGTCTGCTGAACAACATCGCCTCGCCCGCGCAGGCGGTCGTCGAGGTGTTCGACCTCATGGCGACCGACACCGAGCAGGCGTGGGACGACGTCGCCGCACGGCTGGACGCGGTCCCGGACGCGCTCGCGTCGTACACGGCCTCGCTGCGCAGCGCCGCCGCGCGCGGGCACGTCGCGGCGCGCCGCCAGGTCGAGGCGGTGCTCGCGCAGGCCCGCGAGGTCGCAGACCCGCAGCGGTCGGCGTTCACGAGGCTCGTGCGCGGCGACGACGCGCGCACCGTGCTGGGTGAGGACCACGCGCTGCGCGGCGACCTGGAGCGCGCAGCCGCGGGGGCACGCGAGGCGTACGACGGGCTCGCGCGCTTCCTGGCCGACGAGCTCGCACCGCTGGCCCCCGAGCAGGACGCGGTCGGTCGCGAGCGGTACGCGCTGTGGTCGCGGCACGCGCTGGGCGCGCAGGTCGACCTCGACGAGACGTACGCGTGGGGTCTCGAGGAGCTGGCCCGGGTGCAGGCCGAGCAGGCGCAGGTCGCGGAGCAGGTCGCCGGGCCGGGGGCGAGCGTCGCGCAGGCGGTCGCCCTGCTCGACGCCGACCCCGCGCGTCGGCTGCCGGACACCGACGCGCTGCGCGCGTGGATGCAGGCGACGTCCGACGCCGCGATCGAGGCCCTCGACGGCACGCACTTCGACATCCCGGCGCCGGTGCGCACGCTCGAGTGCCGCATCGCTCCGTCGAGCACGGGCGCGATCTACTACACGGGGCCCAGCGACGACTTCAGCCGGCCGGGGCGCATGTGGTGGTCGGTGCCGCCGGAGGTCACGTCGTTCTCGACGTGGCGCGAGCGGACGACCGTGTACCACGAGGGCGTGCCGGGTCATCACCTGCAGATCGCGCAGGCCGTGTTCGAGCGCGAGACGCTGAACTCGTGGCGCCGGCTCGCGGCGTGGACGTCGGGGCACGGCGAGGGGTGGGCGCTGTACGCCGAGCGGCTCATGGCCGACCTCGGGTTCCTCGACGACCCGGGCGACCGGCTCGGCATGCTCGACGGTCAGCGCCTGCGCGCGGCCCGCGTCGTGTTCGACCTCGGGATGCACCTGGGGCTGCCCGCCCCGGCGACGGTCGGTGCGGCCTGGACGCCCGCGACGGGCTGGGACTTCCTGCGCGAGAACGTCGCGATGCCCGAGTCGTTCGTGCGGTTCGAGTACACGCGCTACCTGGGCTGGCCGGGGCAGGCGCCGTCGTACAAGGTGGGTCAGCGCCTGTGGGAGCAGGCGCGCGACGACGCCCGGGACGCCGCGCAGGCGCGCGGGCAGGTGTTCGACCTGCGCGAGTTCCACGCGCGCGCGCTCGCACTGGGCTCGGTGCCGCTCGACGTGCTGCCGGCGGCGCTCGCGTCCTGAGCACGACGGGGATGAGAGGGGGCGGCACCGGTCACCTCCACGCGCCCGGTGCCGTCCCGGTCTCATCCGCCGACGGATGGTGTCACGGACGCCAGGTGTCGGACGTGCTCAGGGTCCCGCTCGCCGGGACCGTGAGCGTCCGGTTCGCCCCCGACTCCCACGTCACCGACGATCCCTGCAGACGGATGTACTTGTACTGCACGGTCGTCCCGGGGGGCAGCGTCACGGTGGCACGCCACACCGGGTAGGTCGCCGCCGACAGCGGCACGGCCCGTGCCGGGTCCCAGCCTCCCAGGCTCGCGTGGTCTCCGACGACGTAGATGTCCTGACCCCACACGGTCGTCGCGGTCACGCCGAAGGCGACCTGTGCGGTGCTGGCCGTGGGCGTGGCGGTCGGGCTCGAGGTCGGCGTGGCGGTCGGGCTCGACGTCGGCGTGGGCGAGCCGCTGGGCCGCTGGCCGACGTGCAGCGCGACCGATCCCTCAGCCGGCACGGTGAACGTCGCCTGACCGCTGCTGCTGACCGTGACCGTCGTCCCGGTGCACGACCCGCCGGACTCCTGCCCGCTGATCACGTCGCAGTAGGCGCCTGCGGGCAGCGACGTCGTGAAGGTCCGGGTCAGGGCCGACGACCCGGCGTTGAGAGCGACGTAGCCCCGGTCCCCGCGGGCGAACGCGATGCGGCTGCCGCCGTCGTCCCACCACCGCGTGATCGTGGTGCCCGCGACCGCGTTGCGGAACCCGACCATGTGCGCGGTCTCGTTCCAGCGGTGCGCGCAGGTGAACGTGCCCTGGCCGCACACGGCGTCGAGGACCTCGCCGGTGCTGCTCTGCGGGGCGCCGGCGTCGTGGTCGCTGAACGCGTAGCCGGAGTACACCGTGGGCCAGCCGTACGGGAAGGCGAGCATGAAGACGTTGGCCAGACGGTAGTCGGACCCGTTCTTGTAGGTGAGGGTCTCACCGTTGCGCTCGGTGTCGTGGTTGTCGACGAAGACACCGGCACGGTCGGACGCCAGCAGCCACGACTGCGTGCTCAGGTCGCGCAGCGACGCGAGCTGGTTCGACTGGACCTGACCCTTGAGGTGGCGTGCGTAGTTGAACTCGTGCGAGTCGCCCGAGCCCAGGTACTCGCTCGGCTGGATCGGCTCGCCGCTGGCACCGATGACCTCGTGCACGACGTAGACGTCACGCCCCTGCGGGGTGGCGCGGACCTTGCCGATGATGGCCTCGAGGTCGGCCGCCGGGATGTGCTTGGCGGCGTCGATGCGGAACCCGCGCACACCGAGCGACACGAGGTCGAGCAGGTAGTCGGCGATCTCCTGGCGCACGTACTCCGAGCTCGTGCGCAGGTCCTGCAGGCCGACGAGCCGGCAGTTCTGCACCTGGTAGCGGTCCTGGTAGCTGGCGATGTTCGTGCGGCAGTCGTTGAAGTCCTGCGGTCCGTACCCCCCGGCGGGGCCCGGGTACCGCTCGGTCGAGAACTGCGTCCCGGCCCAGCCGGTGCCGCCGGTCTGGCCGCTCATGTGATTCACCACCGCGTCGGCGATGACCTCGACGCCCGCGCCACGGCACGCGCTGACCATGGCGGCGTACTCGGCACGGGTGCCGAGCTTGGACTCGATGCGGTAGCTCACGGGCTGGTACGACGTCCACCACTGCCCGCTCACGACGGCGTGCTCCTGGGGCGGTGAGGTCTGGACCCAGCCGTACCCGGCGGGTCCGAGCACGTCCGTGCACTCGCGGGCGATGGCGTTCCAGGTCCACTGGAAGAGGTTCACGCCCGGACGGTCGTCGCCGGGCGCGGCCTGCGCCGGGCGGGCCGCGGCGAGCACGATCGCGGCGGCCGTCAGCGCGAGGGCGAGCATCGCCGCGGTCACGCGTCGTAGGGTCGTACGAGATGTGGACACACCGGAAGCGGTCCTCGGGGCGGGTCGGTGCACGGCAGGCGCTCCTCTGTCGGGCCCGACGGCGGTGTCGGGCGGTCTGGTCGGTGCGTCGGTGCACCGACCACTGCTGGAGGAGGTGACCCGGGCACGCCCGGGGCGCACAAGGGATGCAACGGCTTGCGCATCTCTTGCAATCTTGCTGAAACGGGAGACTACGGACGCTCGACGGCCCCGTCAACCCGAGGCGCCGCAGGCGAGGAGCCGACGGTCACTGCTCGGTCATGGCTGCACTGATGCCCGCGACCATCCCGTCCCAGGCGGCGTGGACGTCCGCGGCGCCACCCGTGACGATCTGCTGCTGCACGTTTCCCCAGAAGGTCCACACGACGGACATCTGCGGGATCGCCGGCATCGGCGCCCCGTCCGCACCCGCCTCGGCGAACCCGCGCACCACCGGGTCGTCACCGATCGCGTCGACCGCGGCGCGCACCGCCGGCGCGCGGCCGCTCAGCTCATACAGGTGCGTCTGCACCTCCTCCGTGCCGAGCCAGCCCAGCAGGTCGATCGCCTGCGCCTCCTGCCGCGTCGCACGCGACACGAACGCCATCTGGACGCCGACGAACGGCTGCGCGGCCTGGGGTCCCGCGGGCGGCACGGGCAGCACGGTGAAGTCGATCCCCGCGTCGGCGAACGTGGCGACGTTCCACGGCCCGGTCACGACGAACGGCGCGCGACCGGCGGCGAACTCGTCGCGGGCGACGTCCGCCGTGACCGCCGGGTCGAGCACGCCCCGCGCGCCGAGCGCCGCGAGGTAGTCGGCGAAGGCCCGACCCCCGTCGCCCCCGAGGGCGAGGTCGGCCGTGTAGGAACCGGTCTCGTCGGTCGCGAACACGGGCGCACCGAACGACGTCTGCAGCGGGTACAGGTGGTAGGGGTCCCCCAGCTCGCCCTGCTGCACGAGCAGGGGGCGGGCGGCGGCGCCCGTGGCGACCACGCGCTCACCCTCGGCGACCAGCTCGTCGAACGTCGCGGGCTCGGCCGTCGTGAGCGCGTCGTTGCGCACGAGCGCGACGTTCTCGGTGGACAGCGGAACACCGAACACGTCGCCCTCGTAGGTCACGGCGCGCACCGCCGCGGGGACGAACGCGTCGTCGTCGAGGTCGACCGGCAGCACGGCGCCGTCCGCCGTGAGCTCACCGAGCCAGTCGTGCGCACCGACGAGCACGTCGGGGCCGCGCCCGGTCGGCACGGCCTGCAGGAAGCTCGCACGCAGGGTCTCGCTCGGCTGCCCCTCGACCACGACGGGCACCCCGGTGCTCGTGGTGTAGGCGGCGAGCAGGTCGGTGAACGAGTCCGCGCGGTCCTCGTCGGTCCACACGACGAGCGCCTGCACGTCGTCCTCGCCGGCGTCCGTCTCGCCCTGGCAGCCGGTGAGCGCGAGAGCGGTCGCCACCACGAGCAGCGCGAACCCTCGCGGACGCAGACGCACCACGTCCGCCACGTCGCGGGGGCGCGCGGCACGGGCACGGAGCGGCTGGGGCGCGCGGCGCATGGTGACTCCTTCGTCGGGCGGGCGTTGCTCGGGAGCGTATGCGTCGCGAGCAGCGCCCCGCAATGGCGTTCAGCAAGTTGCAGCAATCCGTTGCTGCCCCGTCCGATCGCACGCCGCTCTCGCGCACCGCTCGCGCACCGCTCGCGGCCGGGCGGTCAGGCCGTGCCGCAGCGCGCCTCGGCGACGCGGTGCGTCCGCCGTCGCTGCGCGGCCCTCAGAGCAGCGTCCACCCGTACTTGGCGAAGACCAGGGCGGCGAACAGCACGAGGACGGCCACCGTCACGAACCAGTCGTTCCCCGACGCCACGAAACGGCGGCCCCACGGGCCGGCACGCCCCGGCAGCACCAGATGCCCGTCCCTGACGTTCACGCGCGTCAGACCGGCCCACACGAGCGTCGTGGTCACGGTGATCAGCAGGCACCACGGGCACAGCGCGCCGATCTCGACGAAGGACTGCTGGAAGAGCCACCAGGCGAAGACCAGACCCGCGGTGTAGATCACCTGGGCGCTGAGCATGAACCAGCGCGGGAAGACCACGCCGCCGATCAGCGCGACCGCGAGCGTGATCACCACCGCCTCGGCGGCGATGCCGAGGAAGGCGTTGGGGAACCCGAACAGCTCGGCCTGCCACGACCTCGCCACGGTCCCGCAGCTGATGAACTCGTTCAGGTCACAGCTCAGCGACGCGCTGCTGTCACCCGCGATCGTCAGTGCCTCGATCGACAGCACGAACGAGGTGTACAGCCCGATGAGGCCCGAGACGACCATCTCGATCGCGGTGCGCCGCCGCCAGGCGAGACCGGCCGGCCGGCGCAGGTCGGGGTCGTCGTCGAGGACGTCGCCGTCGAGGTCGCCGACGTCCTCGAGGTCGCCGACGTCCTCGAGGTCGCCGAGCGCGTCGTCGTGCTCGACCACCCGCGCCCCGTGGCCCCCGTCGCGCGCGTCCTGGTTCCGGTCGTCCACCATCGTCTCCTCGCCCCTGCGGTCAGGTGCGTCATTCTGCCCTGTCGACCGGTGCCCGGTGCAGGGCCGCACGTCCCGGCGACGGGGCACGCAGCTCCGGCCGTGCCGCCCGCCGCCGGCGGACCCGGGACCGACGCGGGCGGGCGGCTAGGGTCGGCACGTGACCCGGCTGCTGCTCGCCTCCGCCTCCCCCGCCCGCCGTGCGACCCTGGCCTCTGCGGGCCTCGACCCTCTGGTCGTGGTGTCGACCGTCGACGAGGACGCCGTCCTCGCCGCTGCCCACGAGCGGTTCGGCGACCTCGGGCCCGCCGACGCGGTGCTCGTCCTCGCGCAGGCCAAGGCCGAGGACGTCGCGCGCCGCCTCGACGACCTCGACGTGCCCGGCTGGGACGACGACGAGGACGTCGTGGTGCTGGGCTGCGACTCCATGCTCGAGCTCGACGGCGAGGTGCTCGGCAAGCCGCGCGACGCGGACGACGCGGCCGCCCGGTGGCGCGCGATGCGCGCGCGCTCGGGCGTGCTGCACACCGGCCACTGGCTCGTCGACGAGCGCGACCCGGCCTCCGGCGGCACGGGCGCGACCCTGGGTGCCACGGCGTCGACGGTCGTGCACTTCGCGGACCTGTCCGACGACGAGGTGGCGGCCTACGTCGCGACGCGCGAGCCGCTCGCCGTGGCGGGTGCGTTCACGGTCGACGGCCTCGGCGGTCCGTTCGTCGAGCGCATCGAGGGGGACCACCACAACGTCGTCGGCGTGAGCCTGCCGCTGCTGCGTCACCTGCTCGCCGACGTCGGCCTGACGGTGCCCACGCTCTGGCGCCACGGGCTGCGCGTCCCCCAGGAGTAGCGGATTCCTCCAAGACGCCGGGCGGCCGCGGGCAGCCGTGGACCCGCACGTGGTGGGTTCCTACAAGCGGCGCGCGCGAGGGTTGGTCGACACCGCAGACTTCCCGCGGCGGCCCAGGCGCGCGTCGGCCGGGCGACGATCGCGCGCTACCGTGAGCCGTGCCCGCCATCACCAAGGTCCTCGTGGCCAACCGCGGCGAGATCGCCGTCCGCATCGCCCGTGCCTGTCGCGACGCCGGGATCGGCTCGGTCGCCGTGTACTCGGACACCGACCGCGAGGCCCTGCACGTGCGCGTCGCCGACGAGGCGTACGCGCTCGACGGCGCCCGCGCCGCAGAGACGTACCTCGACGTCGCGAAGCTGCTCGACGTCGCGCGGCGCTCCGGTGCCGACGCCGTGCACCCCGGCTACGGGTTCCTCGCGGAGAACGCCCAGTTCGCGCAGTCGGTGCTCGACGCGGGCCTGGTGTGGATCGGGCCGTCACCCGCGGCGATCGACGCGCTGGGCGACAAGGTCAGCGCACGGCACATCGCGCAGCGAGCGGGTGCGCCGCTCGTCGCGGGGACACCCGACCCGGTGGGCGACGTCGCGGAGATCCACGCGTTCGCGGCCGAGCACGGCCTGCCGATCGCGATCAAGGCGGCGTTCGGCGGCGGGGGGCGCGGCCTGAAGGTCGCGCGCGAGGCCGACGAGATCGACGAGCAGTACGAGTCCGCGGTCCGTGAGGCCGTCGCGGCGTTCGGCCGCGGCGAGTGCTTCGTCGAGCGGTACCTCGACCGGCCGCGGCACGTCGAGACGCAGTGCCTGGCCGACGAGCACGGCACGGTCGTGGTCGTCTCGACGCGCGACTGCTCGCTGCAGCGCCGTCACCAGAAACTCGTCGAGGAGGCCCCCGCGCCCTTCCTGACCGACGACCAGCGCCGCACGCTCGTCGAGGCGTCGCAGGCGATCCTGCGCGAGGCCGGGTACGTCGGCGCGGGGACGTGCGAGTTCCTCGTGGGCGCCGACGGGACGGTCTCGTTCCTCGAGGTCAACACGCGCCTGCAGGTCGAGCACCCCGTGACCGAGGAGATCAGCGGCATCGACCTGGTGCGCGAGCAGCTGCGCATCGCGGCGGGCGAGCCGCTCGGCTACACCGAGGTCGCCACGCGCGGCCACTCGATCGAGTTCCGCATCAACGGCGAGGACCCCGCCGCGGGGTTCCTGCCCGCGCCGGGCAAGATCACGCGCCTGCGCTTCCCGTCCGGCCCCGGCGTGCGCGTCGACTCGGGCGTCGTCGAGGGCGACGCCGTCTCCGGCCTGTTCGACTCGATGATCGCCAAGGTGGTCGTCACGGGTGCGACCCGCCGCCAGGCCGTCGAGCGCGCCCGTCGCGCGCTGGCCGAGCTCGAGGTCGTCGGCATCCCGACCGTCGTGCCGTTCCACCGCGCGGTGCTCGAGGCCCCCGCCTTCGTGCCGCACGACGACGCGCAGCCGTTCTCGGTGCACACGCGCTGGATCGAGACCGAGTTCGCCGAGACCGTCGCGGGCCTGGGCCGCACCGCCCCGGCACCCGCACCGCAGGACGAGCAGGTGCCGGACGCGGCGCTCGAGCGCGTCGTCGTCGAGGTCGGCGGCAAGCGGCTCGAGGTCGTCCTGCCCGCAGCGCTGGGGCTGGGCCGCGGGCCCGGCACCGCACGCGCCGGAGATCGT
>JAFAEH010000286.1 GCA_023424135.1 Actinomycetes bacterium | reverse complement strand
CGGGTGCGCCGGTCACGCGCCCCGGCCGCGACCCCCGTACTTGCGGTGGGCGGCCTGCTTGCTGACGCCGAGCATCAGGGCGATCGCCGCCCACGAGACGCCGGCGTGGCGCGCACGGCGCACGGCGACGGTCTCGCGCTGCTCGACCTCGCGGCGCAGGGTCGCGAGCGCGCGCAGCGCGGCGAGCGGGTCGTCGTCCTCCGCGCGGGCGACGAGTGCGGTCATGTCGGCCTCCTCGGGGGTCACGTCATCTCCCTCGTCCACGACCTCGTTCACGACGAGTACGTCAACACATGTTGACATCGCCACCGCCTGCCGTCAACCGATGTTGACGACGCGAGAATGAGTCACGGTCCCGCAACACCCTCCGCGAGGCGGAGGAGCGCCGCAGGCCCCGCTGCCTACACTCGCAAGCATGCCGACCTCGCCGACGCCTGCACCGGACGGTGCCGTCGACGACCCCGGTCCGGCGACGGGCACGACGGGCACGACGACGGCCGGCGCGACGAGCACGACGCGCACGACGAGCACGACGAGCACCCTGCCCGGCGCCGACCTGCTCCCGACGGACCCCGCCCCCACCGGCCCCGTGCGCGCGGTCCGCTCGCCCGTCGACGTGCAGGACGTGCGGCCCATCCGCGTGCACCACCCCAGCGACCTGCTCGGCGCCACGCTCACCGCGGTGGGCGCCGTGCTCGTCGTCGTGCTCGCGACGTACGCGCAGAACACCACGACCGGTGTGGCCGAGGACGTGCAGGGGTTCGCGACCCTGCTGCGGCGCATCCTGTTCGTGCCCGTCAACGTGCTCGTCGGCTTCACGACCGTCGTCGTGCCGATCGCCGTGCTCACCGAGCTCGCGCTGCGCCGCCTCGGACGTCAGCTCCTGCAGACCGTCCTGGCGGCCGTCGCCGCGATGCTCGTCGTCGCCGCGCTGGTCTGGACGTTCGAGACCTTCGGCTCCGAGACCCTCGTCCAGGGCCTGTCCGTGCGACTCGGTGGCACCTGGCGCCTGACGATCCCCGAGTACTCGGCGATGCTCACGGCGCTGCTCACCGTCGCGGGGCCGCGCAGCCGGCGTCGCACCGTCGCGTGGTCGTGGAACCTGCTGTGGGTCACGACGGGTGTCGTCCTCATCACCGCGGCCGCGTCGCTGCCGGGGATCGCGCTCGCCCTGCTCGTCGGCCGCGTGGCCGGCCTGGCCGTGCGGTACGTCGGTGGTGTCGACCCCGAGCGCGCGTACGGCTCGGCGCTGGTCGCCGGGCTGCGCCGCGCCGGGGTCGTGCCCGCGAGCGTCGTCCGCGTCCCCGACCCGGTGCTCGAGGCGGACCGCACCGCCACCGACACCCTCGCCGCGCTGCCGCCCGCGACCCCCGCACGGCTCGCCCTCGCCCGCACGGCCGGCGACCGCCTGTACGACGTGACGACCGACGACGGGCAGCACCGCGACGTGCTCGTCCTCGACGGCGACCGTCAGGTCGTCGGCATGCTCACGCGCCTGTGGCGCAGCATGCGCCTGCGCGGGCTCGAGGGACGCTCGTCGCTGTCGCTGCGGCAGGCGACCGAGCGCGCCGCGCTGCTGTCCTACGCCGCGAGCGCCGCGGGCGTGCGCACACCGCAGCTCCTGAGCATCGCCGAGGCGCAGGACTCGATGCTCCTGGTGCAGGAGACCACGGGGGACGCGGTCCCGCTGTCGGACCTCGAGAGCGAGGACGTCGACGACGAGGTGCTGCGCGCGATCTGGGCACAGCTGCGGCTCGCGCACACCGCGGGTGTCGCGCACCGCGCGCTCACGTCCGACGTCATCCTCGTCGAGCGCTCCCCCGACGGACCTCGCGTGTGGCTCACCGCGTGGGAGCACGGCGACGTCGCGTCCTCGGAGCTCGCCCGCCGCCTCGACACCACGCAGCTCGTCGCCGTGCTCGCGCTGCGCGTCGGGGCCGCGCGTGCCGTCGGCTCCGCCGCCGAGGTGCTGCCCGACGGGGAGATCGAGGCCATCGGCCCGCTGCTGCAGACCGTCACGCTGCCCCGGCGCACCCGCGAGGAGATGCGCGCCCACAAGGAGGTCCTGGCCGAGCTGCGCTCCGCGCTCGTCGCCCGCCTGCCCGAGGCCGACGTCCAGCCCCAGCAGCTCGTCCGGTTCGGCGCGCGCACGCTGCTGACGATCCTGCTGACGGTCGTCGCCGTGTTCGTCGTCCTCACGTACGTCAACGTCGCGCAGATCGGGCCCGTCCTGGCCGAGAGCGACTGGCGCTACTCGGTGCTCGCGTTCGCGCTCGGGCTGCTCACGCTGCTCGGCGCCGCACTCGCGTTCGTCGCGTTCTCACCGGTCCGACTGTCGGTGTGGCGGGCGACACTCGTGCAGACCGCCGCGACGTTCGTCGCGCTCGCGGCGCCCGCCGGCATCGGCCCCGCCGCCCTGAACCTGCGGATGCTCACGCGACGCGGCGTCAGCGGCTCGCTCGCGGGCGCCACGGTCGCACTGGTGCAGGTCAGTCAGTTCGTCACGACCCTGCTGCTGCTGCTCGTCCTCACGGTGACGTCCGGGGTGCACTCGCCGTCGTCGTTCTCGGTGTCGCCCGCGATGCTCATCGCCCTCGCGGTCGTCGCCGGGCTCGTCGGGACCGCGCTGCTGTTCCCGCCGGTGCGCACGTGGGTGCAGCGCACGGTCGGTCCGACGATGCGCCAGACCCTCCCCCGGCTCATCGAGGTGCTGGGGCAGCCGTGGCGGCTCGCGCTGGCCATCGGCGGCAACGTGCTCATGACGATGGGGTACGTGCTCGCGTTCGACGCGGCGCTCGCAGCCCTGGGGCAGGAGGCGTCGCTCGTGCAGGTCGCGCTCGTGTACCTCACGGGGAACACGGCCGGGTCGGTCGTGCCGACACCGGGCGGCATCGGCACGGTCGAGACGGCGCTCGCCCTGAGCCTGTCGACCGTCGCGGGCATCAACATCGGTGTCGCAGGCACGGTCGCGCTGCTGTTCCGCCTGCTGACCTACTGGCTGCGCATCCCGTTCGGCTGGCTCGCGATGCGCTACCTCACGCGCATCGGCGAGCTCTGACGCCACCGCGACAGCACGCTCCGACGCAGCTCGCCGGACGCCAGGACTCGCGACGCACGACCACCCACGACGCACTACGGCCCCGCGACCGTGTCGGACCGGTCGCGGGGCCGCAGCGGGACGGCCGTCCGCTCAGGCGAGCGCCTTGGCCTTGAGCGTCGCGAACTCGTCGGGCGTGATCGCGCCCGCGTCGAGCAGCGCCTTGGCGTCGGCGATGTGGTCGGCGGGCGACTTGGACGCGACCTCGCGGATGTACGCGTCTGTCTCGTCCTTGGCGTGCCGCACGGCGGCGACCTGACGCTCGCTCATGCCCCCCGGTGCGTACCGGGCCGAGGTCGCGGCGCTCGCGTCAGGCGGCGAGCGCGTCGCGCTGTGCGGGGACGGTCACCGACGCCTCGAGGCGGGCGGCGATCGACGCCCAGCGGGCGACGGGGAGGGACTGGCTACGAGCCTCGTACGGCTCGGCGGCGGATCCGCGGTCCATGAGAGGAACCCTTCGTTCGGTAGCCCGGCTGACCGCGTGGGTCCCGTGGCTTTGCGTCCCCCCCTTGCGGAGGGTTTGCCGTTATCGCTGACAAGTCCGACATTAGACGGCTCTCACGCTCAGGGGAAGTGATCCGGGTCACTTGTCCTGGACAAGAGCCCAATTCACCCGGACGGCGGGCGTGTCGGCCCGGTTCGCACCCCCGGGAGCCCTGCACCGCACACCCCGACGCACCCGACCGGGTGACGAGCCGCCCGCGAGCGCACCGCGAGCGCCGCACGACGACACCGAGCGCGGCACCCGTCCCGCCCGTACGGGCGGACGAGCACCGCGCTCGGCGGGTGGACGCGGGTGCGTCAGCGGAACGCGTCCTTGACGTCCTCGCCGGCCTGCTTGAGGTTCGCCTGCGACTGCTGCGCCTTGCCCTCGGCCTCGCGCTGCTCGTCGTCGGTGGCCTTGCCCCAGGCCTCCTTGGCCTTGCCCTGCGCCTCTTCGGCCGCGTGCTTGATCTTGTCGTCGAGACCCATGATGAGCCTCCCTTCCTCGGTGACCCCTTCGACGCTAGGCGGGGTCCGAGCCCTCCGCATCCGGTGCGCCCGCATCGGCGGCACGCTCGTCGCGCAGCCGCGGCTCGGTGCGCCGCGACGGTGCGAAGCCGGACTTGTCGGCGTAGAACGCGCGGACCTCGTCCATGTCCGCGCGCAGGTCGCCGGTCAGCGTCAGCGTCGGCCCCAGACCCGTCGTCATCGTCGTGCGGTCGACGTACCCCAGGGTCACGGGCAGGTCCGCCGCCCGCGCGATGCGGTAGAACCCCGACTTCCAGCCCTGGCCGGACCGCGTCCCCTCGGGCGTCACGACGAGGTAGAACCGCTCACCCTCGCCCAGGCGCGCGACGAGCTCGTCGACCAGGCCCGCCGGGTCGCGCCGGTCGACCGGGATGCCGCCCAGCGCGCGCATCAGCGGACCCGCCGGGCCGCGGAACAGCGTGTGCTTGCCGAGCCAGCGGAACGGCAGCTCGGCCTCCCACGCGATCGCGAGCATCAGGACGAAGTCCCAGTTGGAGGTGTGCGGGGCGCCGATGAGCACACCCGCACCGTCGCGCGGCAGCCGCTCGGTGCGCAGCGTCCACCGGCTCACGCGCCAGAACCCGCGGGCGAGGGCCCGCCGGACGCTCACGGGCGGGCCCCCGACGGCAGGTCGAGGTCACGGCACAGCAGCAGCAGGGTCATGTCGTCCTTCGAGTCCGGGTCCTGGCAGTCCGCCATGACCTCGTCGACGTCCACCGGCACGGTGGGGTCGGGGCGGTCGAACGCGGCGACGAGCCGCTCGATGCCGTCCGCCAGCGCGGTCGTGCGCGAGTCCACGAGCCCGTCGCTGTAGAGCACGAGGCCACCGCCCGGCTCGAGCCGCAGCTCCAGGACCTGCGGGTCACCCGATCCCACGCCGACGGGCCGGTCGACGCGCACCGGGGCGAGCACGGCGCCCCCGTCGGCCGACAGCACGAGCGGGCGCGGGTGGCCCGCCACGGCGAGCGTCGCGACGCCCGTCGCGGGGTCGACGACGGCGGCGACGACCGTCGCCATGTCCTCCGGCATCGTCCGCCGGGCGAGGCGGTCGAGGTCCGCCAGGGCGTCGCCCACGTCGGCGCCCTGCAGCAGGTAGGCGCGCAGCGCGTTGCGCAGCTGCCCCATCGCCGCGGCCGCCCCGACACCGTGCCCGGCGACGTCGCCCACGACGACCGCGAACCGGCCGTCGGGCAGCTCGAGCGCGTCGTACCAGTCCCCGCCGACACGCCCGCCCGCGGCCGGTGCGTACCGCGCGTGCAGCGCCCAGCCCGGCACCTGGGGCAGGCGCTGCGGCAGCAGCGAGAGCTGGACGGCACGTGCGGCGGCCAGCTGCCAGCGGTTGCGCACGATGACGACCTCGAGCAGCCGGGAGCGCAGGTCGTGCGCCGCCCGCACGTGCGCCGGTGCCCACGGCTCGCTGCGTCCGCGCACGACCTCGCGCCAGCGGTCGAACGACTTGCGCGGGCTGAGCCGGACGCGGTCGCCCTCGCGGCGCGCGATGGCCTTGTTCTGCGGGTCGCCGCCCCAGTAGACGTCCCGCACCTGCTCGTGCCGCAGCCACACCACGACCTGGTCGTCGGGCAGGCGCAGCGCGAGGAGCCCGGCGACGTCCGGCAGCGTCGCCGCGAGCGCGGGGTCGCTCTCGCCGAGCGCGGTGCGCACCGTCACCGGGTCGGGCTGGGCCAGCACCCAGGCGCGCAGCGGGTCGACGTCGTCCGGCACGTCGCCCGCGGTCGCCGCCCGACCGTCGGCGACGACGACGAGGCCGTGCGCCGGCACCACGGTGAGCAGGCCCGGGTCGCGCTCCGCGAGCGCCTCCGCGAGGCCCAGGTCGGGGTCGCGCGCGACGGGCAGCACACGCGCGATCGCGGCCTGCGCCTCCAGCTCGCGCTCGAGCTCACGGTCCTGCGCGCGGCCGACGAGCCGCAGCGAGAGCACCGAGCCGAGGAACTCGGCGGACGCCCGGACGCCGTACGGGACCGCGTGCGGGCCGGCGTAGTGGTGGCACGCGACGAGTCCCCACAGACGCCCGCCGCGCAGCAGCGAGATCGACATCGACGCGCGCACGCCCATGTTCGTCAGGTACTCGACGTGCACGGGAGACACGCTGCGCAGCGCCGCGTAGGTCAGGTCCAGCGGCTCGCCCGACGCCGCGTCGTGCGCCGGGACGATCGGCGAGGGTGTGTAGCCCACGTCCGCGATGAGCCGGATCCCGCTCGTCTCGTACAGCGCCCGCGCCTGCGGCGGGATGTCCGAGGCCGGGTAGTGCAGCCCGAGGAACGGGTTGAGGTCGGCGCGGCGCGCCTCGGCGACCACCTCGCCGTTGTAGTCGTCGTCGAAGCGGTAGACCATCACGCGGTCGAAGCCGGTGAGGGCCCGGACCTCCTGGGCCGCGACGTCGTACAGCTCCTCGAGGGTCGCGGCGGCGCCGAGCCGGTCGAGCGCGTCCCGCACGCCCGCGTAGGTGCCCGGGTACGTGTAGGGGCGTGGTCCGTGCGCAGGCTCGAGCTCGACGACGAGCAGGGGTCGGCCCGCGAGCGTCGTGCGGTGCAGGAGCGCGTCGGCGCGGACCGGCCCGGCGGGTGTCGCGACGACGACGTCCACGGGGTTGCGCCCGCGCAGGCGCCCCCCGGAGCGGACGTGGTCACGGACCGCGTCCGCGGCGGGCCCGCCCAGGACGTCGGCGAGCGGCGCGCCGAGCAGCTCGTCCGCGGTGCGTCCCACCAGGTCGACGACGTTCGCCGAGACGTGCCGTACCCGCAGGTCGTGCTCGCCGACCGCGAGCAGGACACCGTGCGGCTGCACCGAGCCGGGCACGCGGATCGGCTCGTCGGCGCACGTGTCGAGGTCGACGGCGGGCGTGCCCGCGGCAGGTGTGCCGACGACGGGCGTCGTGCCGGGACCCGCGGCGCCGGCCCCGGGGGACGGCGGCCCCACCTGGTCGGTCATCTCGCTCCGTCCCGACGAGCGCGCCGGCGCCCACCTCGTCGGGGTGAACGGTAATCGATGCCCCTGTCCACGCAGCCGGTCGTCGCGCGCACGGCCCCGGACGTCCGCCGTCCGGTCAGCGGTCGCACGCCCGCCCGGTCACGCGTCGAACGGTGCGTCGAGCCACGTCGACGCCGGCGGCACCAGGGTCTCGAGCTCGTCGAACAGCGCGTCGGGCAGCGGCGCGGCCGCGGCGGCGAGCGTCTGCCCGACGCGCTCCGGGCGCGACATCCCGACGATCGTCGCCGCGAAGCGCTCGTCGCGCAGCGAGAACTGCAGCGCCGCCGTCCCCAGGTCCGTGCCGTGCGCGGCGCACACGCGGCGCATCGCCTCGACCGCGGCGAGCACCGGGGCCGGGGCCGGCCGATACCCGTACGTCGTCGGACCGCCGGCCTGGTGCGCGAGGATCCCTCCGCCGTACACCGCGGCGTTGAGCACGCCCATGCCCCGCGAGCGGGCCTCGGCCACCAGCGTGCCCGCCGACCGGTCGACGAGCGTCCAGCGGTTGTGCACGAGCAGCACGTCGAACACCCCGAGCGCGAGGTAGCGCGCCATCTCCTGCACGCGCCCGCCCGCGAGCCCGATCGCACCGACCGCGCCCGACTCCCGCAGCTCGACGAGCGCCTCGACGGCACCGCCCGGGCCCGTGAGGTCGTCGAACTCGTGGAACTCCGGGTCGTGCAGGTGCACCAGCGGCAGGTGGTCCAGGCCCAGGCGTGCGCGGGACTCGTCGACCGAGCGGCGCACGCGCTCACCGGAGTAGTCGGCGCCGTCCGGGTCGACCTTCGTCGCGACGACGACGTCCGCGGGCGGTCCGCCCGCGGCGGTCAGCGCGGCACCGATGCGTCGTTCGCTCTCCCCGCCGGAGTAGCCGTTCGACGTGTCGACGAACCGGACGTCGGAGTGCAGCGCGGCGCGGACCGTGTCGATGCCACGCTCGGGCGAGACGTCCTGCCCGAACAGCTGCGGCATGCTCCCGAGCGGCCCACCCCCGAGCGCGACCGCGCTCACCGTCAGGGTCGTCCCCGGCAGCGGCCGCATCCAGCCCTCGGCGCCCGGCACGTGGCGTGCGGTCATCGTCCCTCCACGGGTCAGCGGGTCGTCGTCGACGTCAGTCGGCCAGGAACGCACGCATCAGCGGACCGGCCGTCGTCGAACCGTAGTCCCCCTCGCCCACGAACACCGCGACGGCCAGGTCCCCGTGCACCGCGATCATCCACGCGTGGTTGCGCAGGTCGTCGGACGTGCCGAACTGCGCGGTGCCCGTCTTGGCGAGCACGGGCTCGCCCGGGACGTCCGCGAGGACACCCGCGCCACCCTCCGTGACGACCGCGCGCATCATGTCCTGCAGCGCGGCGGCCTCGTCGGCCGTCAGCGGCTCGGCGGGCGGCAGGTCGTCGTCCGACGTCGCGTCGTCGGACGCCTCCTGCGCACCGTCCTCGTCGGCCGTCGCGGTCGCGTCGGAGCCGTCGGCCCCGTCGTCGGTCGGCGTGACGAGCCGCGGGACGACCGTGCGGGCCGCCGCGACCGAGGCCGCGACGGTCGCCATGCCGAGCGGCGACGCGAGCACCTGCCCCTGCCCGATCACCGACGCCGCGTGGGCGGTTCCCGTGGCCTCGTCGGGCACCGTGCCGAGGAACGCCGGGAAGCCCAGCGCGGCCGCCGGCTCCAGACCCAGCGAGCGCGCCGCCGCGAGCAGGTCGTCCTGGTCGGCCAGGTCGCGCGACCCGATGAAGGCCGTGTTGCACGAGTGCGCGAACGCCGTCCGGAACGGCACGTCACCCTGGGCGGACGCCGGGTAGCCGGGGAAGTTCTGGAACGTGCGGCCGTCGACCGAGATCGCGGGCGGGCAGCTCACGGTCGAGTCGGGCGTGAGCCCGCCGCGCAGGTACGCGAGCGCGCTGACCACCTTGAACGTCGACCCCGGCGCGTACTGCCCGACCGTCGCGGTCGACAGGCCCTCGCTGCCCGGTCCGCTGGCCGCCGCGAGCACCTCGCCCGTCGAGGGGCGCACCGCGACGATCGCCGCGGCGGGCCCGACGGCCGCGAGGACGTCCTCGGCGCGCTGCTGGAGCGTGGGGTCCAGCGTCGTGCGCAGCGGCTCACCCGCGACCGGCTCACGCTCGAACAGCACCCGCTCGGCCCCGCCGGCCTCGGCCACCGCCCGTACGAGCACGCCGGGCGTCCCGCGCAGCTGCTCGTCGTACTGCCGCTGCAACCCGGACAGCCCCACCCGGTCGCCCCCGACGACCGCGCCCTGCGACGCCTCGACGATCTCCGCCGTCGCATCGCCGACCGTCCCGAGGATCGCGCGCGCGAACGTCCGGGTCGGGGCCAGCGGGATCTCGTCCGGCAGGGCCGCGACGCCCGGCAGCGCGTCCAGCGCCTCGACGTCGTACGCCGGGTCGCCCGCCCGCACGACGATCGCCTCGACGAACGCCTTCGGCCCGGCGGCGGCGACCCGCGCGGCGAACGCGTCGGCGTCCATCGCGAGCGCACCCGCGAGCCCGCGGGCCGCGGCGTCCTGCTCGGGCTCGGCGACGTTCGCCTTGTCGATCCCGACGCGCCAGACCGAGCGCGGCTCGACGAGCACCGCGTCGCCGGCACCCAGCACGTCGCCGCGCGGTGCGGCCTCGCGCGCGAGGGTCAGCCGCTCCCCCTCGACGAGGTCCGGCGCGAGCAGCGCCGGCGTCCAGCGCACCCGCCACGGCTGCTCGTCGTCGTCCTCGCTGCGCACGAGCTGCGCGGTGACGGGGAACGTCCAGTCGTCGTCGACCCACGGCAGGTCCCACGCGACGTCGAGCCGCGCGGTGGCGCTCTGCTCGTCGTCCGCGACCGTGACCTCGGCGACCTCGACGCTCGCGTCCGCCGCGTCACCGAGTCCCTCGACGACGCTCTCGCGCGTGCTCGCCACGACCTCCGCCTGGACGTCGGGTGCGAACGGGACCTCCGCGAACGTGCCCGAGGCCAGCGCCGCCGCCAGCGCCTCCGCCGCGGGGCGGGGGTCCGGGGTGCTCGGTGAGCACGCCGACGCCGTCGCCGCCACGACCGCGAGCAGCGTCAGCGCCGCAGCCCCTCGTACCCGTGCCCGCCTGGGCGTCGCTCGCACCGGTGCTCCTCCTGTCCGTCGCCCCACCCGTCCGACCTCGTCGGCGGACGTGGGTGGACGCACGACGACGTGGCACCCGCGGGGAGTCCCCCGAGCCTGGCACCGTCCGGCCGTCCGGTGGGGACGTTCGGGAGTGATCTTCACCCGTCCTCCCCACTCGCGGCGGCCCGCAGCACGCCGCCGCCGTCGGCACGGGCACGCCGCGCGGCCCCGTGCGGGCGGGCACGCGGAACCGATCACAGCCCTCCGGTTGCACCTGGACGCACGTCCGGGACACGATGCCCTCATGGACGCAGGGGGACGTTCGCCGGGCACGCACGCGCGGGTCGACCCGCCCGACACGCTCGGGCTGCTCGACCCGCGCGACCGCGTGCGCGCCGCCGCGGTGCTCGCCGCCGCGCTCGCCGAGGACCCCGGCTACTCGCACCTGTTCCCCGTGCGCGCGCGCCGCGAGCGCGAGCTGCGCGAGGTCTACCGCATGACCCTCGCGGACGGCCTGCGCCACGGGCGCGTGCTGGTCACCAAGCTCGGCGACGAGGTCACCGGCGTGCTCGCGCTGTACCCGCCCGGGACCTATCCCATGCCGCTGCGTCGCTGGCTGGCGCAGGCGGGGCGCGTCGCCCGGATCGCCGTGCACACGCGCGAGCACAGCCGCGGCATCATCCGCTTCGGCGAGCTGACGGCGCAGGGCGTGCCCCCGGACTGCTGGTACGTGGAGGCCTTCGGCGTGCGCCCCGACCTGCAGCGTGCGGGCCGCGGCACCGTGCTCATGCGCCAGTTCCTGGCCGACCTCGACACCGCGGGCGTCCCCTCGTACCTCGAGACGACCAAGCCCTCGAACGTCTCCTACTACGTCCACCGCGGGTACACGGAGGCGCACGAGCCCGTGCCGCTCGCACCCGGCGGCCCGCAGATCTTCCCCATGACCCGCCCGCCGCGACGCACCTCCTGACCCCCGGGCGGGACGTGACGCGCGAGGATGATCCTCGCGAAGGGGACGCACAGGACGCCCGCGCCCGCTAGCGTTCCCAGGTGACCTCGACGCACGGCACGGCGGGGGCCCCCGCAGGGGACGGTCCGGACGACGACCGGCCCGCAGACGTGGGCGCGGACACCGGCGGACGCGGCGCGGACGCGCAGACACCCGCCCCCGACGCCGCCGCCCCGCAGGCCGCCGCACCCACGACGCCCCCGGCCCCGACCCCCGCGTCTGCTGCACCCGCGGCGCTCGTGCCGCACTGGCTCGCGGTGACCGGTGCGTGGTCGTGGCGCGTGGTCGCGGCGTGCGCGGTCCTCGCGATCGTCGTCTGGGCGGCCGTGCAGGTGCAGCTCGTGATGATCGCCCTCTTCCTGGGGCTGGTCATCACCGCCGTGCTGGGTCCGGTCGCGACGTTCCTGCGCCGGTGGCTGCCGACGGGCCCCGCCGTCGGTCTCGCGCTGCTGGTCGGTGCGCTCGGTGTCGCCGGGCTCATCGCGTTCGTCGTCGTGGCTGTCGCCGGGCAGTGGCAGCACATGGGCACGGCCATCCAGGCGGGCGTCGACGACCTGGTCCAGCTGCTGCGCAGCGGACGCCTGCCCGTGACCGTCTCGGATGAGGAGATCGACGGGATCTTCGCCACGATCACGCAGTGGTGGGAGGCGAACCGCTGGACACTCGCGGGCAGCGCGGCCGCCCAGGTCGGCTCGGTGCTCGTGTGGTTCATGGTGATCGCGCTCGGTGTGTTCTGCGCGGCGTGCTTCCTCGGCGGCGGGCGCCAGATGTGGACGTGGACGGTGCGCCAGCTCCCCGTCACGTCGCGCCCCGGGCTGCGCACCGCCGGCGCGGCGGCGTGGCGTGCGTTCGGCGGGTACACCCGCGGCGCGTTCTACACCGCGGTGTGCATCGGCACGCTCGCGTTCGTGCTGCTGCTCGCCCTGCGGGTGCCGCTGGCGGGCCCGCTCGCGGTGCTCGTGTTCGTCGGCGGGTTCATCCCCCTGATCGGCGCACCCGCGGCGATGATCGTCGCGATGCTCGTCGCGCTCGCCGCCAACGGGTTCTGGTCGATGGTCGCGGTGGGCGTCGGGATCGCGCTCATCGGCCAGCTCGAGGGGCACGTGCTGCAGCCGGTGATCATGGGCAAGCACATCCGGCTGCACGCGATGGTCGTCGGCGTCGTGGTCTCCGCCGGGACGATCGTGGGCGGCCTCGTCGGCGCGGTCGTCGCCGTCCCCGTCGTCGGCGTGTCGTGGGCCGTGTTCCGTGCGCTGCGCCCGACCCCGGACGACGACCCCGACGACCCCCTGCCCCTGCTGACCGCCTGAGACGCCACATCGGATCACGTACCGGCCCATGGTCGGGCTGTCCACGGACTGCCACGGGCCGGTCCGCCGCAGGGTGCGGGGACGCGCGTCAGGTGCGCGGCGGTCCCTGCCGGATGCGCGCGAGCAGCGCGTCGGGGGTCGCCGTCGCGGGATCCCACAGCGCGTCGACGAACCACGTGGCACCGGCCTCCGCGAGCGCCGCGCAGTGCTCCCGCGCCTGCGCCGGGTCGCTCGGGAGCTCTCCGTGCAGCACGACGTCGAACGGCCCGGCGTCGGGGGCACGGTGCTCCCGCACCCAGGCGACGACGTCCGCGACGTCCTGCGGGGTCAGCGACTCCATCGCGCGCTCCCCGCGGTGCTGGGGGATCACACCGTCCCACCGGGCGGCACGGCCCATCGACCGCTCGGCCGGGTAGGCGCCGACGACCCACACGGGGATGCGGGTGCTCCCGTCCGGGCGCGCCACGGGACGCGGGCGCAGCTGCATCTGCTCGACGGTCAGGTGGTACCCGTCGAGGTCGAACCGCTCACCCGTGGACGAGCGGTCCAGCACCGCCAGCGCGTCGTCGAGCTGCTCGGCCCGCTGCCGCACGGTCGTCGCCTCACCGCTGACGCGCGCGACCGCCGAGTCCTGCGGCACGCCCAGGCCGACGGGGAGCACGAGCCGACCGCCGGAGAGGTGGTCGACCGTCACCGCCTGCTTGGCGAACACCCACGGGCGACGCCGGGGCAGCGCGAACACGAGCGCACCCAGCGTCACGCTCGTCGTCCGGACCGCTGCGGCCGCGAGCACCGCCCACGGGTCCCACGCGTCCATCCCGTCGAGGTCGATGCCGTCCCACGTGAAGAACCCGTCCCAGCCGTGCTCCTCGGTCTCGACCGCCATGTCCACGACCTGCTGGACCGTCCCGAACGTGCCCACGAAGCCGAACCGCATCGCCTGCCCCCTCGTCGTCGCGTCGCCCCACCACCGTCGGTGCGGCGCGGCGCACGCTACCGGCGCCCTCCGACACGCCCGACGGGGGCATGCGCCCGGGCGGATCATGGACGTCTGTCCACGTCTGCGCAAGGCGGGCGGCCGTATCGGTGGTGCGATCACCCCGGGGCGCCTACCGTGGCCGGGTGCCCCCGGCGCGGGGCGCGCGAGCGACGACGGCAGGGACCCGGGACGGGGGTGGGGGACGTGAGCGACGAGCCGCAGCTGACCGCGCCCGGTGCCGCCCCCGCCGCGGCGCCCGCACCGTCCACGACGGCCCCGCCACCCCCGGGCGCGCTCCCCCCGGACGACCTCATGCGCCCCGGCGGGCACGGGCACGCGCTGCCCGCCTCCCGCCCCCCGGACCGGTTCCTGTCGCTGCGACGCTGGGTGGTGGACGAGGCCGCCCAGCTCCGCACGCTGCGCGGCGACCTGCGCGAGCAGCTCTCCGCCTCGGCGCCCGACCTCACCGGGCAGGGCGCCCCGCCGACCGACACCGTCGTGCTCGTGACGTCCGAGCTCGCGACCAACGCGCTCGCGCACGGGCGACCACCCGCGCAGGTCCGGCTCGGGCTCGACGGCACCCACGTGCTCGTCGTCGTGTCCGACGGCGACCCGTCGCACGCGCCGTTCCTCGCCGAGGGACGGGCACCGGGCGACGGCGGGTTCGGCCTGCAGATCGCCCGGCGGCTCTCGGCCGAGATCGGCTGGTGGTCGGACGAGGCCGGCAAGCACGTGTGGGCGACGTTCGTGGCCGACGCGGTCGGCTGACCGTCGGCCGGGCCGACGACCAACCGGGCCGGCAGCCGGCCGGGCCGACGGTGGCCCAGGCGCACCGCACGGCACGGCATGCCCGAGAATCGGTGCCATGGCGACGAGCGACGGCACGCTGACCCTGCGCGGGACGACCCTCGGTGGGGGCCCGCCGGCGGTGTGCGTCCCGCTCGTCGCCGCCACCCCCGACGAGGGCGCGGCGCTCGCGCGCGACCTGCCTGCCGGTGTCGCGGACGTCGTCGAGCTGCGGCTCGACCAC
>JAFAEH010000212.1 GCA_023424135.1 Actinomycetes bacterium | reverse complement strand
CCTCCCACCCGTGGCAGTACGGGCAGTGCAGCACGTCGCGGCCCCAGCGCGCGGCGAGGCCGGGCACGTCGGGCAGCTCGTCGCGCATGCCCGTCGTCACGACCAGGCGCCGTGCGCGGTGCGTGCGGCCGTCGGCGGTGTCGACCTCGAACGCGGGCTCCGGCGGCGCGTCGTCCGCCGGCACGTGGACGACCCGCGCCGCGACGACGAGCGCCGTGACGACCTCGACGCCGTAGCGCGTGACCTCGTCGCGGCCGACGGCGAGCAGCTCGGCCGGGGGCGTGCCGTCGCGCGTGAGGAGGTTGTGGGCCTGCGGCGACGTGGCGTTGCGGGGCTCGCCCGCGTCGAGGACGCGCACCGTGCGACGCGACCGTCCCAGGCTCATCGCGGCGGACAGGCCGGCGGCCCCGCCGCCGAGCACGAGGACGTCGACGGGCGGGAGCGGTGCGGGTGTGGGAGGCATGCTCCGAGCCTGCGCGGAGCCGTGCCATCTTGACAAGCGACGTTGCTGTGATGGCAAATGGTCGGCGTGGACGACCTCGGCACGGTGCTCGACACCGTCGGCCCCCGGCTGCGCGCGCTGCGCGAGCGGCGGCCGGCCACGCTTGCGGACGTCGCGGGAGCCACCGGCATCTCCGTGAGCACGCTGTCGCGCCTCGAGTCGGGCCTGCGCCGGCCGACGCTCGAGCTCCTGCTGCCGCTCGCGCGGTTCCACGAGGTGACGATCGACGAGCTCGTGGACGTCCCGACCGGCGACGACCCGCGCGTCCCGGCGCACCCGACCGTCCGCCACGGCGTGACGTACGTGCCGCTCAGCAGGCACGGCGACGGTCCGCGCGCGTACAAGCTCGTCTACCCGCCGCGCACGCCCGCCGAGGTCGGCGAGCCGCGTGTGCACGACGGGTACGAGTGGCTGTACGTGCTGTCCGGGTCGCTGCGGCTCGTGCTGGGTGGCCGCGCGCTCGACCTGGCTGCGGGCGAGGTCGCGGAGTTCGACACGCGCGTGCCGCACTGGATCGGCAACGTCGCCGACGGTCCGACCGAGGTGCTCGCCCTCTACGGCCCGCAGGGCGAGCGCATGCACGTGCGCGCGCGCCCGCGCCGCCGGGACTGAGTGCTCCCGGTCCGGTCGGTCGGCCGCCCGCTGCGCGAGACCGGGCGCGGGTCGACCACGCAGCGCCGTCGGCTCCCCGAGCCTGGTCTCGCGGGTGACGGTGCCCGGGTCGTGGAGCTCGACGGGACGTGGCGGGTGCCGGGGACGTGACGGTCGTGGCGTGGCGGTCAGCCGAGCGTCGCGGCGACGACGAGCAGCACGGGCACGCACAGCACGGTCGACACGAGCCCGGCGTCACGTGCAAGCGCCTCGCCGTGGCGGTACTGCAGGGCGTAGACGAGCACGTTCTGCGCGGTGGGCAGCGCGGCCATCGCGACGACGGCGAGCAGCGCGGACGCCGGCAGGCCGAGCGCGGTGCCGACGCCCCACGTGAGCAGCGGGTGCACGGCCGAGCGCAGGCCGACCGCGAGCGCGAGGTCGCGCCGGGGCGGGCTGCCGCCTGCGGCGCGGGGGACCGCGAGCGACATGCCGAACGTGATGAGCGCGAGCGGTGCCGCGGCGGCGCCGACCAGCCGGAACGGCTCGTACACGACCTCGGGCAGCGACCACGGCAGGGCGGCCAGCACGAGGCCGGTGAGCGTGCCGACGATGATCGGGTTGCTGAGCGTGCGGCGCGCGACGGCCGCGGCGCGCAGGCCGAGCGGCACGGCGTCGCGCGGACCGTCCTCCGTCGTGGTGCGCCCGCGGGCGGCGTGCGCGTCGAGCGCCGTGAACGCGACGGGGGCCAGCACGAGCAGCTGGAACAGCAGCGTGGGGACGACGGCGACGGGGTCGTCGAGCAGGTAGACCGCGAGCGGCAGCCCGATGTTGCCGGCGTTGACGTACGACGACGCGAGCGTGCCGACCGTGACGTCGGCCGCGGACCGCCGCCACCAGAGCCGCAGGACGACGACGGCGACGAGCGCGACGAGCGTCGTGCAGACCCACGTGACGACCGCGGTGCGCGACACGAGCAGGTGCAGGTCGGCGTGCGCGACGGTCGACAGCAGGAGCGCGGGCGTGGCGACCGCGAAGACGACGCGGGCGAGCACGGGTGCGGCCCGCTCGCCGAGCACGCGCCAGCGGCTGAGCACCCAGCCGAGCGCGACGACGGCGCCCATGGTGCCCAGGGCGGTGAGCACGGCGGACATCAGCGCGCGCTCCGGGTCACGCGTCGATCCTCGCATGGCGACGCGTGTAGGAAAGCGCTTGCCACCTACGTCGTCCGCGTGCGACGATCGACCCGCCGGGCACCGCCGACCGTGCCCGGTCGCCGCTGGGCCGCGCCTCCGCCGATCGTCGCCGGCGGGGGCGCGACCGTCCGCGACGCACCCGCCGCACCGGCGCGCCGGGCACCTGCCCTCCGCGCGTCCGCCCGACCCCGGGCCCGACCCTGGAAGGCACCGATGCCCCCCGTCGCACTCGTCACCGGAGGCAACCGCGGGATCGGGCTCGGCATCAGCCGGCGCCTCGTCGCCGACGGCTTCGCCGTCTCGATCCTCGCGACCCGTGAGGAGCCCGCCGACGTGCTCGCCGAGCTGCGCGACGCCGCGGGCGACCCCGCGCTCGTCCGGTACGTGCGCGGTTCCGTCGCCGACCTCGACGACCACCGCCGCTACGTCGACGACGCCGTCGACGCGTGGGGCTGCCTCGACCTCCTCGTCAACAACGCGGGCGTCGCACCGTCCGTGCGCGCCGACCTGCTGGACGCGACCGCCGAGTCGTTCGACCGCGTCCTGGGCATCAACCTGCGCGGCCCGTACTTCCTCACGCAGGAGTTCGCCCGTCGCGTCATCGAGCTGCGCGGCCCGCTCGACGCCCTGCCGGAGCCTCCGGACGGCCCGGTCGCCACGGTCGTCAACGTCTCGTCGATCTCGGCGACGACCGTCTCGACCAACCGCGGCGACTACTGCATCTCCAAGGCGGGCGTCGGCATGGCGACGCAGCTGTGGGCCGCGCGGCTCGGGCCCGAGGGCGTCGTCGTCTACGAGGTCCGGCCGGGCGTCATCGCGACCGACATGACGGCCGGCGTCACCGGCAAGTACGACGCGCTCATCGCGCAGGGCCTCGCGCCCGTCAACCGGTGGGGTCGTCCCGCCGACGTCGCCGGGGCCGTCGCGATCCTCGCGTCGGGCCAGACCCCGTACTCGACGGGCGAGGTCTTCCACGTCGACGGCGGCATGCACATCCCGGTCCTGTGAGCGGAGCGACCATGAACGAGCCCACGACCCGTCACCAGCCGCAGCTCCTGCGCATCGGCGGGCACGACGTCCCCGTCGTCACCGCCACCACCGTCGTCGTCGGCACCGGCTCCGCCGGCTACTGCGCGGCCGACCGCCTCGTCCAGCACGGGCACGACGACGTCGTCATGGTGGCCGACAAGATCGGCGCCGGGGCGTCCCGCAACGCCGGGTCCGACAAGCAGACGTACTACAAGCTCACGCTGTCCGGCGGCGACGACGACTCCGTGCGCGAGATGGCCCGGACGCTGTACGACGGCGGGGCGATGGACGGTGACAACGCGCTCGCCGAGGCCGCGCTGTCGGCGCGCGGGTTCCTGCACCTCGTCGACCTGGGCGTGCCGTTCCCGCAGAACCGGTTCGGCGAGTTCATCGGGTACAAGACCGACCACGACCCGCGCCGACGCGCCACGTCGGTCGGCCCGTACACGAGCCGCACGATGGTCGAGAAGCTCGAGAAGAAGGTCCAGGCGGACGGCACGCGCGTGTTCGACGAGTGCCGCGTCGTCGACGTCGTGACCGAGCCCGACCCCGTGGGCGGACCCGGCGCACGCAAGGTCGCCGGGCTGCTCGTCCTGCGCACCGACGTGCCGCACGACGGTGCGCGCAGCCCGTGGCTGCTGCTGCGGTGCACCAACCTCGTCTACGCCACCGGGGGGCCCGCGGGCATGTACGCGACGCGGGTGTTCCCCAACGGCCAGTGGGGGGCGTCGGGGGCGGCCTACCGCGCGGGCGTGCACGGCAAGAACCTCACCGAGTGGCAGTTCGGCCTCGCGTCGACCAAGCCGCGGTGGAACGTCTCCGGCACGTACATGCAGGTCATCCCGCGGTTCGTCTCGACCGACGCCGACGGCGGCGACGAGCGCGAGTTCCTCACCGAGGCGATCGACGACTACGGCCGGCTCATGTCCCTGGTGTTCCTCAAGGGCTACCAGTGGCCGTTCGACATCCGCAAGGCGCGCGACGGGTCCTCGCTGATCGACCTGCTCGTCTACCGCGAGACCGTGCTGCGCGGGCGGCGCGTGTTCCTCGACTTCCGCCGCAACCCCGTGCAGGACACGTTCGACCCCTCGGTGCTGAGCCCCGAGGCGTACGCGTACCTCGAGAAGGCCGACGTGCTGTCCGGCACCCCGATCCAGCGGCTGCGGCGCATGAACGAGCCCGCGTACCAGTTCTACCTGGACAAGAACCCGTACGTGGACCTCGAGACCGACCTGCTCGAGGTCGACGTGTGCGCGCAGCACAACAACGGCGGGCTCGTCGTCGACGCGTGGTGGCAGTCGAACGTCGCGGGGTTCTTCCCGGTCGGCGAGGCCGGGGGAGCGCACGGCGTCTACCGGCCCGGCGGCGCCGCGCTCAACAGCGGGCAGGTCGGTGCGACGCGCGCGGCGCAGTACATCGCGGCGCGCCGTGACGAGAAGCCGGCGGACGAGGCCGCGTTCGTCGACGCGGCCGAGCCGGTGCTCGTCGCCGCGCTCGACCTCACGGCCCGCGCCACGGGACGCGCCGCCGCCGGGGCCGCCGACAACACCGGTGACCTGCTGCGGGACGTGCAGCGGCTCATGAGCGAGAAGGCCGGGCCGGTGCGCTCGGAGGCGTCGATCCACGAGGCCCTCACGCAGGTGCACGCGTGGCTGACCGGGTACGAGGACCTCGTCGTCGCCGACGGCGGCTCACGCCGTGCCGTCAACCGGACATTCCTCGTGCGGGACATCCTCACGAGCGCGTACGTGTACCTGTCCGCGATGGCGGACTACGTCGCGCACGGCGGCCGGTCGCGCGGGTCGGTGCTCTACAGCGACGCCGAGGGCGACCTGCCGCTCGTCGGGTACGGCGCCGACGCCGCACGCGAGCTCGACCTGCCGGACCTCTACCGGTTCCGGCTCGACGGCGGTGCGCTCGACGACGAGGTCCAGGAGACCGCGTGGGTCGCACCGGGTGCGTCTCTGCCGCTGGACGACGACGGCCCCGCGTGGGGTCCCGTCGTCGCGCGCGCCGACGACGACCCGGCCGGCGTGCCCGTCTTCCGCTGGCGGCCGCGCCGTCCGATCCCCGAGGACGACGACTTCTTCGAGAACGTCTGGCGGGAGTTCCGCGAGCACGGCAACGTCTACTGACGTCCGCACCCCCGCGCTCGTGGTGGTGGTGGTGGTGCGGGGCGTGGGCCGCGGCCCGTGGTCCGTGCGACGAGGGGTGGAGCGGGTGGTCCGGAGTGCGGATGGTGCGCGGCGGCGGGCCGGGGTGGGAGTAGGGTCGGCGGTGCCGTGACACGGGGTGCCGCCACAGGGCGGCTGAGATCACACCCGTCGAACCTGATCTAGGTCGCTCTAGCGAAGGGATGTCGCGCATGTCTCCCATGCGTCCGTTGCCGTCTGCCCGCCCGCGCACGCCACGAGGTCCGCTCACCACCTGACCCCGACCGGCGACGCCCGCCCGGGCCCGACCGGGGACCGGACCGGCCTCGACCGGCTCGACCCTGCTGGCTCGACCCCGCTCCGCTCGACGGCGCACGGTCCGACCCTGCACGGGCCCGGCTCGGCCCTTGCCCGGCTCGGCCCTTGCCCGGCTCGGCCCTTGCACGGCTCGACCCTGCACGGCTCGGCCCTGCACCGGACGGCGTGCACGGGACGACGTGCGAGGAACGGCCCCGGGTGGCCGGGCCGACGTCGATCGGCGCGGTGGTCCACCGTGACCCGGGTGGGTCCGTGATCCGGCGGTCCGCCGCGATGCGGCCGCGGCCCTGACGCGGACGTCCCCCGTGTCCCGGGCGACCGCCGTGATCTGGGCGCGCCGGTGAACCGGTCCGGTCCGCCGGCCGGGCCCCGAGGCTCCCCTGGGGGCGCCGTCGCGCGTCCCGGTCCCTGTCGTCGTCCCAGTCCTCGTCGTCGTCCCACGTCCCGCACGACGGCCCGCGCCGTCCCCTCTGCCCCGGAGAGAACCATGCCCTCGGCACGCCGCACGTCCGCCCTCGCGTCCGCCCCCGCGTCCGCACTCCCGTCGACACTCCCGCGCGCGCTCCGGCTCGTCGTCCCGCTCGTCGTCGCGTGCCTGGCGCTCGCCGCGTGCTCCGACGGGCCGTCCTCCGCCGCCGCCGACGGCCGCACGACGGTCCGGTTCGCGCTCGACTGGACGCCCAACACCAACCACACCGGCCTGGAGGTCGCGCTCGCGCGCGGGTGGTTCGCCGATGCGGGCATCGACGTCGAGGTGCTGCCGTACTCCGAGACGTCGCCGGACGCGCTGATCGACGCGGGCGCCGCGGAGGCCGGCATCAGCTTCCACGACTCGTCGGTGCTCGCGCAGGCCGCGGGGTCCGACGTCGTCGCGGTGCTCGCCCCGCTGCAGCACTGGGCGACGGCCATCGGCGTGCGCGCCGACGACGACACGATCACGCGTCCCCGTGACCTCGACGGTCGCATCTACGCGGGCTTCGGCGGCCCGGTCGAGGTGCCGCTGCTCCAGGAGGTCATCCGGGCCGACGGCGGCACCGGCGACTTCACGTCGGTGACGCTCGGGACCAGCGCGTACGCGGCGCTGTACGCGGGGGAGGCGGCGTTCACCATCCCGTTCGTCGCGTGGGAGGGCATCGAGGCCGAGCACGCCGGCACGCCCATGCGCTACTTCGAGTACACGGACTTCGGGTTCCCCGACGCGTACGCCGTGCTCGTCGACGCGCGGCGCTCGTGGGTCGAGCAGGACCCGCAGACCGCGGCCGCGTTCGTCGACGCGCTGCGGCGCGGGTACCAGTACGCCGCGGAGCACCCCGACGAGGCGGCGCAGGTGCTGCTCGACGCGCACCCCGACGCGTTCGCGGACCCCGCGATGGTCGTCGAGAGCCAGCGGATGCTCGCCGAGCGGTACCTGCTCGACGCCGACGGGCGGGCGGGGACGATCGACCCGGACCAGTTCGCCGGGTACGCCGACTTCCTGCTCGACCGCGGGATCCTCGCGGGGCCCGACGGTGCGCCGCTGACGACCCGCCCCGACTGGTCGACGTACCACGTGCGCCTCGACGGTCCCGGTGCCGACCGCGCGACCTCCGGGACGGCGACCCCGTGACGCCCGTGACGCCCCGGACGCCCGTGGCGGGAGTGCTCGACGCGAGCGCACGGCCCGGCGCCGCACGCCGCACCCGGGCGCTGCCGCGGGCGGGGCGTGCCGTCCCGGTGCTCGTCGCGGTCGCTGTGGTCCTGGCCGGGTGGCAGGTCGCGGTCGCGAGCGGGCGGATCGCCCCGCGCCTGCTGCCCTCACCCGCGCGCGTCGCGCAGCAGGCGTGGGCGCAGCGGGACGCCATCGCCGGTCACGCCGCCTCGACGCTCACGGTGACGGCGGTCGGGTTCACGACGTCCGTCGTCGTCGCGGCGGTGCTCGCGGTCACGCTCGACCTCGTCCCGCGCCTGCGCGCCGGCGTCGTGCCGCTGCTCGTCGCGTCGCAGACCGTGCCCGTGCTCGTCGTCGCACCGCTGCTCGTCCTGTGGTTCGGGTTCGGGCTCGCGCCGAAGGTGCTCGTCGTCGTGCTGGTGACGTTCTTCCCCGTCGCGATCGGGCTCGTCGAGGGCTTCGGTGCCGCGGGACCGCGTGCGTCGGCCCTGCTGCGCACGATGGGCGCCAGCCGCTGGCAGGAGTTCCGGTACGTGCGCCTGCCCGCCGCGATGCCCCGGTTCTTCACGGCGCTGCGCATCGGCGTGACGTACGCGGTGGTCGGTGCGGTCGTCGCGGAGTACGCGGGGGCGGTCTCGGGGCTGGGGACGTACATGACGATGCAGCGCGCCGCGTTCCGCACCGATCTCGTGCTCGCCGCCGTCGGGGTCTGCGCGGCGCTCACGCTCACGCTCTACGCGCTGACGTGCGGCCTCGAACGCGTCGCGGTGCCGTGGGCCAGGCCGCGGGAGGTCCGTCGTGGCTGAGGCGTTCCTGCAGGTCGACGGGGTCCGTCTCGCGCTCGCCACGGCCGACGGCCCGCGCGACGTGCTGCACGGTGTCGACCTGGCCGTCGCGCGGGGCTCGTTCACGTGCGTCGTCGGACCGTCCGGGTGCGGCAAGAGCACGCTGCTCGACGTCGTCGCCGGCCTGCGCCGGCCCGACCGGGGGACCGTCCGGCTCGCGGGGCGCGACGTCACGGGCACGACGGGCCACGCGGCGTGGATGGCGCAGCAGGACCTGCTGCTCGAATGGCGCACGGTCCTCGACAACGTCGCCCTCGGCCCGCAGGTGCAGGGCGTGGCCCGCCGCGAGGCACGCGCCCGTGTGCGGGACCTGCTCGACGAGTTCGGCCTCGGCGGGCACGTCGACGCGCGCCCCTCGGAGCTGTCCGGCGGGCTGCGCCAGCGCGCCGCGCTCGCCCGGACCGTCGCGCAGGGCCGCGACCTGCTGCTGCTCGACGAACCGTTCGGCGCCCTCGACGCCCTGACCCGCCTGCACCTGCAACGCTGGCTCGCGACCACGTGGGCGGCGCACCGGTGGACCGTCGTCATGGTCACGCACGACGTCCGCGAGGCCGTGACCCTCGCCGACGAGGTCGTGCTGCTGTCCGCGCAGCCCGCCCGCGTCGCGGCCCGGCACGTCGTCGACGACCCGCACCCGCGCCACCCCGCGGCGCCCGGCCCCGCGGCGCGCGACGTCGAGCGCGCCGTGCTCACCGGGCTGGGTGTCCTGACCGGGTCGAGCGTCGTGGTCCCGGACGCGGCAGAGCTCGGGGCGCCCAGATGAGGCCGTGGTGGAGCCTGCTCGCGCTGCTCGGTGCGTGGGGCGTCGTCGGCGCGACGGGCGCGGTCGACGCGCGCGTGCTCCCCGGGCCCGTGGACGTCGTCCGGGCCGGCGCCGGGCTCGTCGCCGCCGGGACGCTGCTGCCCGCGCTCGCGGTGAGCGTCGCCCGGCTCGTCGTCGGTGTCGTCGTCGGCGTCGTGCTGGGTCTCGCGCTCGGCCTCGTCGCGGGGCTGTCCCGCACGGGGCACGACGTCGTCGACCGTCCTGTGCAGGCCGTGCGCGCGGTGCCGTTCACCGCCCTGACGCCGCTGCTGGTCGTGTGGTGCGGCATCGGCGAGACGCCCAAGATCCTGCTCGTCGTCGTCGCGACCCTCGTGCCCACGTACGTCGCCACCGTCGCCGGTGTGCACGGCGTCGACCCGCTGCTGCGCGAGGTCGCCGCGGTGCTGCACCTGGGCCGGTGGGGGACCACCTGGCACGTCGTCCTGCCCGGTGCGCTGCCGTCCGTGCTCGCGGGCGTGCGCCTCGCGCTCGGCACCGGGTGGGTCGCCGTCATCGTGGCCGAGCAGATCGCGACCGACCGTGGCGTCGGCGCCCTGCTCACCGACGCCCGCACCTGGGCGCGCACCGACGTCGTCGTGCTGTGCGTCGCGCTCTACGCCGCGCTCGGCCTGCTCACCGACGCCCTGGTCCGTGCGGCCGAGCACCGCGCCCTGGCCTGGCGCACGACGGCCGGGCCACCCGCCGGCGCGGGGGTGCCGTCACCGGACGACGGTGACCCCACGCACCTGCGCCCCGTACCGTCCCGACAGGAGTCCTCGTGAACATCCACCGCTCTGCCATCACCTCCGCCGTCGTCGTCGTGCTCGCCGCCCTCACCGGGTGCACCGGCACCGGCGCCGCGGACCCCGGCAGCCCCGCCGCGCCGTCCGCGTCCGGCGCCACGTCGACGCTGCGCGTCGCACCGCTGTCCACGCAGAACCTGCTCACGCTCGCGGTCGACGACGGTCTTGTCGCCGAGCACCTCGACGCTGCGGGCGTCGCGCTCGACGTCAGCGCACCGTTCCCCGCGTTCGCCCCGGCCGCCGAGGCGCTGGCCGCCGGGCACGTCGACGTCGTCAGCGGCTCGACGACCGCCGTGGTCGCCGCGCTCGCGGGAGACCCGGACCTCGTCGTCGTCGCGGTCGAGCACGACGACGGGGACACGCAGGGCATCGTCGCGCACGGCGACGTCGACGACGTCGCGGGCCTGGCGGGGCGGTCGGTCGCGGTCAACAAGGGCGGCACGGGCGACTACCTGCTGCGCCTCGCGCTGCGCGGTGCGGGCCTGGCGGCCGACGACGTGCGCATCGAGTACCTGCCGCCGGCCGACGCCGCGAGCGCGTTCGCGGCCGGGCAGGTCGACGCGTGGGCGACGTGGGACCAGTACCTCGTCGGCGCGCAGGCCCTGCCGGGGGTGCGGACGGTCGCGCTGGCCCGGGACCTGGGCTCGGACAACCGGACCGTGCACGTCACGACGCGCGAGGTCGTCGAGCGGCAGCCCGCGGCGCTGGCCGCGCTGTACGACGCGCTGGCTGCCGAGGCCGACGCGCTGGCGGCCGACCCGCAGCGCCGGGTGGACGCCTACCGGGCGGCGGGTGCGAGCGCCGAGGTCGCGGACGCGCTCGGGA
>JAFAEH010000192.1 GCA_023424135.1 Actinomycetes bacterium | reverse complement strand
GCGCAGCTCGGCGACGGCGCGCGTCGCCGCGCGGTGCGCGTACCGCTCCTGCACCCCCGCGACCGCGGCGCGCGTCACGACGACGAGCACCAGCCATCCCAGCAGCGGCGTGACGGACGCGAGCGTCGCACCGTCGGCGACCGCCGAGCCGAGCACGTGCGCGAGCAGCAGCGCCTGCGCCACGACCAGAGCACCCGTGAGGACGCCGAGCGCGACGGTCAGCGCCAGGTAGCCGCGTGCGGCGCGCGCGTACCGCAGCAGCCGCGGGTCGAGGGGCTTCACGCGGTCCAGCAGACCACGCTCAGCGCCGCGGCAGCACGCGGTCGAACGTGAGCCCCGTCGCCTCCGGGATGTGCTCGATGGTCAGGCGCTTGCGGAACACCCAGTACGTCCATCCCTGGTAGAGCAGGACGAGGGGCGTGAGGATCACGGCCACCCACGTCATGACGGTCAGCGTGTAGTCCGTCGAGGACGCGTTGCGGATGGTCAGCGAGTTCGCGGGGTCGAGCGCCGGCATGACGTCCGGGAACATCGAGCCGAAGATCAGCACGACGGCAGCGACGATCGCCACGGCGGAGCCCGTGAACGCGATGCCCTCGCGGCGCACGCGCGTCGCGGCGACGACGAGCACGAGCGCCGCGGCGGCGACGAGCACGGCCGCCCACGTCCACGCCGACCCGCTGTACGCGACCTGCGCCCAGAGCGCCCAGACGCCGGCGACGACGAGCGTGACGACCGAGCTGCGCGCGGCGAACGTCGCGGCGCGCTCACGCATCTCGCCGTCGACCTTCATCGCGAGGAAGATCGCGCCGTGCGTGAGGAAGATGGTCAGCGTCACGAGCCCGCCGAGCAGCGCGAACGGGGACAGCAGGGCGAAGAACCCGCCGACGTACTGGTGGTTCGCGTCGAGCTCGACGCCCCGCACGAGGTTGGCGAACGCGACGCCCCACAGCAGGGCGGGGACCACGGACCCGAACACCAGCGCGCGGTCCGCCCACGCGCGCCACGTCGGCGAGTCGATCTTGCCGCGCCACTCGAACGCGCAGACCCGCACGATGAGCGCGATCAGGATGAGGAACAACGGGATGTAGAACCCGGAGAACAGCGTCGCGTACCACTCGGGGAACGCCGCGAACGTGGCGCCGCCGGCCGTGAGCAGCCACACCTCGTTCCCGTCCCACACGGGGCCGACCGTGTTGATCATCAGCCGCCGCTCCTTCTCCCGGCGGGCCTTGTCGCCGCGGGGGAGGATCGCCAGCAGCATGCCGACGCCGAAGTCGAAGCCCTCGAGCACGAGGTACCCGGTCCACAGGACCGCGATGAGCAGGAACCAGACGAGGGGGAGGTCCATGGCCGCTCTCCTCAGTACGCGAAGGACAGGGGACGGTCGGTGCCGTCCGCGTCGGGGGCGTTGTCAGGGTTGTCGGGGCTGGGGTCGTGCTCGGTGTCCGCGACGCCCTCGACGGCGTACCGCTTCATGAGTCGGAACCACACGACGGCGAGCACGCCGTACAGGGCCGTGAACCCGATCATCGAGAACAGGACCATGCCGGGGGACACGACCTCGCTGACACCGCGCGCGGTCAGCAGCCACACGCCGTCGACGCCGGAGGCGTTCGGGTTCGGCGCGACGACCCACGGCTGACGGCCCATCTCGGTGAAGATCCACCCGAAGGCCGAGGCGAGGAACGGCGTCGCGATCGCGGCGATGCCGAGCCGGCCGAACCAGACCTTGTCGGTGACGGAGCCCTTGCGCCGCAGCAGCCACAGGGCGGCGAGCGCGAGCGCGGCGGACCCGACGCCGAAGCCGATCATGAGCCGGAACGACCAGTACGTGACCGCGAGGTTCGGGTAGAAGCGGGTGTCGGCGGGGTCGAACGTCGCCTCGACGCCGTTGGCCTCCTCCCAGCCCGTGACCCACTCGGTGTAGTACTCCTGCAGCTCCTCGACGCCGCGGATGCGCGCGGAGAAGTCGCCCGTCGCGAGGAAGGACGTGAAGCCCGGCAGCTCGATGATGTGCTTGACGCCCGCGCAGTCGTTCGTCAGGTCACCGATCGCCAGGATCGAGAAGGCGGCGCCGTCCTGCGTCTCGCACAGACCCTCGGCGGCGGCCATCTTGGCGGGCTGCTGGTCGAACATGAGCTTGGCCTGCCAGTCGCCCGTCCCGGCGACGGCGGCGCCCGAGACGAGCATGGTGACCAGGCCGAGCACGACCGCCGGGCGGTAGACGTCGCGTGCCGTCGCGACCTCGCCCGCCCGCACGAGGCGGACCATCCACCAGGCGGCGATGCCTGCGACGAAGGTGCCGGCCGTGAGGAACGCGGCGGCGATGGTGTGCGGGAACGCGGCGAGCACGGTCGGGTTGGTGAGCACGGCGACGACGTCGGTCATCTCGGCCCGGCCGGTCTCGACGTTGAACGTCGTGCCGACGGGGTGCTGCATCCACGAGTTCGCGGCGAGGATGAAGAACGCCGACAGGTTGGTGGCGAGCGCGACCGCCCAGATGCACGCGAGGTGGATCTTCTTCGGCAGCCGGTCCCACCCGAAGATCCACAGCCCGAGGAACGTCGACTCGACGAAGAACGCGGCGAGCGCCTCCATCGCGAGCGGAGCCCCGAAGACGTCGCCGACGAAGCGCGAGTACTCCGACCAGTTCATGCCGAACTGGAACTCCTGCACGATGCCGGTGGCGACGCCGATCGCGAAGTTGATGAGCAGGAGCTTGCCGAAGAACTTCGTCAGCCGCAGCCAGCGCTCGTTGCCCGTGCGGTACCAGGCCGTCTGCATGATCGCGACGAGCGGTGAGAGCCCGATCGTCAGGGGGACGAAGATGAAGTGGTAGACGGTCGTGATGCCGAACTGCCACCGGGCCAGGTCGAGGGCGTCCACGCAGGTCTCCGGGCGGGTGCGAGGGGCGGGGCGGGTGCTGGGTCGGGCGTCGCGGTGCGAGCCGCGACAGGGTGCGCACGGTGCGTGCTCGCCCTGCCGGACACGCTAGGCGGGGGGTGTGCCGGGGGCCAGGACGAAGGTCCCAGGTGCTGACGGTGTGTCGTGAACCCGTCCGTGCGCCGCCCGGGGGCCCGCGCGGCGCGAACTCACCCGCGCGTGCGTCCGGGCCGTCGGGCGCCGCTGTGCGATACTGACGAAAGGTCCGGACGACCACACCGTCAGGACCGACGTGCTCGCCGCAACGTGACCGTGCAGGCCAGCCGCCGCCCAGCAGCTCGGGCGAGCTCCGACCGGGAGCCCCGAGCCCGCCCGGCAGGCGATGGCGCCGGACGCGCGGCGGCCACGACCGACGACTTCCGTCGCCGTGACCGATGGCTGGCCACGAGCGACGACCGACCGCCCGGGGGCGCACGTCGTGTGGACGGGGCCCCCGGTGTACCAGGAGCACCCCGCTTGTCTCCCGAGAACAGCACCGAGACCACCACCGACGCCGGCGCAGCCGCCGAGAAGACCCCGCCGAAGCGCCGGCGGCGCGTCGTGCGGGACGTCGTGACGCCCCCCGAGGTCGTGACCGACGCTGCGCAGCAGCCCGACACCGACACGGCCGGCGCATCGCCCGCCGAGGCGCCGGCTCCGGCCGAGGCCGAGCAGCCGGCGGCCGAGCAGCCGACGGCGGTGTCC
>JAFAEH010000079.1 GCA_023424135.1 Actinomycetes bacterium | reverse complement strand
CGCGGGGGGTGGGTCGGATTGCTCTCTCACGGGGGGTGGGTCGGATTGCTCTCTCACCGGGGGGGTGGGTCGGATTGCTCTCTCGCGGCGGGAGTGTGTGTGGGCGTCAGCCGTCCGGGCGCACGCGTGTCAGCCGCCGACGCCCCGCACGGCGTCGGCGACCGGCCCCACGACGGCGGCGAACGCGGCGGGGTGCGCGGCGAGCGCGAGGACCAGGCCCAGCACGACGGCCCCGACGACGGCGCCGACCCGACGCAGCACGGTGGACAGCCGGACGGCGGACATGCGGACCTCCTGGTCGGGGGGCCGTGGCCCCGCGGTGCGCACCGGTCGGTGACGCCGGGACAAGCCTGTTCCCGGCAGCCCTGCGGCGCATCCGGGGCGCACCCCCACCCGACCCTGGTCCGTCCCCGACCCGCGGCTCCTGCGCAGGTCAGGGGTTTCAGGGTGCGTTCAGGGTGCTCCCCGGTGTTCGTCAGGAAGCCCGCGGGAGGACGATCGACGTCGTGAACACCACCGACCGGAACGGGGCGCCGACGCTCGCGCCCATCGCGACCGCCCGCGGCCTCGTCCGCACCTACGGCTCGGGCCCGACGGCCGTGCACGCCCTCGCGGGCGTCGACCTCGACGTCGAGCGTGGGCGGCTCACCGCCACCATGGGCCCGTCCGGGTCCGGCAAGTCGACCCTCATGCACTGCCTCGCGGGCCTCGACCGTCCGACCGCCGGCACGGTCGTCGTCGACGGCGAGGAGGTCTCCTCGCTGTCCGAGCGGAAGCTGACGCGCCTGCGTCGCGACCGCATCGGGTTCGTCTTCCAGGCGTTCAACCTGGTGCCGACGCTGACCGCGCTCGAGAACATCACGCTCCCGCTCGACATCGCGCGGCGGCCCGTGGACAAGGCGCACCTGGACGCGGTCGTGCAGGCCGTGGGTCTGGCGGACCGGCTGCACCACAAGCCTGCCGAGCTGTCGGGTGGTCAGCAGCAGCGTGTCGCGTGCGCGCGCGCCCTGGTCACCCGGCCCGCCGTCGTGTTCGCGGACGAGCCGACGGGCAACCTCGACTCGACGTCCGCGCACGAGGTGCTCTCGTTCCTGCGCCGGTCCGTCGACGAGCTCGGCCAGTCGGTCGTCATGGTGACGCACGACCCGACGGCCGCGTCCTACGCGGACCGCGTGCTGTTCCTCGCCGACGGGCGCATCGTCGACGAGCTGCGCGAGCCCACGCCCGACGCGGTGCTGGAGCGCCTCGGCGCCCTCACGCGCCGCCCGTCCGGCTCCGGTGCGGGCACGACGTCCGACGACGCGCACGCACAGCACGTCGTCACCGCGTCCACGTCGACGCCCGGGACGCGCTGATGCTGCGGGTCACGCTGCGCGGGGTCCGCGCGCACGCCGTGCGGTTCGGCCTGTCGGTGCTGGCCGTGACGCTCGGTGTCGCGTTCGTCGCCGGGACGTTCGCGCTGCGCACGATGATGTCCGACACGTTCCACGGGATCGTCGACGCCACCGCGCCCGCCGACGCCTACGTGCAGGGCGCCGACGAGGTCGCCGGGGGCGGGTCGTCCATGGGCATGGGCGTCGGGCCGCAGCGCAACCCCGTGCCGGTCGACCTGGCGGACCGCCTCGGGTCGGTCGACGGGGTCCGCACGGCGCTCGCCGACGTGTCCGGGTCGATCGTCCTCGTCGGCGCCGACGGCACGGCCGTGCAGTCGACGCAGGCGCCGTCGATGGGCGTCGCGTTCGACGAGCGCGACCCGGTGATGACGCTCACCGACGGGCGCGTACCCGTCGGGGACCACGAGGTCGCGCTCGAGACCGCGACGCTCGAGTCGTCCGGCCTGGCCGTCGGCGACGCGACGCGCGTCGTCCTCGACGGGCAGGTGCGGGACGTCGACGTGGTCGGGGCCGTCGACCTCGGTGGGCCGATGGCCGGTGCGACGATCGTGCTGCTGCCGGTCGACGTGGCACGGGCCGTCTACGCACCCGACGGGACCGTCGCCACCATCTCCGTGTTCGGCGACGAGGGCCTCACCGAGGCCGAGCTCGCCGCCGTCGTGCAGCGCGCCCTCGACGCCGACCCGCTCGGGGCGAGCGCGCGGGCCGTGCCCGGCCAGGACCTGCGCGACGAGGTCGCGGGCGACATCGACGCGATGCTGGGTTTCGTCACGTCGTTCCTGCTGATCTTCGCGGTGATCTCGCTGTTCGTCGGCGGGTACCTCATCTCCAACACGTTCACCATGTCCGTGCGTCAGCGGGTGCGGGAGTTCGCGCTGCTGCGCGCGCTCGGGGCCTCGCCGGTGCAGGTGTTCGCGGTGGTCGTCGGGCAGGCGGCCGTCGTCGGGCTCGTCGGGTCCGCGCTCGGCGTGCTCGCCGGGCTGGGCCTGGTGAGCCTGCTGCGGGTCGGGTTCGAGCAGATGGGCATGGACCTCGTCGGGGACATCCCGGTCGACCCGACGAGCGTCGTGCTGTGCCTCGTCCTCGGGACCCTCGTCTCGGCCGTCGCCGCCGCCGTCCCCGCCCGCCGGGCCGCGCTCGTCGCACCCGTCGAGGCGATGCGCGGCGAGGTCACGGTGCCCGAGCGGTCGCTGCGGCTGCGCGGTGCGCTCGGTGGTGCCGTCGTCGCGCTCGGCGCCGGCGCGGTCCTGTGGGCGGCGCTG
>JAFAEH010000081.1 GCA_023424135.1 Actinomycetes bacterium | reverse complement strand
GTGCGAACCGGGGTGAACGCGACGTCGTCGGACGAGTTCACCAGATGGTTACTGTCGGGTAGTTGCGGCGAAACGGGTGTTCCACGCAAGGTGGAGGACGGACGTCCAGGTGACGGCCGCCGGACCGCGCGACGGGGCGTGGGACGGCTCGACATCCCTCGCCGCTCCTGACGGAGGAGATCTGCGTGCAACGACGAACGGGCACCGGCGCACTGACCGCGCTCGCCCTCATGCTGACCGGCGGTCTCGCGACCGCCACCACCGCGCAGGCGGCCGTGTCGCCCGACGCCCCGGTGCTCGTCAACGAGGTGTACGGCGGGGGCGGCAACTCCGGCGGCCCGTTCGACCGTGACTTCGTCGAGCTCCACAACCCCGGCGACACCCCTGTCGACCTCGCGGGCTACTCGCTGCAGTACGCGTCGGCGGGTGGCAGCTCGTGGCAGGTCACACCCCTGTCCGGCAGCGTGCCCGCCGGTGCGACGTTCGTCGTCGGCCAGGCGTTCGGCGCGAACACCGACGCACCCGACGTGCCCGTCGACCTCGAGGGCACGAACGTCGCGATGAGCGGCACGCAGGGCAAGGTCGCGCTCGTGCTCGGCACCGACGCGCTGACCTGCGCGGCGGGCTGCGCGGACCTCGAGCCGGTCGTCGACCTCGTCGGCTGGGGGTCGGCGTCGTCCTACGCGGGATCCGGTCCGGCGCCGGCGACGACCAACGCGACGTCGGTCGCGCGCGACGACGCGCACACGCACACCGCGGACAACGCGGCCGACTTCCGCACCGGTGCACCCACGCCGGCGTCGGCGGGCGGCGGTGAGGGGCCGGAGGAGCCGGGCGACCCGCAGGCCGCGACGATCGCCGAGATCCAGGGCACCGGCGACGCGTCGCCCCTGGTCGGCCGGACCGTCACGACGTCCGGCGTCGTCACGGCCGCCTACCCGACCGGCGGGTACGACGGGTACGTGCTGCAGACGCCGGGCACGGGAGGCGCGGGGGAGCGCACCGGTTCGGACGCCGTGTTCGTGTACTCCCCGTCGACCGTCGCCTCCGTGAGCGTCGGGCAGCACCTGCAGGTTACCGGCGAGGTCGCGGAGTTCTACGGCCTGACGCAGGTCGTCGTGACGTCCGCCGACGCGCTCGAGGAGCTCCCGGCCGCGCAGGCCCCCGAGCCCGTCAGCGGCTCGTGGCCCGCGGACGCCGCAGCCCGCGAGGCGCTCGAGTCGATGCTGTTCCTGCCGACGGGCGACCTGACGGTCACGAACACGTACAGCACCAACCAGTACGGCGAGGTCGGCCTGGCGACGGGCACGACGCCGCTGCTGCAGCCGACCGAGGTGGGCCGCCCCGGGTCGCCGGAGGCGGCGGCGGTGGCTGCGGACAACGCCGCCCGCGGCGTGGTCCTCGACGACGGTGCGTCGACGAACTTCCTGGGCTCGGGCAACGGCGGGCTGACCCCGCCGTACGTCTCCCTCGAGAACCCCGTGCGCGTCGGCGCGTCGGTGCAGGTCGTCGAGCCTGTCGTCGTCGACTGGCGGAACAACGCGTGGAAGCTCAGCCCGACCGCCCAGGTCGTCGCCGGTGGCGACGCCCCGGTCACGTTCGAGAACGACCGCACGGACGCCCCGACGGCCGTCGGAGGAGACCTGAGCGTCGCGTCGTTCAACGTGCTCAACTACTTCACGACGCTCGGTGACGCGACCGCGTCGTGCGTGGCCTACCGCGACCCGGGCGGCGAGCCCGTCACGGTCCGTGAGGGCTGCGACCAGCGCGGGGCCTGGGACGCGGCCGACCTGGAGCGCCAGCAGTCCAAGCTGGTCGCCGCGATCGACGCGCTCGACGCCGACGTCGTCGGCCTGCTCGAGATCGAGAACTCGGCGCGCGTGGACGGGGACGCCGACGAGGCGCTCGCGACGCTCGTCGACGCGCTGAACGCCGCCGCCGGCAGCGGGACGTGGGCGTACGTCGCGTCGTCGGACGAGCTGCCGCCGGCCGCCGAGCAGGACGTCATCACCAACGCGATCATCTACAGGCCCGCGGCGGCGACCCCGGTCGGTGATCCGCGCGCGCTGGGCGACCAGAGCGGCACCGGGCAGGCGTTCGTCAACGCGCGCGAGCCGATCGGCCAGGTCTTCGAGCCGGCCGCCGGCGGCGAGCCCGTGCTCGTCGTGGTCAACCACTTCAAGTCGAAGGGCTCGGCCGGTCCGTGGCCGGGCGACGCGGACGCGGGCGACGGGCAGGGTGCGTCGAACGAGTCGCGCGTGCGCCAGGCGACCGCGCTGCGCGACTGGGTGCCGACCGTGCAGGGCGACGCGCAGGCGGTCGCGCTCGTGGGCGACTTCAACGCGTACACGGCCGAGGACCCGCTGCAGGTGCTGTACGACGCGGGCTACGTCGACGCCGTGACGACGCTGGCACCCGGTCAGTGGTCGTACTCGTACCAGGGCCTGTCGGGGTCGCTGGACCACGTGCTGCTCAACGAGGCCGCCGCCGCGCGCGCCACGGGTGCGGACGTGTGGGAGATCAACGCCCCCGAGTCGATCGCGCTCGAGTACAGCCGCTACGGCTACCACGGCACGACGTTCCACGCGCCGGACGCCTACCGCTCGTCCGACCACGACCCGGTCGTGGTGGGGCTCACGGCCGGTGACGACGCGAACGAGGAGCCGGTCGACCTCACGTTCCTCAACATCAACGACTTCCACGGGCGCATCGACGCCAACACCGTGAAGTTCGCGGGGACGGTCGAGCAGCAGCGCGCGGCGGCGGACGGCCCGGTGGCCTTCCTGTCGGCGGGCGACAACATCGGGGCCTCGCTGTTCGCGTCGGCCGTGCAGGACGACCAGCCGACGATCGACGTGCTCAACGCGCTCGACCTCGCGGCGTCGGCCGTCGGGAACCACGAGTTCGACAAGGGGTACGACGACCTCGTCGGGCGCGTCGTCGACGGTGGGGACAACGCGGCGTTCCCGTACCTGGGAGCCAACGTGTACGCGAAGGGGACGACGACCCCGGCGCTCGACGAGTACGCGCTGATCGACATGGACGGCGTGTCCGTCGCCGTCATCGGCGTCGTCACGCAGGAGACGCCCACGCTCGTGACCCCCGGCGGCATCGCGGACCTCGACTTCGGGGACCCGGTCGAGGCCGTCAACCGCGTCGCGGCGCAGCTCACCGACGGTGACGAGTCCAACGGCGAGGCGGACGTGATCGTCGCCGAGTACCACGAGGGCGCGGGTGCCGGTACGCCGGACGGTGCGACCCTCGAGGAGGAGCTCGCGGCGGGCGGTGCGTTCGCCGAGCTGGTCACGGCGAGCGACCCGGCCGTCGACGTGATCTTCACGGGCCACACCCACAAGCAGTACGCGTGGTTCGGGCCGGTGGGTGACCAGGACGGTGTGCGCCCCGTGGTGCAGACCGGCTCGTACGGCGAGTTCATCGGCAAGGTCGTGCTGACGTACGACCCGGCGAGCGACGAGGTCACCGCCGCGACGGCCGAGAACGTGGCCCGCACGACGGTCGCGGACGCCGACCTGGTCGCGGCGTACCCGCGGGTCGCCGAGGTGAAGTCGGTCGTCGACGCGGCCCTCGCGTACGCGCAGGAGGTCGGCTCGCAGCCCGTGGGATCGGTCACGGCCGACATCACGACGGCGTTCAGCGGCGGGTCCTGGGTCGACGGCACCTACGCCGGGTCGGCCCCGGGCACGACGACGGGCCGGGACGACAGGTCGCGCGAGTCGGCGCTCGGCAGCCTCGTCGCCGACGCGCTCGTCGACACGCTCGCCGCCCCGGAGCGCGGCGGTGCCGACATCGGCGTCGTCAACCCGGGCGGTCTGCGCAGCGAGCTGCTGTTCGCCCCCGACGGGACCGTGACGTACGCCGAGGCCAACGCGGTGCTCCCGTTCGTCAACAACCTCTGGACGACGACGCTCACGGGCGACCAGGTGGTCACGATGCTCGAGCAGCAGTGGCAGACCAACGCGGACGGCACGATCCCGAGCCGCCCGTACCTGCAGCTCGGGCTGTCGTCGAACGTGACGTACACCTACGACGCGTCGCGCGAGCTCGGTGACCGCATCACGTCGGTCACGGTCGACGGTGAGCCGATCGACCCGGCCGGCGAGTACCGGATCGGCACGTTCTCGTTCCTCGCGCAGGGCGGTGACAACTTCCGGGTGTTCACGCAGGGCGCGGCCACGGCCGACTCGGGTCTCATCGACCGCGACGCGTGGATCGCGTACCTGCAGGCCAACCCCGGTCTCGCACCGGACTTCGCCGAGCGGGCCGTGTCGGTCCCCGCGTTCGACGAGCCGGTCGCCCCGGGTGAGGAGCTGTCGTTCACGGTCGGCGGGATCAACCTCACGAGCCTGGGCGCCCCGCTCAACACCGAGGTCGAGGTCCTGTGGGGCGAGCAGTCGCTCGGCACCTTCCCGCTGGTCCAGGGCGACGGTCCGGACGGGTCGGCCGATGTGACGGTGAGCGTCCCGGCGGGCGTCGAGCCCGGCGCGCACGTGCTGAGCGTCGTCGCGCACCCGAGCGGGACGACCGCCACGGTGCCCGTCACGGTCGAGCAGGGCCTGCCGGCCTCGACGACGACGCTCACGGCGTCGCCGGACACGCAGGTGCACGGGACCCTCGGGTCGCGTGTGCGGCTCGTCGCGACCGTCAGCTCGCAGGCCGCCGCCTCGGGAGACGTCCGGTTCGTCGCGGGGGACACCGAGCTCGGCTCGGCCCCGCTGCGCTCCGGGCGTGCGACGCTCACGCTGCCGGCGACGGCGGCGGCGGGCACCTACGAGGTGGTCGCGGTGTACGGGGGCGACGCCACGGTCGCGGGGTCGCAGTCCGCACCGGTGACGGTCACGGTGGCGAGGGCGACGAGCGCCACGACGCTCACCGTCCTGCAGTCGCCGCTGCCGCGGCTCGTCCCGTCGGCCTGGGTCGCGACCGTCGGCCTCGACACGTGGCGGCTGCCGTCCGGCACGGTCGAGCTGCGCGAGGGTGACACGGTCGTGGCGAGGGCGTCCGTCGTGCTCGGTGTCGCGGTCGGCACCGTGCCGCGCGACCTCGGTGCGGGCTCGCACCGCCTCACGGCGGTGTTCGTCCCGTCCGACGCCGCGAACGTCCTGGGCAGCACGAGCCGGGTCGTGTCCGTGCGCGGCTGACGCGGCAGGGACGTCGACGGGGCCCGGCCGCACGGCCGGGCCCCGTCGACGTCCCGGCGCCCGTGTCGTCGGCGTGGCACGTGCGGCCGCGTGCCCGTCACGTGGTGGTCAGATGTCTGACAGGCGACGTACCGTGTCAGACATGAGGACGATCACCCGGCGGTTCCTGTCGCGTCACACCGCGCAGGCGCTCGCCATGGCGCAGGAGGACGGCGCCGTCGCGGTCAACGACGGCTGGACGCTCGTCGCGGGTGTCGTCACCCGCGACCCGCTGGCGGCCCTGGCCGCCCGTGGCCTGGTGGAGCCGCCGAAGGACCCGATCCCCTGGGGTGAGGAGCCTGCGACGGACCGGCAGTACTCGCACGGCGAGATCGACGAGCTCGTCGCCTGGGGCAAGGGTGAGCGGTGACGCGGCTCGCGTACCTCGACTCGTCCGTCGCCCTGCGTGCCGCGCTCCCGTCGGAGCACCGCATCGCCTGGCGCCGGTGGATGACCGACACGGCAGACGGCTCGACGTTCGTCGCTGCACGGCTCCTGCAGACCGAGATGGTCCGCACCCTGCGCCGTGAGCGGATCGTGCTCGCCGAGGCGACCAAGGTTCTCTCGCGCGTGCGCCTGGTAGCCGTCACCCCCGACACGTTCGTGCTGGCGGAGGCCGTCGAGCAGACGATCCGCACCCTCGACGCGCTCCATCTCGCGGTAGCGGTCCAGATCGGTCAGGCGCTGACCGTGCTCACCCATGACAGCACGATGAGGTCGGTGGCGGAGAGCATGGGCCTGACGACGTTCGACCCCGTGGGGGCCGACGGCGCGCCGTTGCCCGTGCCGGACCAGGGCTGACGCACGCCACCCGGGCGCACGCGCGGCGGCACCGCGCGGGTGGGTGCACGTGCGGCACCCACCCGCGCGGACGTCGTCAGACGAAGTCGTGGTAGGCGGGCAGGTCCAGCACGCCGTTGCCCGACAGGCCGATGACGATCGTCTCGTCCGTCGTCGCGGCGCGCGCGTGCGCGATCGCCCCCGCGACGGCGTGCGTCGACTCCGGGGCCGGGATGATGCCCTCGGCCCGTGCGAACTCGATGCCAGCCGCGAACGCGGTCTCCTGGTCGACCGCGACCGCGTCCATGAGCCCGAGCGCGTACGCGTGCGACACCATGGGCGCCATGCCGTGGTAGCGCAGCCCGCCCGCGTGGATCGGCGGCGGGACGAAGTCCTTGCCGAGCGTGTGCATCTTCAGCAGCGGCGTCAGCCCCGCGACGTCGCCGAAGTCGTAGCGGTACTCGCCCTGCGTCATCGACGGGCAGGCCGCCGGCTCGCACGCCACGACGCGCGTCGTCGTCCCGTCGCGCAGGTTGCGCCCCAGGAACGGGAAGGACAGGCCGCCGAGGTTCGACCCGCCGCCCGCGCAGCCGAACACGACGTCCGCGCTCTCACCGAGCTCGTCGAGCTGTGCGAGCGCCTCGACGCCGATGACGCTCTGGTGCAGCAGCACGTGGTTGAGGACCGAGCCCAGCGCGTAGTGCGCCCGCGGGTCCTTCGCGGCCGCCTCGACGGCCTCGCTGATCGCCATGCCGAGCGATCCCGTCGTCGTCGGGTCCGCCGCGAGCATCGCCCGGCCGGCCTCGGTGAGGTCCGACGGCGACGGGTGGCACGACGCGCCGTACGTCTCCATCTGCATGCGCCGGTACGGCTTGGCGTCGTACGACGCGCGCACCTGCCAGACCTCGCACTCGAGGCCCAGCAGCGAGCACGCCATCGACAGGGACGCGCCCCACTGCCCGGCGCCCGTCTCCGTCGTCAGGCGCGTGATGCCCTCGACCGCGTTGTAGTACGCCTGCGCGACCGCCGTGTTCGGCTTGTGCGAACCGGCGGGGGAGACGCCCTCGTACTTGTAGAAGATCTTCGCGGGCGTGCCGAGGGCGCGCTCGAGCCGCAGCGCCCGGACCAGCGGCGACGGGCGCCACAGCGCGTAGATCTCCCGGACCGTCTGCGGGATCTCGACCCACCGCTCGGTCGAGACCTCCTGCCCGATGAGCGCCATCGGGAACAGCGGCGTGAGGTCGTCGGGCGTCAGCGGCTCACGCGTCCCGGGGTGCAGCGCGGGCGGGCACGGCTCGGGCAGGTCGGCCGCGAGGTTGTACCAGTGGGTGGGCACGCTCGAGGGCACCACGGTGCCCACGGGCTCGATCAGGGATGCGGCTCGGGTCGCGTCGGGGGACGTCGTCATGGTGCCTCGCAGGGTCGGGCGCGCACGCGCGCAGGGTCGGTCGCGGACCGCGTGCGCTGCCCCGGGCACCTGCGCCCCGCACCGTGAGCGTATCGGCGTGCCAGCCCTTGCACGGACACCGGCGGGCGGGGAGCGTGGAGGCACCGGTGCGCACAGGGGGGTGCCGCACCGGGAAGGGGGAGACATGCGCCTGTCCGGGACCCGGTCCACCGTGCTCGTGGGTATCGCCACGCTCGTCCTCGCGTCGACCGCGCCGGCGGCCTCCGCCGCCGTCGACGAACCCGTGGGACGGATATCCGCCGACATCACCCGGGCGTACCACGGCGGCACGTTCGTCGACGGCCGCTACCGGCTCGACGACGACGCACCCCGGCACGTCGACCCGGCGGGGGAGTCCACGCTGGGTGCGCTCGTCGCCGAGGCGCTGGCGGCCTCCGCGGTCGACCCGGTCATCCCCGTCGTCGGCGTCGTCAGCCCGACGTCGCTGGGTGCCGACCTGCTCGTCGACGACCCCGACCGGCCGGGCGAGCCGGGCGAGGTCACCCGGGCCGACGTCGCTGCGGTGCTGCCGGCGGACGAGCAGGTCTGGAGCACCCAGGTCACCGGCGCCCAGCTCAGGGAGCTCCTCGAGCAGCAGTGGCCCGCGGCGGACGCCCCCGCGGGGCGCGGGTACCTGCAGCTCGGGTTGTCCTCGAACGTCGCGTACACCTACGACGAGGCGCGACCCGCAGGTCAGCGGGTCACGTCCGCGACGCTCGACGGGTACGACGTGTCGACCGCGGCGGAGATCGAGGTGCGCTCGACGCGCGCGCTCGTCGTCGACGGCGCCGACGGGTTCACGGTCCTGACGCAGGGGAACAGGCCGGGTGGTGCACGCACGACGTCGCAGGAGGCGCTCGTCGCGGCACTGGCGGCGGCGCGGGTGCCGGTCGAGCCGGACGTGCGCGAGCGCGCGCTCGGGCTGACGGGTCTCCCGGAGCGCCCGGCCCCGGGACAGCACCTGGTCCTCGGGGTCTCGGGCCTGAACCTGCGCAGCCTCGGCGCACCGCTGAACACCACGGTCGACGTCCTGCTCGACGACGACGTCCTCGCGTCCGACGTGCCGCTCACGCTCGGGGACGACGCCCGGGGGTCCGCGGACGTGGGTGTCGTCCTGCCCGATCGCGCCGGCATCGCGTACCTGCGCGTGGTCGCCGCGCCGAGCGGCACGACGGTCCGGGTCATGACCGTCCTGGTCCGCGGGCCCGACACGACGTGGACGCTCGTGCAGGCCGAGCGCACGACGCAGATGTACGGCGTCCTGTGGCCGGTGGTACGTCTCGGGGTCGTCGTCTCGTGGGCGCCCGGTCCGACGGGTGACGTCGAGGTCCTGGTCGACGACGAGCCCGTCTCGACCCACCGCCTGGACGAGCGGTCCCGCGCGGTCGTCGACCTGCCGCACACGCTGCCCGCCGGCGAGTGCGTCGTCGTCGTGCGCTACCTCGGCGACGCGACGCACGCCCCGTCGCGGTCGGACCCGCTGCGGGTCACGGTCGAGCGCACCACGAGCGCGACCCGGCTCGCGGTGCGCAGGCCCGTGGCCGGGTTGCCGCGCGTGTGGACCGCGGAGGTCCGCCTGGCCTCCGGTGCCCGCCCCGTGGGTCGTGTCGAGCTGCGCGAGGGTGATGTCGTGCGGGCGCGGTCTCGGCTGGTCGCGGGCGTCGCCGGCGGTGCGGTGCCGGCCCTGTCGTCGGGGACGCACCGGCTGACCGCCGTCTTCGTGCCGGACGACGGGGCGAACGTCGCGGGCTCCGGGAGTGCGGAGGTCACCGTGACCGGATGAGGTCCCGGCAGGTGGACCATGTCCGCGGCGGTGCGCGTGCGCGCTACGGTGGACGGCGACACGGGGTGCCCGGCACGAGGCCGGGCTGAGATCACACCCGTCGAACCTGATCTCGTTAGCACGAGCGAAGGGATGTCCGATGACGTCTGCCGTCCCCCCGTCCGCCCTGCCCGGGGCCGACGCCCCACCTGACCCGCACGCACCCGGTGCGCCCGACGTCGACGCGCTCGCGGCCCGCGCGGCCGCCGCGCTCGACGCCCTGCGGGCGCGCACCCCGCTGGTCCAGTGCCTGACGAACGAGGTCACGACCAACCTGGTCGCCAACGCGCTGCTCGCGCTCGGCGCGTCGCCGGCGATGGCGTCGGTGCCGGGCGAGGCCGAGGAGCTCGCGGGTGCCGCGGGCGCCCTGCTCGTGAACCTCGGCACGCCCGGCCCCGACCAGCGGTCGTGCATGGAGCCCACCGTCGCGGCCGCCGTGGGCGCGGGCGTCCCGTGGGTGCTCGACCCCGTGGCGGTCGGTGTGCTCTCGGTCCGCACGCGCCTGGCCGGGCGGCTGCTCGCCGAGCGGCCCGCGGTCGTGCGCGGCAACGCGAGCGAGGTCCGCGCGCTGGCCGGGTTCGTCTCGGCCGGTCGCGGTGTCGA
>JAFAEH010000052.1 GCA_023424135.1 Actinomycetes bacterium | reverse complement strand
CGTGCTGACCGAGTACCGCGGGCTCACCGTCGCGCAGCTCAAGACGCTGCGCAAGGCGCTCGGCGGCAACGCGCAGTACGCCGTGGTGAAGAACACGCTGACCGCGATCGCGGCCAAGGAAGCCGGCCTCGAGGGCCTCGACGACGCGCTTGCGGGCCCGTCGGCGATCGCCTTCGTCACCGGTGACCCGGTCGAGGCGGCCAAGGGACTGCGTGACTTCGCCAAGGCGAACCCCGCACTGGTCATCAAGGGGGGTGTCCTCGACGGGCGCCCGCTGACCGCTGCGGACATCACCAAGCTCGCGGACCTCGAGTCCCGCGAGGTGCTGCTGGCCAAGGCGGCCGGCGCGATGAAGGCCAAGCTCTACCAGGCCGCGTACCTGTTCACGGCTCCTGCCTCGCAGGCCGTGCGCACCGTGGAGGCCCTGCGCGCGAAGCAGGAGTCCGACGCCGCAGCCTGAGCCCGACGCTCCGGCCGCACGCTCTCGTAGCAAGCCCAGCACCCCCCGCCGACCGACGACCGGTCGACGGGTCCGAACGGAAGGAACCGCCACCATGGCGAAGCTCACCACCGACGAGCTCATCGACGCGTTCAAGGAGCTCACCCTCATCGAGCTCTCGGAGTTCGTGAAGGCGTTCGAGGAGACCTTCGAGGTCACCGCCGCCGCCCCGGCCGCCGTCGCGGTTGCCGCCCCCGCCGCCGGCGGTGCCGGTGGCGACGCCCCGGCCGAGGAGGAGAAGGACTCGTTCGACGTCATCCTCGAGGCCGCCGGCGACAAGAAGATCCAGGTCATCAAGGAGGTGCGCACGCTCACGAGCCTCGGTCTGAAGGAGGCCAAGGACCTCGTCGACGGCGCGCCGAAGCCGGTCCTGGAGGGCGTCAACAAGGAGACGGCCGAGAAGGCGAAGGCTGCGCTCGAGGGCGCGGGCGCCACGGTCGGCCTCAAGTGATCTGAGCCGACCCCGGTCGGCGCAGCACCTCCGACGAGGCCCGGTCCCCCACGTGGGGGGCCGGGCCTCGTCGCGTCCCCGGCCGTGCCCGCGGTGTCGCAGGGGACAAGACGGACCTTCCGGGCATCGGCCGCGCGTCGCTAGCGTCCCGGCGGGCCGTCGCGGTGCGCCGCGGTCGCGGTGCGCCCCCGTGCGGGCGGCCGTGCGCGCAGCAGCGCGACGACGAGGAGGTCGGCATGGCGCAGGTCGTCGTGCTGCGCTCGGCGTGACCCTGGCGGGATGCCTGGCCAACGCGCTCGTGACCGCGCTGAACGGGGGCATGCCGTTCTCCGTCGAGGGTGCCGCGCGCGCCGGCATCGACGCCGCGTCGGTCGCCGACCCGACCCCCGGTCACGTGCCGATCGGCCCGGGGACGCTGCTCGTCCCGCTCGCGGACGTCGTCGGCGTGCCCGGGCTCGGCGTCGTGCTGAGCGTGGGGGACCTGCTGCTGTGGGGCGGCCTGGCGGCCGCCGTCGCGCTCGGTGCGCGGCGCACCGCACGGGGCGCGGACGTCGATGCGTCGGTCGGGCGTGCCGACGCCACCGGACACCCCGGCACCGACGCCGGGGAGCACCACCGACGCGCCGCCGGTGCGTCGTCCGTCGTCGAGAGGAGCACCCCATGACCCGCCCCAGCCGTGAGCGCGTGTACGTCGTCGCAGCGAGCGTCGCGTCCGTCGCGCTCGCCGTGTACGCGTTCGCCGCGCCGTTCACCAGGACCAACTGAGCCCTGCCTGCGGGACCGGTCGCGTCCCGAGGCGGTACCCGACGGCGGGTGCCGCCCGGGGCGCGTCGATCCCGTCGACGGAGCCATGGTGGCGCGTGCACCGCTTCCCCGACGGGGCAGGGTGTGCCACCATGTCACGCGGCGACGACGAGGTCGCCGGCGGGCGTTCGGCCCGGACGCACCGGCGGCGGTGGCACGCGCCGGGGGCGGACGTGAGCGGTCGCGCGGAGCCGCTTGCAGTCGTGCGCAAAGGCGCGTACGCTAGCGCTTTGCGCTGGCCTGTGCCCGCGATCTCAGATATCCCGACCCGGTGACGACGTACGTGCGCGTCCGAACCGTGGGTCGAGGCTGGGGGTCGCGCCTCGCCAGGCGGCGCAGCGTGCCACGATCCGCAGGGAAGGACCCCTCTTGGCTGCCTCGCGCATCCCTTCTGCACCGTCCGCCGACGCCATCGCGAACCGCACCGCATCCCGTCGCATCTCCTTCGCCAAGATCCACGAGCCGCTCGAGGTCCCCGACCTGCTCGGTCTGCAGACCGAGAGCTTCGACTGGCTGCTCGGCAACGAGCGCTGGCAGGCCCGCGTGGCCCGCGCGCTCGAGGCCGGCCGCACGGACGTGCCGGAGACCGCCGGGCTCGAGGAGATCTTCGAGGAGATCTCGCCGATCGAGGACTTCGGCGGCACCATGTCGCTCTCCTTCCGCGAGCACCGCTTCGAGCCGCCGAAGTACACGGCCGAGGAGTGCAAGGAGAAGGACTTCACGTTCGCCGCGCCGCTGTTCGTCACCGCCGAGTTCGTCAACTACACGACCGGTGAGATCAAGTCGCAGACGGTCTTCATGGGCGACTTCCCGCTCATGACCGAGCGCGGCACGTTCATCATCAACGGCACCGAGCGCGTCGTCGTCTCGCAGCTCGTCCGCTCGCCGGGCGTGTACTTCGAGCGCACCGCGGACAAGACGTCCGACAAGGACGTCCTGACGGCCAAGGTCATCCCGAGCCGTGGCGCGTGGCTCGAGTTCGAGATCGACAAGCGCGACAACGTCGGCGTGCGCGTCGACCGCAAGCGCAAGCAGAACGCCACGGTGCTGCTCAAGGCGCTCGGCATGACGGACGGCGAGATCCGCGAGGAGTTCGCGGACTACCCGGCGGTCATCGACACGCTCGAGAAGGACCACGTGCAGACGCAGGACGAGGCCCTGCTCGACCTGTACCGCAAGATCCGCCCCGGCGAGCCGCCGACCGTCGAGGCCGGTCGCGCGCTCCTCGAGAACTTCTACTTCAACCCCAAGCGCTACGACCTGGCGAAGGTCGGCCGCTACAAGCTGAACAAGAAGCTCGGCCAGGACGCGCCGCTGTCGGACTCGGTCCTGGCGCTGTCGGACGTCGTCGCGACGATCAAGTACCTCGCCGCGCTGCACATCGACCAGGTCTCGCTGCCCGGCACGCGCGGTGGCGAGAGCGTCGAGATCCGCGTCGAGACCGACGACATCGACCACTTCGGCAACCGCCGCATCCGCGCGGTCGGCGAGCTCATCCAGAACCAGGTCCGCACGGGCCTGTCCCGGATGGAGCGCGTCGTGCGCGAGCGCATGACGACGCAGGACGTCGAGGCCATCACGCCGCAGACGCTCATCAACATCCGTCCCGTCGTGGCCTCCATCAAGGAGTTCTTCGGGACGAGCCAGCTCTCGCAGTTCATGGACCAGAACAACCCGCTCGCGGGCCTGACGCACAAGCGGCGTCTGTCGGCCCTCGGCCCGGGTGGTCTGTCCCGCGACCGCGCCGGCATGGAGGTCCGTGACGTCCACACGTCGCACTACGGCCGCATGTGCCCGATCGAGACCCCCGAGGGTCCGAACATCGGTCTGATCGGCTCGCTCGCGACCTACGGGCGCATCAACCCGTTCGGGTTCGTCGAGACCCCGTACCGTCGCGTCGTCGACGGCAAGGTCACCGACGAGGTCGACTACCTCACGGCGGACGACGAGGACCGGCACATCATCGCGCAGGCCAACGCGCCGCTGCACGGCGACGGCTCGTTCGTCGAGGACGCCGTGCTCGTGCGCACCAAGGGCGGCGAGCCCGACCTGGTGCCCGGTGCGACCGTGGACTACATGGACGTCTCGCCGCGCCAGATGGTGTCGGTCGCGACGGCCCTGATCCCGTTCCTCGAGCACGACGACGCGAACCGTGCCCTCATGGGCGCGAACATGCAGCGTCAGGCCGTGCCGCTCGTCCGCTCCGAGGCACCGCTCGTCGGTACCGGCATGGAGCGGCGCGCCGCGGTCGACGCCGGGGACGTCGTGGTCGCGACCAAGCCGGGCGTCGTCACCGAGGTGTCGGCCGACCTGGTCACCGTCGCCAACGACGACGCGACGACGTCGACGTACCGCATCGCGAAGTTCCGTCGCTCCAACCAGGGCACCTGCTACAACCAGCGGGTCCTGGTCGAGCAGGGTGCACGCGTCGAGCCCGGCTCGGTGCTCGCCGACGGCCCGGCGACGGACGAGGGTGAGCTCGCGCTCGGCCGCAACCTGCTCGTCGCGTTCATGTCGTGGGAGGGCCACAACTACGAGGACGCGATCATCCTGTCGCAGCGCCTCGTGCAGGACGACGTCCTCTCCTCGATCCACATCGAGGAGCACGAGGTCGACGCCCGTGACACCAAGCTCGGGCCCGAGGAGATCACGCGGGACATCCCGAACGTCTCCGAGGAGGTCCTCGCGGACCTCGACGAGCGCGGCATCATCCGCATCGGTGCCGAGGTCGCGGCCGGCGACATCCTCGTCGGCAAGGTGACCCCGAAGGGCGAGACCGAGCTGACCCCCGAGGAGCGCCTGCTCCGCGCGATCTTCGGCGAGAAGGCGCGCGAGGTGCGCGACACCTCGCTCAAGGTCCCGCACGGCGAGTCCGGCACGGTCATCGAGGTGCGCACGTTCAGCCGCGACGACGGCGACGAGCTGCCGGCCGG
>JAFAEH010000042.1 GCA_023424135.1 Actinomycetes bacterium | reverse complement strand
GAAGATGCGGCTGAAGTCGCTGCGCCTGTTCGACAAGAAGCCCATGCCCTGGTGGGGCGCGGACCTGTCGGGCATCGACTTCGAGAACATCAAGTACTTCGTGCGGTCCACCGAGAAGCAGGCCACCAGCTGGGAGGACCTGCCCGAGGACATCCGCAACACCTACGACCGGCTCGGCATCCCCGAGGCGGAGAAGCAGCGCCTCGTCGCGGGCGTCGCCGCGCAGTACGAGTCCGAGGTGGTCTACCACCAGATCCAGGAGTCGCTCGAGGAGCAGGGCGTCATCTTCATCGACACCGACACGGGCCTGCGCGAGCACCCGGAGATCTTCGAGCAGTACTTCGGCTCCGTGATCCCCCCGGGCGACAACAAGTTCGCGTCCCTCAACACGGCCGTGTGGTCGGGCGGGTCGTTCGTCTACGTGCCGCCGGGCGTGCACGTGGAGATCCCGCTGCAGGCCTACTTCCGGATCAACACCGAGAACATGGGCCAGTTCGAGCGGACGCTGATCATCGCCGACGAGGGCTCGTACGTGCACTACGTCGAGGGCTGCACCGCGCCGATCTACCAGTCGGACTCGCTGCACTCCGCGGTCGTCGAGATCGTCGTGAAGAAGAACGCCCGCGTGCGGTACACGACGATCCAGAACTGGTCGAACAACGTGTACAACCTCGTCACCAAGCGGGCGACCGCGGCCGAGGGCGCGACCATGGAGTGGGTCGACGGCAACATCGGCTCCAAGGTCACCATGAAGTACCCCGCGATCTACCTGCTCGGCGAGCACGCGCGCGGCGAGACGCTGTCGATCGCGTTCGCCGGTGAGGGCCAGCACCAGGACGCGGGCTCGAAGATGGTGCACGCCGCACCGCACACGTCGTCGTCGATCGTCTCCAAGTCCGTCGCGCGCGGCGGCGGCCGCACGTCGTACCGCGGGCTCGTGCAGATCCTCGAGGGGGCGTCGCACTCGGCGTCCAACGTGCTGTGCGACGCGCTGCTGGTCGACCAGATCTCGCGCTCGGACACCTACCCGTACGTCGACGTCCGCGAGGACGACGTGTCGATGGGCCACGAGGCGACCGTCTCGCGCGTGAGCGAGGACCAGCTGTTCTACCTGATGTCCCGAGGCATGCCGGAGACGGAGGCCATGGCGATGATCGTGCGCGGGTTCGTCGAGCCCATCGCGCGCGAGCTGCCCATGGAGTACGCGCTCGAGCTCAACCGCCTCATCGAGCTGCAGATGGAAGGGGCCGTCGGCTGATGACGACCACCACGAACGACAGCGCCGCGGGCCTGTCGACGGACCACTCGCGCGCGGTCGCCGACGGCGCGCACACCCACGGCGGCGTCGTCCCCGAGGCGTCACGCGCCGCGCGGCGCACGAGCTTCGACGTCACCGACTTCCCCGTGCCCACCGGGCGCGAGGAGGAGTGGCGCTTCGCGCCCGTCCACCGGTTCGCGGGCCTGTTCGCCGCCGACACCGACGGCGTGCTCGCGGGCCACGGCGTCCTGACGACGGTCGTCGAGGCGCCCGAGGCGCGCGTCGAGATCGTCGACCGCGACGACACGCGCCTGGGCCGCGCGGGTGTGCCGGGCGACCGTGCCGCCGCGACGGCGTGGGCGTCGTTCGAGCGGGCGACCGTCGTGACGCTGCCGCGCGAGTCGGTGTCCTCGAAGGTGACCTCGGTCGTCGTCGAGGGCGTCGAGGGTGCCGGCCTGGCCGACGCCGCGCTCGAGCCCACCGCCGCGCACCTGCTCGTGCACGCCGAGCCGCTCTCGCAGGGCGTCGTCGTGCTCGACCACGTCGGGCACGCGAACCTCACCGAGACCGTCGAGATCGTCGCCGAGGACGGTGCGCACCTGACCGTCGTGTCCGTGCAGGACTGGGCGCCGGGTTCGGTGCACGCCGCGAGCCACCGTCTGCGCATCGGCCGCGACGCGACCGTCAAGCACATCGTCGTCACGCTCGGCGGTGACGTCGTGCGCGTCACGCCCGACGCCGAGTTCGTCGGCGAGGGGGCGTCGGTCACGGCCCTCGGCCTGTACTTCGCGGACTCCGACCAGCACCAGGAGCACCGCCTGTTCGTCGACCACGCGGTGCCGAGCTGCACCTCGCGCGTCACGTACAAGGGGGCCCTGCAGGGCGCGGGCGCGCACACCGTGTGGGTCGGCGACGTCCTCATCCGCGCCGCGGCGGAGGGCACCGACACCTACGAGCTCAACCGCAACCTCGTCCTGACCGACGGGGCGCGGGCGGACTCCGTGCCGAACCTCGAGATCGAGACCGGTGTCATCGAGGGGGCCGGTCACGCGAGCGCCACCGGGCGCTTCGACGACGAGCAGCTGTTCTACCTCAAGGCCCGCGGCATCCCCGAGACCGACGCCCGTCGCCTCGTCGTGCGCGGCTTCTTCGCCGAGCTCATCCACGAGATCGGCGTGCCCGAGGTCGAGGAGCGGCTCATCGCGTCGATCGAGGCCGAGCTGGAGAAGTCCATGAGCGAGATCCTCGGCACGCCGCAGGTCGAGGGCTCCGACGCCTCGGCGACCACCGCATGAGCGCACAGCTCGCCTGCTACACCGCGGACGTGCCGGTCGCCGGCACGCTCCGGGTCGAGCTCGAGGGCCCGTCGGGGCCCGTCGAGGTCGCCGTGGTGCGCGACGAGTCCGGCGACTGGCACGCGATCAGCGACATCTGCTCGCACGGCGCCGTCTCCCTGTCCGACGGGGAGGTCGAGGACTGCACGGTCGAGTGCTGGCTGCACGGCTCCAAGTTCGACCTGCGCACCGGTGAGCCGCTGTCGCCGCCGGCCGTCCGCCCCGTTCCCGTCTACCCCGTGACCGTCGACGGCGAGCGTGTGCTCGTCGACGTCGACGCCCCGCACTGAACCCCCGAGGAGTACCCGAGATGTCCACCCTGGAGATCCGCGACCTGCACGTCAGCGTCGAGACGAAGGAGGGCGCCAAGCCCATCCTGCGCGGCGTCGACCTCACCGTGAACAGCGGTGAGACCCACGCGATCATGGGCCCCAACGGCTCCGGCAAGTCCACGCTGGCCTACTCGCTGGCGGGGCACCCCAAGTACCAGATCACGTCCGGCACCGTCACGCTCGACGGCGAGGACGTGCTCGAGATGAGCGTCGACGAGCGCGCGCGTGCGGGCCTGTTCCTCGCGATGCAGTACCCGGTCGAGGTGCCGGGCGTGTCCGTGTCGAACTTCCTGCGGACCGCCAAGACCGCGATCGACGGCGAGGCGCCGCCGCTGCGCTCGTGGGTCAAGGACGTGCGCACCGCGATGGACAACCTGCGCATGGACTCCTCGTTCGCCGAGCGCTCGGTCAACGAGGGCTTCTCCGGCGGTGAGAAGAAGCGCCACGAGATCCTCCAGATGGAGCTGCTCAAGCCGCGCTTCGGGATCCTCGACGAGACGGACTCGGGCCTGGACGTCGACGCGCTGCGCGTCGTGTCCGAGGGCGTCAACCGTGTCCGTGAGACGACGGACGTCGGCGTGCTGCTGATCACGCACTACACGCGCATCCTGCGGTACATCAAGCCGGACTTCGTGCACGTCTTCGTCGACGGCAAGATCGCCGAGGAGGGCGGCCCCGAGCTCGCCGAGCGCCTCGAGAACGAGGGCTACGACCGCTTCCTGCCCGCCGGCCAGTCGGCGTGAGCACCGCCCGCCGGGACGTGCCGCGCGCACGTCCCGGCGGGTCCGTCGTCCCGCCGGGCGCAGACCCGGCACCGTCGCGAAGGACACGCCCATGACCAGCACGCTCGAGCCGCTCGCCGTCGACCCGCTGTCGGCCGCCGAGCTCGCCGCCGTGCGCGCCGACTTCCCGCTGCTCGAGCGCACGCTGCGCGACGGTCGGCCCCTGGTGTACCTGGACTCGGGAGCGACGTCGCAGAAGCCCGAGGTCGTCCTCGACGCCGAGCAGGACTTCTACGTGCGGCGCAACGCCGCCGTGCACCGCGGCGCGCACCAGCTCGCCGAGGAGGCGACCGAGGCGTTCGAGGACGCGCGGGCGCAGGTCGCGTCGTTCGTCGGCGCGTCGCCGGGCGAGATCGTGTGGACGTCGAACGCGACCGCCGCGATCAACCTCGTCGCGTACGCGATGTCGAACGCGAGCCTGGGGCGTGGTGGTGACGCCGCGCGACGGTTCGCGCTGGGCCCGGGCGACGAGATCGTCGTGACCGAGGCCGAGCACCACGCGAACCTCGTGCCGTGGCAGGAGCTCGCGGCGCGCACGGGTGCGACGCTGCGCTGGATCGGCGTCGAGGACGACGGTCGGCTGCGCGTCGAGGACCTCGCGACCGTCGTCACCGACCGCACGCGGGTGCTCGCGTTCACGCACGCGTCGAACGTCACCGGGGCCGTCACGCCCGTCGAGGCGTTCGTCGCGCGGGCCCGGCAGGTCGGGGCGCTGACCGTGCTCGACGCGTGCCAGTCGGTGCCGCACCTGCCGGTCGACCTGGCTGCGCTGGGCGTGGACTTCGCCGCGTTCTCCGGGCACAAGATGTACGGGCCCACGGGGGTCGGTGCGCTCTACGGGCGCCGCGAGCTGCTCGAGGCGATGCCGCCCGTCACCACGGGTGGCTCGATGGTCGAGGTCGTCACCATGGAGGCGACGACGTACGCGCCGCCGCCGCAGCGGTTCGAGGCAGGCACGCAGATGGTCTCGCAGGCCGTCGCGCTGGGCGCCGCCGCCACCTACCTGGCCGAGCTGGGCATGCCGGCCGTCGCCGCGCACGAGCACCACCTGGCGGGTCTGCTGCTCGACGCCGTGGCCTCCGTCCCCGGGGTGCGGGTCATCGGCCCGACCGAGAACCGCGACCGCCTCGCGGCCGTGTCGTTCGTCGTCGAGGGCGTGCACGCGCACGACGTCGGCCAGGTGCTCGACGACGCCGGCGTGGCCGTGCGTGTCGGGCACCACTGCGCGCAGCCGCTGCACCGCCGGTTCGGCGTCGCGGCCACCGCGCGCGCGACGGCGGGCGTCTACACGACCGACGAGGACGTCGCTGCGTTCCGGGAAGCACTCGCGGGGGTCCGGACGTTCTTCGGTCTGGACGGTGCGTCGAGTCAGGGGAGGACCGCATGAGCTCGGCCATGGAGCAGCTGTACCAGCAGGTCATCCTCGACCACGCGAAGTTCCCGCACGGGCGCGGACTGCCTGCCGGTGCGTCGGCCGTCGGCGTCGCGGTGGGCGACCACGGCACGTGCGCGGCGACGTCGCACCAGGTCAACCCGACGTGCGGCGACGAGATCACGCTGCACGTCGACGTCGACACCACCGGCGACGCGCCCGTCGTGCGTGACGTCGCGTGGGAAGGACAGGGCTGCTCGATCTCCCAGGCGTCGACGTCCGTCCTGCACGACCTCGTCCTCGGGCAGGACCTGGCCGCCGTCGACCACCTCGCCGCGACGTTCCGCGAGCTCATGCAGTCGAAGGGCGCCGGGCTCGACGACGACGCCGAGGAGCTGCTCGGCGACGCGACCGCATTCACCGGCGTCTCCCGCTACGCCGCGCGCGTCAAGTGCGCGCTGCTCGGCTGGGTCGCCCTGTCCGACGCCCTCATCATGTCCGGCGCCCGCACCACGGAGGACGCATGACCACCGAACCCACCACCCCTGCCGCACCCGCCGGCGCCGCGACCGTCGCCGATGTCGAGGAGGCGATGCGCGACGTCATCGACCCCGAGCTCGGCATCAACGTCGTCGACCTCGGCCTCGTCTACGGCGTCGTCATCGACCAGACCAACACCGCCGTCATCGACATGACACTGACGTCCGCGGCGTGCCCGCTGACCGACGTCATCGAGGACCAGTCCGCGCAGGCGCTCGACGGCATCGTCGACGGCTTCCGCATCAACTGGGTGTGGATGCCGCCGTGGGGCCCGGAGAAGATCACGACCGACGGTCGCGAGCAGATGCGGGCGCTCGGCTTCAACATCTGACCGCGCCCTCGCGTCATGTCGCTGCTGGACCGCATCGTGGTCGATCCGTCGAGGCGCTGGTCGGACGCGCGCCGGACACCGGGCTGATGGACGCGCTCGCCGGTGAGCTGGCCGCGCCGCACCTGCTCGACGTCGAGGTGATGTCGGCGCTGCGCGGGCTGACGCTTGCCGGCAACTGACGGTGGACGTGGCGGACGAGGCGCGGCGCGACCACTTCGCGCTCGGGATCGTGCGTCACGAGCTCGGGCCGCTGGCCGGGCGCGTGTCGGTGCTGCGACGCCAGCTCGGCGCGTACGACGCGACGTACCTCGCGCTCGCCGAGGCGTTGGGATGCCCGCTGTCCACGTGCGACCGCGAGCTCACCGCGGCCGGTCACCAGGCGCAGGTCCACGTGCTGCCCGGGACGCGCTGAGCGTCCGCCGGGGCGATCCGTCAGAGGTCGTTCGTCGTGAACGTGTCGCAGGCGTCCAGGGAGCCCTGCTCGTAGCCGATGGTGAACCACTTCTGGCGCTGCTCGCTGGACCCGTGGGTCCACGTGTCGGGGTCGACACCGCCGCCGGACTGCTGCTGGATGTGGTCGTCGCCGACCGCGGCGGCGGCGTCGAGGGCCTGCGCGAGCTCGTCGGCCGTGATGGGCTCGAGGAACGGCGCGCCGCGGCCGGGGTCGATCCGCGTCGCGGCGTCCCCGGCCCACATGCCCGCGTAGCAGTCGGCCTGCAGCTCGACGCGCACCGAGTCGGAGTCGGCGCCACCGCCGCTGCGGTCGGCCGTGTCGAACACGCCCGTGAGGTTCTGGACGTGGTGGCCGTACTCGTGCGCGTACACGTACATCTCGGCCAGGGGCCCGCCCTGGGCGCCGAACTGCTCCTGGAGCGTCTCGAAGAACGTGATGTCGAGGTAGATGGTCTCGTCCGGGGGGCAGTAGAACGGGCCGGTGGCCGACGACGCCTGCCCGCACCCGGTGGTCGTGCCGCCGGTGAACTCGACGGCGCCCGGCTGACGGAACGTGACGCCGGTGGGCACGCTCGCGGCCCAGTACTCGTCGAGCGACTGGAGCGTCGCGGAGAACCGGCAGATCGGGTCGGTGTTGGCCTGCTCGACCGTGCAGTCGCCGACGGTCGTCTCGTCCTGCGTCCCGCCGCCCTGCTCCAGGCCGTTGAGCACGGGGGTGGCGTCGAACCCCGTGAACAGGTAGATCGCCAGGGCGATGAGGCCGACGACCCCGCCGCCGGCCGCGACCGTGCCGCCTCCGGCGCGTCGCCGGACGCGCCCACCCTCGAAGTTCCCGCCACCGCTGAACGTCACGGGCACACGGTAGACCCGCGGACGTCGGCGCGCTCTGCGGATCCGTGGCGTGCGGTCAGGGGCGCGGGTGTGCAGGGTTCGGAACGCCCGGCGTCCCGAACCCTGCACACCTCAGTCCGCGAGCCCGCGTGCGGCGAGCGCGTCGCCCGTGGCGCGTGCGTGCGCGACCATCCGGACCGCCGCGGGGACGACGGTCGCCCGCGGGTCACGCCCGAGCCCGCGGGCCCGGGCCGCGTCACGGGCCTCGGTCGTCACGCGGACGACCACGGGGATCGTGCGCAGGAACAGCCCGACGGCGAGCGCCACCGTGTCCGGGTGCAGGCCGACGTGCCGCAGCGGCCGTGCCGCGCGCGCGACGACCGCGAGCAGGTCGTCCGCGCGCGTGGTCGCGGTGACGAGCGTCCCGGCCAGCACGAGCGTCAGCACGTCGGCAGCGGTCTCGATCCCCGTCGTGACCCCGCGCGCCCACGTCTGGTACGCGCCGAGCGCGACGACCGTCACGAGCACCGGCGCCAGCCCGCGGGCCGTGCGTCGCCACGGCACGCGGGCGACGGCACCCAGGGCGACGACGGCGAGCAGGGCCCCGACCGCGAGCGGGGCGCCGCGCAGCACGACCAGCGCGACCGACAGCGCCGCGAGCGCGAGCAGCTTGAGGCCCACGGGGGCGCGGTGCAGCAGCGAGTCGCCGGGATGGTGCAGGCCCAGCGGCCCGGCCCACGGCGCACGCACCGGGCGCCCGGTCCGCCTCCCCCCGGGCGCCCGGCGGGGCGAGGGGCGACCGTGCCCCGGGTCGTCC
>JAFAEH010000003.1 GCA_023424135.1 Actinomycetes bacterium | reverse complement strand
CGTCGGCACCTCCGCCTGACCGGCGGCGGGCAGCACGCAGGGGCCTGCGGCAGCACGCCCGGAGGGCCTCCCGGCGCGACGTCGGGCCTGGTCGGGCGGCAGGAGCCGTGTGCCATACTGGGCCGCGACCGAGGGCGGTCCCACCAGACCGGCCTCGTTCTGTGTCAGCGGAGACACTGGGCTCAGCAGAACCGCACACCGCGGCGCTGCGTTGACACTCTTCACGACGGATCGTCCGGCACGTACCTGCCGGTGAAGGGATTGGCACAGCCATGGCTACGGTCACGTTCGACCACGCGACCCGGATCTACCCGGGCACGGAGCGCCCCGCGGTGGACGCGCTCAACCTCCACATCGAGGACGGCGAGTTCCTCGTCCTCGTCGGCCCCTCGGGCGGCGGCAAGTCGACCTCCCTGCGCATGCTCGCGGGCCTCGAGGACGTCAACGCCGGCCGCATCCTCATCGGTGACCGCGACGTCACCGACGTGCAGCCCAAGGACCGCGACATCGCGATGGTCTTCCAGAACTACGCGCTGTACCCGCACATGACGGTCGCCGACAACATGGGCTTCGCGCTCAAGATCGCCGGCACGCCGAAGGCGGAGATCCGCCAGCGCGTCGAGGAGGCCGCCCAGATCCTCGACCTCACCCAGTACCTGGACCGCAAGCCGAAGGCCCTCTCGGGTGGTCAGCGTCAGCGTGTCGCCATGGGTCGCGCGATCGTCCGCTCGCCCCAGGTGTTCCTCATGGACGAGCCGCTGTCGAACCTCGACGCCAAGCTCCGTGTCCAGACCCGTACGCAGATCGCGTCGCTGCAGCGCCGCCTCGGCGTCACGACGGTCTACGTCACGCACGACCAGACCGAGGCCCTCACCATGGGTGACCGCATCGCGGTCCTCAAGGACGGCATCCTGCAGCAGGTCGGCACGCCGCGTGACATGTACGACACCCCGGCCAACGTGTTCGTCGCCGGCTTCATCGGCTCGCCGGCCATGAACATCGGCACGTTCCCGGTGCTCGAGGGCGCCGCGGCCGTCGGCTCGTCGCGCCTGGCGCTGCCGCGCGAGGCGATCTCGACCCTGACGGACGACGACAAGGGCCACATCACGGTCGGCTTCCGTCCCGAGTCGCTCGACGTCGTCGCGCAGAACACGCCGGACTCGTTCCCCGTGATCGTCAACATCGTCGAGGAGCTCGGCTCCGACGCGTTCGTCTACGGCTCGCTGACCATCGAGTTCGGCGAGGCCTCGGCCGTCCACTCGGGCGCCGGCGACGCGCAGGTCATCGTGCGCGTCGACCCCCGCCAGGTCCCGCCGAAGGGTTCGACGATCTTCGTCAAGATCCGCCAGCACGAGCAGCACCTGTTCCACGCCGGCTCGGGCGAGCGCATCGGCTGACGCACCACCAGCTGCACCGCCGAGGCGGGTCCGGGTACACCCGGGCCCGCCTCGCCGCTTCCCCGACCGGCACGGGCCGCACGGCCGGCTGGACCTGCCCCGGCGCGGGACAGGTTGGGCACGGGACGTGGGCGGGGACGAGACCTGAGAGGATCGGGGCATGAGCGCCACCGCGCAGAACCTGCAGATCACCGCGGCGAACCCGGACCCCGCGCTGCTCGACCTGCCGTGGGACGTCCCGCTCGAGGACTGGCCCGCCGAGACCCTCGCGGCCCTGCCCCGCGGCATCTCCCGGCACGTCGTGCGGTTCGCCCGGCTGTCGGGGCGGGTCATCGCGATCAAGGAGATCGGCGAGACCGTCGCCTACCGCGAGTACGAGCTGCTGCGCCAGCTCCGAAAGCTCGAGGTGCCGAGCGTCGAGCCCGTCGGGGTCATCACCGGGCGCCGGGCACCCGACGGTGAGCCGCTCGAGGCCGTGCTCATCACGCAGCACCTGCAGTTCTCGCTGCCGTACCGCGCGCTGTTCAGCCAGGCGCTGCGCCCCGACACGGCGACCCGCCTCATCGACGCCCTGGCCGTGCTCATGGTGCGGCTGCACCTCGCCGGCTTCTACTGGGGCGACGTGTCCCTGTCGAACACGCTGTTCCGCCGCGACGCCGAGACGTTCGCCGCGTACCTCGTCGACGCCGAGACGGGCGACCTGCACAACCGGCTCACCGACGGTCAGCGGGGGTACGACCTCGAGGTCGCGCGCGTCAACATCATCGGCGAGCTCATGGACCTGCAGGCCGGTGAGTTCCTCGACGAGGACGAGGACGCCGTCGCGATCGGCGAGGCGCTCGTCGTGCGGTACGACGAGCTGTGGCGCGCGCTGACGGAGGTCGAGGCGTTCGGCTTCGGGGAGCGCTGGCGCGTGCAGGCACGCATCGACCGGCTCAACGACCTCGGGTTCGACGTCGGCGAGCTCGACATCACCACGGACCTGGGCGGCACGACCGTGCGCATCCAGCCGAAGGTCGTCGACGCGGGCCACCACTCACGGCGCCTCATGCGCCTGACGGGCCTGGACGTCGGCGAGAACCAGGCACGGCGCCTGCTGAACGACCTCGACGAGTACCGCGCCGCCACCGACCGCCAGGCCGACGACGAGGCGTTCGTCGCCCACGACTGGCTCACCGACGTCTTCGAGACCGCCGTGCGCAGCGTCCCGCGCCACCTGCGCGGCAAGCTCGAGCCCGCGCAGGTCTACCACGAGCTGCTCGACCACCGCTGGTACCTGTCGCAGCAGCACGGGCGCGACGTCCCGATGCCCGAGGTGATCGCGAGCTACATCCGGCACATCCTGCCGACGCGCCCCGACGAGCAGGCCGTCCTCGGCACCCGTGCCGAGGACCTGCGCGACAACGAGACGGGCGTCCTGCCGCAGGTCGAGGACGACGAGGACCCGGACCGTCTGATCGGCTGAGGCCGACCGCCCCCACCAGCACGGATGTGAGGGTGGAGCGAGTGGGGTGCGGGGTCAGAGGGTGCGCTGGCGGGCGACCTCGTAGAGCGCGATACCGGCCGCGACGCCCGCGTTGAGGGACTCGACGGCCGACGCGATCGGGATCGAGACGATCGCGTCGCACTGCTCACGGACCAGGCGCGACAGCCCCTTGCCCTCCGAGCCGACGACGAGCACGAGCGGGTCCGCGGCGAACGGCAGCTCACCGAGCGGCACGTCGCCGCCCGCGTCGAGCCCGACGACGAACACGCCCGCCCTGCGGTACTCCCCCAGCGCGCGTGTGAGGTTCGTGGCACGTGCGACCGGCACGCGCGCCGCGGCACCCGCGGACACCTTCCACGCCGATGCGGTCACGCCCGCGGCCCGACGCTCGGGGACCAGCACGCCGTGCGCGCCGAACGCACCCGCGGAACGCAGCACCGCACCGAGGTTGCGGGGGTCGGTGATGCCGTCGAGCGCGACGACGAGCGTCGCGGTGTCCGACGCCTCGGCGATGTCGAGGAGGTCGTCCGGGTCGCGGTACGCGTACGGCGGCACCTGGATCGCGACGCCCTGGTGCACGGCGTTGTCGGTGAGCCGGTCGAGCTCCGCGCGCCCGACCTCGAGCAGCGGGTACCCGGCGTCGGCGGCCGTCGCGACGATCTCCTTGGTCCGGTCGTCGGCCTCGAGCCGCGACGCGAGGTAGACCGTCGACACGGGGATGCCCGCGCGCAGCGCCTCGAGCACCGAGTTGCGGCCCGCGACGATCTCGTGCGTCGAGCTCGTGCGGCCACCGCGCGTGCCCGCGGCGGAGCGCGACGCACCGGCCGTCGGCCGCCCGGACGTCGCACGCTTCTCGGCCGCGACCTTGCGCTTGTGCGCGACGTGGTGGACGCGGTCCTCGGCCTTCGGGGTCGGGCCCTTGCCCTCGAGGCCGCGGCGGCCGTGGCCACCGGTGCCGACCTGGGCGCCCTTCTTGCTGCCCGCCTTGCGGGTCGCGCCGCGGCGCTGGGAGTTGCCGGCCATCAGTCCTCCGGGGTGTCGGTCGCGGGTGCGGCGAGCGTCCAGCGCGCGCCGCCCGCGGAGTCCTCGACGACGACGCCCGCGGCGGTCAGGCGGTCACGGATCGCGTCGGCGGCGGCCCAGTCGCGCGCGGCACGGGCGTCCGCACGTGCCGTGAGCTCGGCCCGCACGAGCGCGTCGAGCGCGTGCGACGTGCGCTCGTCGCCGCCGGTCGTCGTCCACTGCGGCGCACCCGGGTCGAGCCCGAGCACGTCGAGCATGCCACGCAGCGCGACCATCGCCTCACGCGCCGCCGTGGTGTCGCCCGCGGCGAGCGCGGTGTTCCCGGCCCGCAGCGTCTCGTGCACCACCGCGAGCGCGGCGGGCACGTTGAGGTCGTCGTCGAGCGCCGCCGTGAAGCCGGCGGGCAGCGTGACGGACGCGACCTCGTCGGCGGGCACGGCGCCGACGCGTTCGACGGCGCGCTGCACGAAGCCCGCGAGGCGGTCCCACGTCGCCTCGGCCTCGGCGAGGGTGTCGTCGGTCCACTCGAGCATGGAGCGGTACTGCACCGCCGTGAGCGCGTACCGCACGACCACGGGTCGGGTCTTCTCCAGCACGGCGGAGACGAGCAGCCCGTTGCCGAGCGACTTGCTCATCTTGGCCCCGCCCTGCGTGACCCAGCCGTTGTGCAGCCAGTACCGCGCGAACCCGTACCCGGCCGCCCGCGACTGCGCCTGCTCGTTCTCGTGGTGCGGGAAGCGCAGGTCCAGACCGCCGCCGTGGATGTCGAACGACTCGCCGAGGTACCGGTGCGCCATCGCGGAGCACTCCAGGTGCCAGCCCGGCCGTCCGCGCCCGTAGCGGGTCTCCCAGGACGCGGTGCCCGGCTCACCCTCCTTGGGCGCCTTCCACAGCGCGAAGTCGTGCGCGTCGCGCTTGCCACCACCCGCGTCGTCGGGGGCCTCGGTCATGTCGTCGACGCGCTGGTTGGTCAGGGAGCCGTAGTCGGGCCAGGACCGGACGTCGAAGTACACGTCACCGGGGCCGGCCGCGTACGCGTGGCCGCGCTCGACGAGCCGGTCCATGAGGTCGAGCATCGCGGGGACGTGGCCCGTGGCGCGCGGCTCGTAGTCGGGGGGCAGCACCCCCAGCGCGTCGTACGCGGCCGTGAACGCGCGCTCGTTCTGCAGCGCCCACGCCCACCAGGGGCGACCCGCGGCGGCGGCCTTGACGAGGATCTTGTCGTCGATGTCGGTGACGTTGCGCACGAGCGTGACGTCGACGCCCTGACGACGCAGCCAGCGCACGAGGACGTCGAACGCGACGGCCGAGCGCACGTGGCCGACGTGCGGGGGCGACTGGACCGTGGCACCGCACAGGTAGATGCCGACCCGACCCTCGTGGAGGGGGACGAAGTCGCGCACCGCCTGGGTGCCGCTGTCGAACAGCCGCAGGTTCACCGGCCCAGGCTACCGGCGGACGGCGTCGCCGTCGGACGCAGGCACCCGGCACGGGGTCGGCGGGCGTCGCGCCCGTGGCCGTGCTGCGCCGTCAGCCGACGCAGACGCCCTCACCGCGGTAGGTCGGCACGGTCGCCTCGACGTGCTCGCCGCGCACGAGGTGCACGTGCGCGAACCGCTCCATGACCTCCCCCGCCTTGGCGTGCCGGAACCAGACACGGTCGCCGATCCGCAGGTCCGCGCGGCCGGGGACGCGCAGCGGCGTCTGGACCTCGCCCGCACCCTCGCGGGGTGCGAGCCGCAGCCCCGCGGGCCACACGGGACGCGGCTGGCGGCTGGCCGTCGCGGGGCCGGAGGCGATGTACCCGCCGCCGAACACCGTGGCCCACCCGTCACCGGGGATGCGGACGACGTCGAGGCCGAAGTACGCGGCCGGGCGGGCCCGGAACGCGCGGTAGCCGTCGAACAACGTCGGTGAGAACAGGCCCGACCCGGCGGTGACCTCGGTGACCGCCGGCGCGGCCGAGCTGACCTCGAGCGAGCCGGTCCCGCCGGAGTTCACGAGCTCGAGCGGGTGGCCCAGCGCGGTCGCGACCGCGTCGACGACGTCCGCACGGCGGCGGGCGAGCTCGCGGACGGACGCGGCCTTCACCAGCCGGACGGCGGGCGACGTGTCGGGCAGCCCGGCGACCTGCGCCTCGTAGAACATGACGCCGCGCACGTCGAGGGGTCCGCGCCGCTCGACCGCCACGGCGACGTCGGCGACCTGGTCGGGCGTGCGCAGCGGAGAGCGCCGCACACCGAGGTGCACGGCCAGGGGCCCGCGTCCGACCCGCAGCGACGCGTCGACGTCGAGGCAGACGCGCAGCCGCCGCCCGTGCCGGCGCGCGGCGGTGGCGAGCAGGTCCGCCTGGGCGGTGTCGTCGACCATGAAGGTCACCGCCGCCGCAGCGCGCGGGTCGGCCGCGACCGCGTCGATCGCGACGGCGTCGACCGTGGGGTAGCCGAGCAGCACGTCGTCGACGCCGTGCCCGACCAGCCACAGCGCCTCCGCCGCCGCGTAGGCCATGACCCCGGCGAACCCCGGACGCGCGAGCACCTGCTCGAGCACGTGCCGCACGCGCACGGACTTGCTCGCGACGCGCACGGGCGTCCCGCCGGCCCGGCGCACGACGTCGTCCGCGTTGGCCTCGAGCGCATCGAGGTCGACGACGACGAGCGGCGCGGGGAGCCCCGCGGTCGCCGCGTCGAGCCGTTGCCCGACCGTGCGGGCCGCGGGACCGGCG
>JAFAEH010000317.1 GCA_023424135.1 Actinomycetes bacterium | reverse complement strand
CGTCGCGGCCCGGCTGCGCGAGCAGTCCGCGGGCGCGTCGGGCACGGTCCGGGACGTGCTCGCGGCGACCGCGCAGATGGCCGACGACGCCGCGCTGCGCAGCCAGGTCCTCGCGCGGGTCGACGCGGGCGAGCCGCCCGTCGGCGCCGTCGACGGCGTCGTGACGATGTTCGCGGGCATGTTCGAGCAGGCCGGCGGGTACCTCGCCGAGCGGGTCACCGACCTGCGCTCCGTGCGCGACCGGGTCGTCGCCCGGGTCATGGACCTGCCGGAGCCGGGCGTGCCGCACCTCGAGCGGCCGTCGGTCGTCGTCGCGCGCGACCTCGCACCCGCCGACACGGCCGCGCTGGACCTGACGAAGGTCCTGGCGATCGTCACCGAGCTCGGCGGGCCCACCGGGCACACCGCGATCATCGCCGGGCAGCTCGGTCTGCCGTGCGTCGTGCGCGTCACCGGCGCGACCGACCTCGAGGACGGCACACCGGTCGCGGTGGACGCCGCGGCCGGGACGGTCCTGGCGCACCCGGACGAGTCGGTCCGCGAGGCGTTCGCGCAGCGACGTGCCGCGGCCGACGCGCTCGCCGCCGACACAGCACCCGGTGCGACCGCCGACGGGCACGCGGTCGCGCTGCTCGCCAACATCGGCACCGCGGCCGACGCCGGGCGCATCGGTGACGGCGCCGAGGGCGTCGGGCTGTTCCGCACCGAGGTACTGTTCCTCGAGCGCACGCAGGCGCCCGGGGTCGACGAGCAGGCCGATGCGTACGCCGCGACGCTGCGGGCCGTCGGCGGGCGCAAGGTCGTCGTGCGCACGCTGGACGCGGGTGCGGACAAGCCCCTGGCGTTCGCGACGCAGCCCGACGAGGAGAACCCCGCGCTCGGGGTGCGCGGCTACCGGCTGGTGCGTCCGCACCCCGAGCTGCTCGACGCCCAGCTCGAGGCCCTGGCACGTGCGCAGGACGCGACCGGGCAGGCGCCGTGGGTCATGGCGCCGATGGTCGCGACCCCCGAGGAGGCCCGCGACTTCGCCGCCCGCGCGCGTGCCGCCGGGCTCGGGCAGGTGGGCGTCATGGTCGAGGTGCCCGCCGCGGCGCTGCGGGCCCGCGACGTGCTCGCCGAGGTCGACTTCGTCTCGATCGGCACGAACGACCTCGCGCAGTACGCCATGGCCACCGACCGGCTCCGTGGCGAGCTGTCCGACCTGCTCGACCTGTGGCAGCCGGCGGTGCTCGACCTCGTCGCCGCGACGGCCCGCGCGGGGCTCGACCTGCACAAGCCCGTGGGGGTGTGCGGCGAGTCGGCCGGCGACCCGCTGATGGCGCTGGTGCTGGTCGGTCTCGGGGTCACGAGTCTGTCGATGGCCGCGGGTGCGCTGCCCGCCGTGCGGTACGCGGTGCGCAGGCACACGCGTGCACGGTGCGAGCAGGTGGCCGACGCCGCGCTCGCGGCGCGCACGGCCACCGATGCGCGTGCCGCCGCGCTCGCGCTCGTCGACCCCGGGGTGCGGACGACGCTCGCGCTGTGAGCGAGGATGCCCCCGCGCTCCGACCGGCGCGCCGGACGGGGCCCTCAGGGGCCCGGCGTACATTGGCGCCATGGCGCACGAGCATGCCGACCTGCACGACCCGGAGACCGACCCGCTCGCCACGCTCGTCCTCGAGCCCGACGACGTGCGCACGCTGCTCGACCGCGTCGTCGCGAGCGCCGGGCACGCGACCGCCACCTCGATCGCCCCGTTCACCGGGAGCCCCATCGCGGCCGTCCCGCTGACCGCGGTCGAGGACCTGCCGGGCGCCGCGCGCCGCGCCCGGGCCGCGCAGCGGCTGTGGGCTGCACGCCCCGTCGCCGACCGCGCCGCCGTGCTGCTGCGCGCGCACGACCTGCTGCTGGAACGGCAGTCGGACGTGCTCGACCTGCTGCAGGTCGAGACCGGCAAGGCGCGTGCGCACGCGTGGGACGAGGTCGGCGACGTCGCCAACACCGCCCGTTACTACGCGCTGCGGGCGCGGCGTCTGCTCGCACCGCGTGCCGTGCGCGGGCTGTTCGTCCCGCTGACGGTGGCGCGCGTGCTGCGTCACCCCGTCGGTGTCGTCGGGATCGTCACGCCCTGGAACTACCCGTTCTCGCTCGGCCTGGGCGACGCGCTGCCGGCGCTCGTCGCGGGCAACGCGGTGCTGCTGCGGGCCGACCCGCAGACCGCGCTGACCCTGCTGTGGGGCGCCGAGCTGCTGGAGGACGCGGGCCTGCCCACCGATCTGCTGCAGGTCGTCGTCGGCGGGCCCGACGTCGGCATGGGCCTGCTCGACCACGTCGCGCACGCGAGCTTCACGGGGTCCACGCGCTCGGGGCGGGTGTTCGCCGCGGCCGCGGGCGAACGGGGTGTGCCGGTCACGCTCGAGCTCGGCGGCAAGAACGCGATGTACGTGGCCGCGGACGTCGACGTCGAGGCCACCGCGGAGGGCGCCGTGCGCGCGTGCTTCGGTTCCGCGGGCCAGCTCTGCGCGTCGATCGAGCGGATCTACGTGCACGAGGACGTGCGTGAGGCGTTCCTCGACGCGTTCGCCCGTCGCACCGCCGACCTGACCCTCGGCGCAGGCCTGGACTACCGCGCGGACGTCGGATCGCTCGTCGGACCCGCCCAGCTGGCGCGCGTCGTCGAGCACGTCGAGGACGCCGTCGGGCACGGGGCGCTCGCGCTGACGGGCGGTGAGCAGCGGCCCGACGTCGGCCCGTACTTCTTCGAGCCGACCGTCCTGCTCGACGTGCCGCCGGAGGCTCGTGCGTTCCGCGAGGAGACGTTCGGACCGGTCGTGTCGGTGTACCCGGTCGCGTCCGACGACGAGGCCGTCGCCGCGATGAACGACTCCGAGCTGGGTCTGGTCGCCGCGGTGTGGACCCGCTCGGCGGCGCGGGGTGCGGCGCTCGCGGCACGTGTGCGCGCCGGTGCCGTGGTCGTCAACGACTCCCACCACCTGCTGTGGGGCAGCGTGGGCGCGCCCATCGGTGGCGTCGGGGCGTCCGGGTACGGCCGCCGGCACGGGCGCGAGGGGCTGTGGGAGACGACGTGGACGCAGACCGTCGTCGCGCAGCGCGGTGTGCACACCGGCCGCGGGCTGGGCATGCGCCAGGTCCACGAGCTGGGTGCCGACGTCTGGCCCCGCGTTCTGACGCGTCTGCTGCGCGCCGAGCGCGCCGCGCGACTGCCGTAGCCGAGCTCACGGGCAGGATCAGGTCCGGTCCGCGCGCAGCCGCCACAGCAGCCACAGGAAGTACGGGGTCCCGATCAGCGACGTCACGAGCCCGGCGGGCAGCTGCGCGGGCGCGATGCTCGCGCGACCGACCAGGTCGGCGACGACCACGAGCGTCGCACCCAGCAGCGCGGTCAGCGGCAGCAGCCGTCGGTGCTGCTTGCCGATGAGCAGCCGCGCCGCGTGCGGCGCGACGAGCCCGACGAACGCGACGACGCCGATCGACGCGGTCGCAGCCGCGGTCAGGACGATCGCGAGCGCGACGTGCACGAGTCGTGCCCGCGGCACGTCGACGCCCAGCACGCGGGGTGTCACGTCGTCGAGCTGCAGGACGTCCAGGTCGCGCGACGTGCGCAGCAGGACCGCCGCGGCCAGCACGAGCGCGACGAGCATGGGCAGCTGCTGGGCGGGCGTCGCACCGTAGGTCGACCCGGCGAGCCACGTCATCGCCTTGTTCTGGTTCCACGGGTCCGTGCGCACCAGCAGCAGGGTCGTCAGGGAGCTGCTCAGTGCCCCGATCCCGACGCCGACGAGCACGGTGCGCACCTGGTCCGCACCGCGGGACCCGGCCAGCAGCACGACCGTCGCGACGGCCGCGCCGAGCAGCGCCCCGCCGAACAGCGTCGCGAACCCCGCCGCGGGGACGGCCACGATCACGGTGACGGCACCGAGCCCCGCCGCCGACGACACGCCGAGCACGCCCGGGTCTGCGAGCGGGTTGCGCGTCACCGCCTGCACGAGGGCACCGGCGAGCGCGAGGCTCGCCCCGGCGAGCAGGGCCGCCAGTACGCGGGGCACGCGTGAGTCGAGGATGATGTCGAGCCGGACCGACGCGGCGCCGCGCAGCCACAGGTCGACGTCGCCCAGCAGGACGAGCCGGTCGCCGAGCAGCACGCCCGCGACGAGCGCGGCCACGAGAGCGGCGCCGGACAGCGTGAGCACGAGCCACGGGGCGCGGCGGCCGAGCGCCGTCCCGGCGCGCATCCCGGCGAGCGCCTCGCCGGTGTCGCCGCTGCGCATGCGCCGGGCCAGGACCACCAGGAACACGGCACCGAGCGCGCTCGTCACGACGCCGGTCGGCACGGTGACGCCCGCGACCGAGCCGAACACGGCGCGCAGCAGCACGTCGGCCGTCAGCACGAGGGCGACGCCGGTGACGGCGCTCGCCACGATCAGCACCCGGTGCCGGGTCAGGGGCCGCGCCCACCGCGCAGCGAGCCGCATGAGCAGCGGTGCGCACAGGCCGACGAACCCGATCGGGCCCGTGACGGACACGGCGGCCGCAGCGAGCAGCACCGCGACCACGACGACGACCACGCGCGTCGTGCCCACGCGCAGGCCGAGCGACCGGGCCGCGTCGTCGCCGAGCTGCAGGACGTCGAGGCGTCGTGCGAGCACCAGCAGCGCCACGACGCCCGCGCCGACGACGGGCAGGACGCGCAGCACCGTGGTCGACCCGTTCTGGCTCAGCGACCCCGCACCCCACGCGAACATCCCCTGCACCTCCCAGGGGAGCAGCAGCATGACGACCGACGTGATCGACGCCAGCCCCATCGTCACGACGGACCCGGCGAGCACCAGCCGGACCACCGACACGCTGCGTCCGCTGGACAGGCCGATCACCAGGGTGGCTGCGGCGAGCCCGCCGACGAACGCGACACCCACGCCCGCGAGCGGTGCGAGGCTCGCGCCGAACGCCGCGGCGAGCGTGAGCGAGAGGTACGCGCCGGCGTTGACGGCCGTGGTGTCGGGCGACGCGAGCGGGTTGCGCGCCACGGCCTGCATCGCGGTGCCGGACGCGCCGAGCGCGGTGCCGACGAGCACCGCCGCGAGCAGCCGCGGGACGCGCGACTCGACGACGACGGCGGCCGCCTGGTCGACCGCGTCACCCGTGAGCAGCGCGACCAGGTCGGTCAGGCCGACGTCGGCGGTGCCCTGCACGAGGTGCAGGACGACCGCGGCGAGCAGCCAGGTGGCGACGAGCACGAGCAGCACGCCGGCGCGCACGGCACCTGGTCGACGGGCGTGCCGCTGCGCGCGTGCGGACGGGTCGTCCCGGCCGGTGCCGCGTGTGCGCGGCGCCGCGGCAGCGTGACGC
>JAFAEH010000316.1 GCA_023424135.1 Actinomycetes bacterium | reverse complement strand
GGTCATGCCAGGGCCGTCACCCCGGACGCGACGGCCGGCTGCGGCGCGGTGACGGGCGGCACGAGCCGGTGCACGTCGGCCGACGGCGCGCCGGGCTCGTCGGCCGTCGTCCCCAGCAGCGCGTGCTCGTCGAGCGGGACCGCGAGGCTCGCCAGGTGCTCGGCGAACAGCCGCAGCCCCTGGTACCCCGCCTCGTCGTCGCCGTCGACCAGCCACGCGAGCGAGAACCCGTCCACGGCCGCGATGATCGAGCGCGCCACGATGTGCCGCGGCACGCGCCAGGCGACGCCGGCCACACGCTCGACCTCCTCGAGGAAGTGCTCGGCGGCGGCCCAGCTGCCCACGTACTGGTCCCGGCCGACCTGCTGGAGCTCCTCGTGGCGCAGCGACGTGGCCGTGAGCTCGTAGGTCAGCAGCTGCGACCCGCGGGTCGCGCGGATGTTCGCCCACAGGCCGTCGAGCACGCCGAGGACGAGGTCGCCCACGGGGGCGTGCTCCGGCATCTCGGCCATGCCGCGGGCCGAGTTGCGCTCCGTGATCATGTGGGCCATGGCGCGCAGCAGCTCGTCCTTGTCCCGGAAGCAGTAGTGGACGACGCCCAGCGAGACGCCCGCCTCGGCGGCCACCGCGCGCACGGTCGCCCCGTCCACACCCTCCCGGCACGCGACGACCAACGCCGCCTCGATGAGCTGCTCACGACGCTCGGCCACGGGCAGACGATTCATGGCTCCTCCTCGCGGGTGCCGCCGCGCAAACCCCCCCGGCTGCCGTCGACACCTCTCCCCGAGCATCATCTCATCGGTAGTCGTGACGTTAGTCAAGGATTTCGCACACTTGACTTGGACACGCGACCAGCCGATGCTCCGGAGATGGGCGCAGGACGTCCCGGGCCCACCCGGGCTGCCACGTGGCAGAACTGGGCGCGCACGCACAGCGCGCACCCGCAGAGGGTGGCACGCCCGCGTGACCTGGGCGAGCTGGTCCACGAGGTGAGCGCCGCGACGGCCGCCGGGGCCCGCCTGCGCGCCGTCGGGGCCGGGCACTCGTTCTCGGCCGCGGCTGTCACGGACGGCGTGCAGATTCACCTGAACGGCTTCGACACGTTCGAGCGAGTCGTGCCCGGTCCGGACGGCTCCGCGCGGGTGACGGTGGGCGCCGGCATGCGTCTGCACGCCCTCAACGCGGGCCTCGCCGCACGTGGCCTGGCGATGCGCAACCTCGGCGACATCGACCGGCAGACCGTCGCCGGCGCGATCAGCACCGGGACCCACGGCACCGGGGCGCGCCTCGGCGGGCTCGCGACGCAGGTCGTCGGCGTACGCGTCGTGACGGCGTCGGGCGACGTCGTCGAGGCGTCCGCGCAGCACGAGCCGGAGCTGTTCGAGCTCGCACGCCTCGGCCTGGGCACGGCCGGCGTGCTCGCGGCGGTCACGTTGGAGGTCGTGCCCGCGTTCCGCCTGCTCGCCCGCGAGGAGCCGATGCCGCTCGCGGCCGTGCTCGAGGGCCTCGACGAGCTGGTCGACGACAACGACCACTTCGAGTTCTTCTGGTTCCCGCACACGGACGCGACGCTCACCAAGCGCAACAACCTGGCCGCTGACGACGACGACCTTCCGCTGACGCGCCTCCGCCGGCTCGTCGACGACGAGCTGCTGTCCAACGTCGCGTTCTCGGCGGTGCAGCGCGTCGCGACGGCCGCGCCGGCGCTCACCCCGCGGCTCAACCGGTTCTCCGGCACCACGCTGCCGCCGCGTACGTACACCGCGCCCTCGCACGACGTGCTGGTCTCCCCGCGCCGCGTGCGGTTCCGCGAGGCCGAGTACGCGGTCCCGCGCGAGTCCGTCCGCGACGTGCTCGCCGAGCTGGCCGCGTGGTTCCGGTCGACCGGGGCCAACGTGCCGTTCCCGCTCGAGGTCCGGTTCGCCGCCGCCGACGACCTGTGGCTGTCGACCGCGCACGGCCGTGCGACCGCGTACGTCGCCGTGCAGCAGTACCACCGCCTGCCGCACCGGCGTTACCTCGACGCCGCCGAGCAGATCGTCGCCGCCGTCGACGGCCGGCCGCACTGGGGCAAGCTGCACGGGCTGGACCACGGGCGGATCGCCGAGCTGTACCCGCGGCTGCCGGACGTCAACCGCGTCCGCGCACGCGTCGACCCCACGGGCACGTTCCGCAACGCGTACGTCGACCGGGTCCTCGGGCTTCTCTGAGCCCGGGCGGCACCCGTCGCCCGGACCCACGGCCCGCCCGCCGTGCGCCGGCGCCGACGGGCGGCGCAGGTGTGCCCGGCCGGCGCAGGTTCAGGCGATCGGGCGACGCCGTCTTCGGTGCCTGTCACAGGTGGACGGACAAGGCTGGAGCGATGGCGGACCTGGCACGTGCGGTCGTGGCGACGGCGCTGGGCGGTCCGGAGGTGCTCCGGGTCGTCGAGTCGCCCCCGTCCCCTCCGGGGCCCGGGCAGGTGCAGGTCCGGGTGCAGGCGGCGGGCGTCAACCCGTGGGACTGGAAGTCCTACGCACCGGGCTCGGGCGCGCGTCCGCCCGTGCGGCTCGGGCTCGAGGTCGCGGGCGTCGTCGCCGCGACCGGTCCGGGCGTGCGCTGGTTCTCCCCGGGCGACGAGGTCGTCGCCTGGCCCGTCACCGGCGGGTACGCCGACGTCGTCACGGTGCCGCAGGACGTCCTCGTCCGACGCCCTGAGAACCTCGACGTCGTCGCGGCCGCGGGGCTGCTCGCCGCGGGCGTCACCGCCGCGCACGCGGTGGGTGCGACGCGGGTCGGACGCGGGGACGTCGTCCTCGTGCACGGCGCCGCGGGCGGGGTGGGACGCATGCTCGTGCAGCTCGCCGTGCTGCGCGGCGCGCGTGTCGTGGCGACCGCCGCCCCCGCGCCGCACGACTGCCTGCGACGCCTCGGCGCCGAGCCCGTCGCGTACGGGCCCGGCCTGGTCGACCGGGTGCGCGACGTCAGCCGGCGCACCGGTGCCGTGACCGTCGCGGTCGACGCCGTCGGGACGACCGAGGCGCTCGACACGTCGGTCACGCTCGTCGCCGACCGCACACGTGTCGCGACGCTCGTCGCGCTCGACCGTGCGGCCGACCTGGGCGTGCTCGCGCTCGGCCACGGCCCGGGGGCGGACCCGGGTACCGCGGTCCGCTCGGCGGCCCGCGGCCAGCTCGCGGCGCTCGCCGCCGACGGGACGCTCGACGTCCTGGTCACGGGCACGTTCCCGCTGGAGGAGGCCGCGCAGGCGCACACCCGCAGCAGGGAGGGGCACGCGGGCGGCAAGCTCGTCCTCGTCACGACGTGAGCCCTCGCCCCCGCGCGCCGGCTCAGCCGCTGATGCGCGGCAGGCTCCCGGTCACGGGCGGCCAGATCGTCGGCAGGTTCTCGGGCGGCTCGACGACGACGTCCGGTCGGGCGCTCTCGTCGATCTGCTGCAGGCCCGCGAACGTCGCGGCGAGGGTGTCGAGCGACACCCTGTTGCGCTGACGCACGGGCCGTCCGGGGATGCGGCGCGGCAGACCTCGCGGACCGGACTCCGGCGAGGTGCTGCCGGGCGCGGGCGCGGGAGCGCGCTCACTGTCCGTCGATGGCACTGTCACGTCGAGAGACGCTACCGGCGATTCGTCCGGTTCTCGACGGTCCGGTCGAGGGCTGGGGCTCGACGGCGCACGACGCCCGGGCCATGTTCACCCGCACGGGTGGACAAGTGTCCACATCGTGACACCTGAGTCACGCTGGGCGAGCACCCAGCCCCGCTGCCAGGTCGCGCAGCTCGGCGAGCACACGCTGCACGGCGACCCGCTGCGCACGGTCGGGGCGCAGCAGCGCGTCGACCAGCCGACCGGCGCGCACGTCGCGCAGCGGGAGCAGCCGCAGGCCGGTGCCCGGTCCGGCGCGGGTCGTCCACCGCGGCAGCAGGCTGATCCCGTGCCCCGCGGCCACGAACGCCTCGACGACGTGGAAGTCGTTGATACGGTGCACGACGCGCGCCTCACGACCGGTCCGGACCGCGACCTCGTCGAGCACGCGTGCCACCGGGAAGCCCTCACGGACGGCGATCCAGCGTTCGTCGACCAGGTCCGCGGGGGCCACCGACGGCTCGCGGGCGAGGCGGTGGTCCTCCGGGACGGCGACGTCGATCGGCTCGCGCAGCAGCGGTGCGACGACGACGTCCCGCCCCCACCCCGGGCCGTGGTCCGGGCGGTGCGCGACGACGACGTCGATGCGGTCGGTCAGCGCGACGAACCGGTCCTGCGCGACGTCCTCATCGACGCACTCGACGTCCAGCCCGTCGAGCGGGGCGACCCGGTCGAGCAGGCCCGGCAGCAGGAGCTGCGCGCCGCTCGAGAACGCGCTGACCGTCACCGTCCCCGTGGGCGCCGAGACGAACGCGTCGCAGGCGGCCCGCGCGCGCTCGAGCGCGACGGCGACGTCCAGCGCCGCGTCGGCCAGCGCGTGACCGGCGGGCGTCAGGCGCAGACCGCGGCCCCTGCGCTCGGTGAGGTCGACCCCGACCTCGCGCTGCAGCCCGGCGAGCTGCTGCGAGACCGCCGACGGGGTCAGATGACGGACGGCAGCCGCGGCGGTCACGCCACCGTGCGCGCGCACGGCGCGCAGCGTCGCGAGCGCGGCGGGATCCATGCAGCCACGCTACATCGACGATGCACGACATTTCGATGGTGCTGAATGGATGCGGCCCGCATGATCGAGCCGTGCCGCTCCGTCATCGGCTGCTCGCCGTCCTCGTCGCCGTCACGTGGGGCCTGAACTTCCCGGCCATCCACCTGTCGCTCCAGCAGTTCCCGCCGTTCCTGCTCGTCGCGCTGCGCTTCGCCGTGCTCGCCGTGCCGACGCTGCTGCTCGTCCCCCGGCCGCGTGTCGCCCTGCGCTGGCTGCTGGGCTACGGGCTCGGCTTCGGCGTCCTGCAGTTCGTGTTCCTGTACCTGGCGATGGACACCGGCATGCCCACCGGGCTCGCGTCGCTCGTGCTGCAGTCCTCGGCGCCGTTCACGGTGCTGCTGGCGGCCACGTTCCTGCGCGAGCGGCTCACCGCACGCCAGGGGGCCGGTGTCGCGCTCGCCGTCGTCGGGCTCGGTGGGATCGCGGTGCACCGCGCCGGTCTCGACGGCGGTGCGACGCTGCTGCCCGTCGTCCTGACGCTGTGCGGCGGGCTCGGCTGGGCCGTCGGCAACGTCTGCAACCGCCAGGCGCACGCGGACTCCCCGTTCCGGTTCATGCTGTGGATGTCGGTCGTCCCGCCGCTGCCGATGCTCGCGCTGTCGCTCGTCGTCGAGGGACCCCACGCGATCGCGGCGTCGTTCCACGGCCTGACGACGCCCACCGGCCTGTCCGCGCTCGGCGGGCTCGCGTTCACGGTGCTCGTCGCGACCCTCGTCGGCACCGGCGCGTGGACGTGGCTCATGGCACGGCACCCGTCGAGCGTCGTCGCGCCGTTCTCGATGCTGGTGCCCGTCGTCGGCATCGCCGCCTCCTGGCTCGTCCTGCACGAGCCGACCCGGCCCGCCGAGCTCGCCCTCGGCGCGCTCGTCGTCACCGGCGTCCTCGTCGCCGCCCACCCGTCGCGCACCGCCCGGTCCCCGATCACCCGCGTCGACCCCATCACCCCCGTCAACCCCGTCGCACCCGCCCTCGCCACCCCCGCCACCTCGTCGTCGAACTCAGACTTCGGCGGCTCATGACGCGCCAGAAGCCGCCGAAGTCCGAGCTCGACGGGCGGGTGTGGGACGGCGTCGGGTGGGTGGGTGTCGTGGGGTGGGTGGGTGTCAGGCGTCGAGCGTGATGAGGGCGGTCGCGATCGCGGCGACGCCCTCCCCGCGGCCCGTCAGACCCAGCCCGTCGGTCGTCGTCGCCGAGACCGTGACGGTCGCACCGCACGCCATCGACAGCACGGCCTGCGCCTCGATGCGCCGCGGGCCGAGCTTCGGGCGGTTGCCGAGCACCTGGACCGCGACGTTGCCGATCGTGAAGCCGGCCGCACGCACGCGCCGGGGGGTCTCGGCGAGCTGCGGGGCGCCCGACGCGCCGGCCCACCGCGGGTCGTCGGTGCCGAACTGGGCGCCCAGGTCGCCCAGGCCCGCGGCGGACAGCAGCGCGTCGGCGGCGGCGTGCGCGGCGACGTCCGCGTCGGAGTGCCCCGCCAGCGGACGCTCCCCCGGCCACTCGAGGCCCGCGAGGTGCAGGACGGCACCCTCGGGCGGATCCGGGTCGTAGGCGTGCACGTCGACGCCGATGCCGGTGCGGACGTTCACGCGCGTGCTCCCGTCGTCAGGGCCTGCGCGACCAGCAGGTCGCGGGCCGTCGTCACCTTCGCCGCACGCTCGTCGCCCGGCACCACCCACACCGTGACCCCCGACGCCTCGGCGAGCCCGGCGTCGTCGGAGGCCGCGGTCGCCTCGTGCGCCGCCCGGCCCGCACCGACCGCGTGCGCGCGTTCGAGCACGTCCCGTGCGAACCCCTGCGGGGTCTGCACGGCCACGAGGTCGGCGCGCGGCACGGTCGCGACGACGGGCCAGCCGGCCACCGCTCCCTCGTGAGGTCCGGCGTCGACACGCACGTCCCGGTCGACGCGCTTGACCGTGTCGACCACGGGCAGGCCGGGGACCACCGCGACGTGCCCCGCGTGCACCGCGTCGACCACGCGCGCGACGAGCCCGGGCGGGGCGAACGGGCGCGCCGCGTCGTGGACCAGCACGACGTCCACGTCGTCCGCGAGCTCGGCGAGCCCCGCGGCGACGGACTCCTGACGCGTGCGCCCGCCACCGACGACGTCCAGGCGCACGTCCTGGTCGGCGTCGTCGACTACCGCGCCGAGCAGCGCGGCGACGTCGTCGAGGTGCGCGACCGGCGCCGTGACGACGAGCTGCGTGACGCGCGAGCCGTCCGCGGCCTGCGCCGCGAGCAGCGCTCGCGCGGCGTGCACGACGAGCGGCGTGCCCGCGACGGGCACGACGGCCTTCGGCAGCTCGTGGCCCAGGCGTGAGCCGCTGCCGGCTGCGGTGAGGACTGCGGCGATGGTCATGTGCGCATCGTGCCCGGTGCCTGCCCGTGCACCGGCCCCTGACACGACGAACGGCCCGGGTGGCGGGCACCCGGACCGTCGTACGTGCGGCTCAGGAGGCGAGGACCTCGTCGAGGATCGCCTCGGCCTTGTCCTCCTCGGTGTGCTCGGCGAGCGCGAGCTCCGAGACGAGGATCTGACGGGCCTTCGCGAGCATCCGCTTCTCGCCCGCGGACAGGCCACGGTCGGCGTCGCGGCGCGACAGGTCGCGGACGACCTCCGCCACCTTGATCACGTCGCCGGACTGGAGCTTCTCGAGGTTGGCCTTGTAGCGGCGCGACCAGTTGGTGGGCTCCTCGGTGTACGGCGCGCGCAGCACCTCGAACACCCGGTCGAGCCCCTCCTGGCCGACCACGTCGCGGACACCCACGAGGTCGACGTTCTCGGCAGGCACCTCGATGGTCAGGTCACCGTGCGCGACCTTGAGCTTGAGGTAGATCTTCTCCTCGCCGCGGATGGTCCTGCTCTTGATCTCTTCGATCTTGGCTGCACCGTGGTGCGGGTAGACGACGGTCTCCCCAACAGTGAAAGTCATCTGTCGGTGTCCCCTTTCGCAGACGTGTATGGTATCACGCCGATATCCGTCGGTTTGCGGGCACAGAGCGCGTCGGTGCTGGTCAGCGGCGCATCACCCGCACGTCGGCTGCACGTCGCCGCCGCGTCACCGGCCCGCACCGGCGCGCGCGTGCGGCGCCGGTAGGCTGACCTGCGGCTCTCGACGTCCGACCACGACACCCCGGCAGCCGACGCGCCCCACCCGCCCGCGCCGCCCACGTGCGCGAGACCCGAGCAGGAGCCCCCGTGACCCGCCTCCGCCCCCGCACCGCCCGGACGGCCTTCGCCGGCCTCGCCGTCGCCGCAGCGCTCGCGCTGACCGGGTGCTCGGCGACCAACCCGATCCAGACGCAGCTCGACTACCCGCCGTCGGACGGCACGGCCGCGACCGTCGGGGACCTGCGGGTGCTCAACCTCATCGTCATCGCGCAGGAGGAGGGCGGTCCCGGCACGCTGACCGGTGCGCTCGCCAACGGCGCGGCCGACGACGAGGACGTCACGCTGCTGGTCGGGGGCGAGCAGGCCGTGGACGTGACCGTCCCCGGCCGCAGCACCGTGCTCATCGGCGTCACCGGGACGCACCCGCGGTACGAGGCGATCGACGTGCGCGTCACCGCGGTCGACACGGCACCGGGCGGGACGACGGCCGTGAGCGTCAGCACCGGGTCGGGCGGCACCGTCGAGATCCCCGTGCCCGTGCTCGACGCCACGCTGCCGGAGTACGCGGACCTCGTGCCCACCGCCGAGCCGACCCCGACGCCGACCGACGAGGCCGGCACGCAGGGCACGGACGACGCCGCGGCGACCGACGAGGGCACCGAGGGCGCCGAGGGCTAGCAGCCCACGACGGCCCCTGCCGTGGGGCCGCGGGGTTAGGCCGCCCCGGGGGGGGGGGGGGCGGG
>JAFAEH010000290.1 GCA_023424135.1 Actinomycetes bacterium | reverse complement strand
GGCCTCGGGGACGGTCTCGCCGTCGACGCCCCCGGCTGCGGCGCGGCGGTTCCACACGGCGGCGACGTACGGCACCGACGTGCGCAGCACCGCGAGCGTGCGCGCGGCGACGTTGCCGGCCGCGCCGCCGCCCGTGCGGTACGACGCGCGCAGCGGCGCACCGAGCGGAGGTGTGGCCCCGTACGCGCGGACCGACCCGTCGGCGGCCCGTACGCGAGGGCCGAACCGCAGCTCGCCCGTGGTGCGGTCCAGCGTGCACACACGGTCGTCCGGCCCGGCGGAGGCGACGTCGTCGACGACGCGCCACGGCTCCCACGTCATCGGGGTGTCGGCCCGCGCGGCGGCGCGCCCCACCTCCAGGACGACGGGCCGGTCAGGGTCGTCCAGGACGGGTGGGCGCGCCACGGTGAGCGTCTGACCGGCGGTGCCGTCCGACGTGCCGAGCGGCTCGTCGTCGACGGGCTCGGCGTGCACCGCCTCGACGTCCCCGCCGACGGTCGCCGCCGTCAGCGACACGACGACGGGCGACGAGCGGTACGCGCGCGCCGCACGGACCACGCGGCAGCGCAGCCACGCGGCCTCGACGTCCGCGACCGTGGAGCGTTCGTGACCGGCCGGGACGTGCAGCTCGACCGCACCAGGCACGTTGAGGCCGAGGGTGTCGTCGCGCTCGACGTCGCACACCTGCCAGCCGTCGGCGGTCCACGCCTCCCACACCAGGGGCGGGCGGTGCGGGTCGATGCCGTGGCCGCCGACCCGGCAGACGGCCTGCACGAGCAGCACCGACGAGGGCGCCGCCCGGTCGAGGCCCACGTACAGGGCGTCGCCGATCACGGGGGGCTCGCCGAACACGGCGAACCCGTCGCCGACGCCCAGGCCGGCGGTGCGGTCGACGCTCGCACCGTCGGCGGCGATCGTCAGGACCGCGTGCGTCGACGCGGGTGGGACGACGAGCGGCGCGACGGTCGTGAACGCGACCGGGGGGCGGTCCGCGGCGCGGCGCGTCGAGACGACCGTCCCGGCGGGCACGACGACCTCCTCGTCGTGGTGCGACGAGAGCCGGAACGTGATCTCCGCGCGGGCCGCACGGGGCGGGAACAGCCGCACGCCTAGCAGGTCGAGGAAGGTCAGGTGCATGCGGTCGGGCACGCGGTTGACGCGGTACAGCAGGAGCTCGGTCATCCACGCGAACGTCTCGATGAGCGTCACGCCCGGGTCGGACACGTTGTGGTCGGTCCACGCGGGGCAGCGGCGCTGCACGTGGCGCTTCGCCTCGTCGACGAGGTCCTGGAACGTGCGGTCGTCCAGGCGCGGGGTGGGCAGGGTCACGACGACCTCCGGACGAGCGCGGGGACGGGGGACGCGGGCGACGCACCGGTTGCGGACGTCCCCGGTGACGTGCCGAGGGACATGCCCGGGGACGGCGGGCCGCCGGGCAGCGCCTCACCGGCCTCCTCGTGGCGGCCGATGACGTAGAACGGGAAGACGAGGTTGCGCCGGTCGTTGGTGGACCGGACGCGGTACGTGACGTCGATCCACAGGGTCGAGGCGTCGTCGGGGTCGATCGTCACGACGACCTCACCGACCTCGACGCGCGGCTCCCAGCGTTCGAGCGCGGAGCGCACCTCGGTGGCGATCTGCCCGGCCGTCGTCGCGTCGCCCGACGCGAACACGAACTGCCGCAGCCGCGCACCGAACTCGGGCCGCATGGGCCGCTCACCGGGCGTGGTCGACAGGATCAGGTACATCGCCTGCTCGAGCAGCGTCGAGCCCCCGGTCAGGGCGAACGCACCGGTCGCGTCGGTCTCGACCGGCCAGTGCCACCCCTGCCCGACGAACGCGTGACCCGTCACGGCCCCCACCCCCTCACTGCGCGACGAGCACGGTCGTGCCCGTCCCCGTCACCTGCGCGCCCGCCGCGAGGCACCCCATGACCGGGCACCCCGTGTACGCGGCGGGCTTGCCGTCGAACGTCACGGTGGACGACCCGGTGAGCACGCGCGCGTCCTGCGTCGTCGGGACGACCTTCGGGTCCGACGCGTGCAGCCCGACGTGCGGCGGGGTGTTGTACCCGCTGCTGCCCTGCACCGCGGCGGGCTTGCCACCGATCGTCACGGTCGTCGCGAGGCCCTGCAGCAGCGGGGCCTGCAGCGGCATGGGCGGGCCGGGCGCGGGTGCGCCCGCAGCCGCGGGGATCTGGTGCCCCGCGCACATGCCCATGACCTTGTCGCCCAGCACGACCGCCGGTGCCCCCATCGTCGTCCCCCCGCCGTGCGGACGGCCGCGCTCAGTTGAGCGCGATCGTCGCTCCCTTGACCTTGACCTGACCGCTGCTCTCGAGCGTGAGCCCGCCCTGGCCCGTGATGCTCGCCGAGCCCTGCGCCGTGACCGACAGGTCGCCCTGCGCGTCCACCGTCACGGCACCCTTCGCCTGCACCGTGACGTCCCCCTCGGACGTGACGGACAGCGACCCGGCGGCGACGTCCAGGGTGACGACGACCGCGTCGTCGGCCGTGCGCACGACGACCTGCCCGGCGCCGTCGGTGTCGTCCAGGACCACCTCGTGCCCGGTGCGCGAGCGCCACACGCGCAGGTCGACGGCGCCCGACGACCCGACGGCGCTGTCCCGTGGTGCCGTGTCCACGCCGTTGTAGAGGCCGCCCAGGACGAACGCCGAGCGCCTGTCGCCGTGCTCGAAGCCCACGAGCACCTCGTCGTCGACCTCCGGCAGCACCTGCATCCCGCGGTCCTTGCCGGCCCCGACGTGCACGACGCGTGCCCAGTCGGACTCGAACTCGTCGTCGAGCCACGGGTAGCGCAGACGCACCCGCCCCTGGCCGTCGGGGTCGTCGACGTTCGTCACGACCCCGATCACCAGGCCGGGCGCCCGCGACACCGGCCCGGACGGCGCGCTGTCGCGGACCAGACCGAGCACCGACCGGTCGTGCGAGCCCGACGCGGTCAGGTACGTGCGGTACCCGGCCGTGTCCCACACGTGACGGGCACGCGTGAGCGTCACCTTGCCGTCGAACCGGCCGCCCGTGGACCCCAGGCTCACGGGCGTACCCGCGACGAGCGTCGGGTCACCCGTCGCGACACCCTCGACGTGCACGCACGCGCTGCCGAGGTGGTCCGCCCACGCGCGAGCGAGCGCATCGCACTCGGCCTGCTGGGCCACCGGGACACCCACCTCGACGGCCCGCCCGCCGCCGAACGTGCCCGCGACCGACGCCGGGGTATCGCACATCGACGCGCTCGGCGAACCGGCCGACGCGCGCGCGACGAGCTCGCGCTTGGCGACGGGGTCCCAGCCGCGCACCTCGACCTCCGCGACCTGCTGGGCGCCCGTGACCCGCACGGACAGCCGCTGGAGGTTCTCCCCGGGCACGAGCTGGCGGCGCCCGCGCGACTCGTGGTCGCCCGGGCGCGGGGCGTCCCCCGAGCGCGGTGGGGCGACGAACGACAGCGTCGACCCGGTGACGACCAGCAGGCGGCCCGCCTCGCGCGCGCGGCGCTCCAGGAACGTCGCGTACGTCTCGTTGGACTGCGCGACGTGCGCGTGCACGACGTCGGTCGCGTCGACCGTCCCGGTGCGCAGCCCCACCGCCCGCGCGACCGTCGTCGCCAGGTCCGCATCGGTGACGTCCTGGTAGGACGCGGTGCGCAGACCCGTGTACAGGGCGTACGAGCGGTCGTACGCGGTCACGGTCGTCCACCCGCCGCGCTCGTCGTAGTCGTACCCGATCGCGTGCACCACACCGTCGAACAGCGTCGTCGACGCGGCGTCGCCCGTGCGCCCGGCCGTGACCGTCAGCGCGGCGCCCAGGTCCAGCCCGGACTCGGTCAGCGCGTCGCGGGACGGGTCGTCGAGGACGAGGCGGCACGCGTCCGGCCCGGCGACGTCCGTGTCGACGACCGTCTCGCGCAGCGCCGTGAGCAGTGACGTCGGCAGGTCCCGGCCCTCGACCGCGACGCCCGGGCGCGCGCCGGTGTCCCCGCCGACGCTCGGTGCGCCGGTCGCGGACGTGCCCGGGCGGGTGGCCGTCGTCGTCATCGCACGTCCCCCGCGCCGCGCCCGTCCCGACCGTCACGCCCGTCCCACCCGCCGCGCCCGGCGACCCACGCCGGCACGTCCGGGACCCGCGGCCGCAGGCCCAGCGCACCGCGCTCCGGTGCGTCGGGCAGCAGCAGCTCACGACCCACGGGAAGGCGCAGCGGGTCGTCGACGCCGTTGAGCTCGGCGACCGAGCGCCACGCACCCGCGTCGCCCAGGCGCGTGAACGCGACGGACTGCAGCGTCTCACCGCGGCGCAGCACGTGCCGCCGGCGCGAGCGCTCCGCACCCGACGTCGGGTTGGTGCGCGCCGGCTCCTTCTTCGCCGAGACGAGCGTGAGGTCGACGACCGCGCGCAGCGGGTGCCCCTGCCGGTCGAACAGCTCGATCGTCACCTTGAGCTGGGACAGGTTGCCCACGAGGCTCGGCTCGCCCGCGATCGACAGCCGCCCCCACGTGAACGTCAGCAGCGGCGGTCCGTCGCCCGGGTTCTCGACGTCGGGCACGGTCGTCCACGACGTCAGCAGGTCGAGCTCGGCCTGCACGTCGCCGCGGCCCGGTGTGCGTGCCGCGTCGAGCAGGATCTGCAGCGTCAGGGTCGTGGGACCGGCACCCGTGAACTGCACCGGCGGGTCGTTGCTCTGCCGGGCGTTGCGGTTGTACTGCACGGGCCGCGCGAAGCTCAGCGTCGTCGGGTTGAAGTGGAACGTGAGGCTGCGCGAGGAGTCGTCCTTCTCGGCGATCCTCGCGTAGGTCGGCCCGCTGTCCGACCCGCTCATCACGCGCCCCCCGGTGCCGCGTGGAACCGTTCGGTCCAGCCCGCGTGCGCGAACTCGAACACCTCGAGCGCGACCTTGCCGCCCTCGCTCGCGAAGCTCGGACCCTTGTAGCTCACGGGCCACACACCGCGGAACTCCCACGTCACGACGGGTCGGCGGCGCGCGTCGAGCCCCGTGACGGCGGCCGTCCCGTTGCCCGGCAGACCGCCCGACGCGACCGCGTCGAACCAGTTGACGAGCTCGGGGGTGCGCCACGCGACCGGACGCGTGAGCTTGACGGTCGCGTACGTCAGCCGGCCGGGCAGCTTGTGCACGAACCCGTTCTCACCGCCCTCGGCGTACGTGCGCACCTCGTACTGCGCCGCGAGCCCGTCGAGCGCCGTGAACGCACCGATCTCGACCGAGTCGATCGTGACGGCGAAGTTCATGGTGCTGACCGGGTCGGCGTCCGCGCGCTGCGCCATGGTGTCCTCCTGGTCCGTCGTGGGGTGCGGTCGTCGGTGGGGCTCGGGTCGTGGTGGTGCGTCGGTGGGTCCGGTGCGGGGTGGTGGGGGCTGTGTGCTGTGGGGCTCCGTGCGGTCCGTGGGCTCCGTGGGCTCCGTGGGCTCCGTGGGCGGTGAGGACGTGCGACGCGCGGCAGCGCGTGCGGGTGACGCGCTAGAGGTCCGGCAGCGCGCCGCGCCGCTCGCGCTCGAGCAGCAGCGAGCGGCGCAGCCGGTGCTCGAGGTGGTCCCACAGGTCGTCGGCGAGGCCGGCGAGCTCGGCGGGCGAGCGTGCCGCGGGGA
>JAFAEH010000218.1 GCA_023424135.1 Actinomycetes bacterium | reverse complement strand
CGGCGTCGACGAGCCGGGCGACGAGCGCCACGGGCACGACGAGCGGTGCGAGCAGCCGCTCGGGTGCGATCCGCCCGGCGGTCGTCGCGCGGCACGCGGGGCACCCGCGCACGTGCCGCCCGACGCGCTTGCGCCACACGGTCGACGGCAGCCCGTCCCAGCGTCCGACGAGCGTGTCGAGGCCCGCGCAGCGGGGGCTCGCGGCGAGCGCGCCGACGACGTCACGGGCGACGTCGAGCTGCTCGTGCATGCGCTGCAGCCGCACCCGCAGGTGCGCACGGTTCACGCCCGTCGCGTCGGCGACCTCGGCACGCGTGAGCTCGCCCGCGGACTCCTGCAGCGCGAGCGCGAGCAGCGCGCGCGCACCGTCGTCGAGCCAGCGTGCCGCCGCGGCGACCTCGTGGCGCTGCTCGGCCAGGTGCAGGCGGTCGACGACGTCCCCCTCGACGTCGTCGTCGGCCACGATCGTGTCCGCGTCCGGCAGGGGGGTCGCGCCGCCGACGGCGGTCCGACGGCGCCGGTGGTAGGTCTGCACCTGGCGCACGGCGATGGCGACGAGCCACGAGCGGAACGACTCGGGCCGGCGCAGCGAGGGCAGCTCGCGCACCGCGCGCACGAACGTCTCCTGGACCACGTCGTCGACGTCGTGCCCGCCGCCCAGCGCGCGGGCGACCACGCCGTAGACGAGCGGCAGGTGCTCGCCCAGCAGGCGGTCGCGTGCGTCGGAGCCGCCGGCCTGCGCCACGACGACGAGCCGGCCGGTGTCCACGTCGGCGATGGTCACGACGAGACCACGTCCTTCCAGGGGAGCGACGGTGGAGCCGCGGGTGTCCGTGATGCGGACGAACGGGACTCTAGCCCGCTACTCGGGCGTCGGTCACCGGGGGCTGGGAGGCATCATCCGCGCGGGGGTACCGTGGCACACATGGCAAACGTTCTCCACGTCTCCGTCCACGGCTCCGACGACGCAGCCGGCACGCAGGAGGAGCCGCTGCGGTCCATCGACCGCGCGGCAGTCCTCGCGCGCCCCGGCGACACGGTGACGGTGCACGCCGGCACGTACCGCGAGCGGGTCAGCCCGCGCCGCGGCGGCACCGGCGAGCACGCGCGCATCACGTACCAGGCCGCCCCCGGCGAGCACGTGCGCGTCACGGGCTCCGAGCAGGTCACGGGCTGGCAGCCCGTCGGGGACGGCGTGTGGCGCGTCGACGTGCCGAACACGCTGTTCGGCACGTTCAACCCGTTCGCCGTCGAGGTCGACGGCGACTGGATCGTGCGCCCCGGCCGGGACGAGCCGAAGAAGCACCTCGGTGCCGTCTACCTCGACGGTCGCCGCCTGCTCGAGGTCGCGACCGTCGAGGACGTCGCGTCCGCACCGCGGCGCACCGAGGTCGTCGACGACTGGACGCGGACCGTCGTGCCCGTCCCGGACCCGGACCGGACGCCGCGCGTGTGGCACGCCGAGGTCGGCACCGACGTCACGACCCTGCACGCGAGCTTCGGCGACGCCGACCCGAGCACCGCGCTCGTCGAGGTCAACGTCCGTCCGACCGTCTTCTGGCCGCTCGACCACCACGTCGACTTCATCACCGTGCGCGGCTTCGAGCTGTGCCAGGCCGCGACGCAGTGGGCCCCGCCCACCGCGAACCAGCCCGGGCTGATCGGCCCGAACTGGGCGCGCGGGTGGGTCGTCGAGGACAACGACATCCACGACGCGACGTGCTCGGCCGTCTCGCTGGGCAAGGAGGCCTCGACGGGCGACAACTGGGCCACCGAGCGCGGCGACAAGCCCGGCTACCAGTACCAGCTCGAGTCGGTGTTCTCGGCCCGGCAGATCGGCTGGGACCGCGAGCACATCGGCTCGCACGTCGTGCGCCGCAACCACATCCACCACTGCGGCCAGAACGCCGTCGTCGGCCACCTCGGGTGCGTGTTCTCGACCATCGAGGACAACCACATCCACGACATCGCGAACGACCGCGAGTTCTACGGCCACGAGATCGCGGGCATCAAGCTGCACGCACCCGTCGACGTGCGGATCGCCGGCAACCGCATCCACGACTGCTCCCTGGGCATCTGGCTCGACTGGCAGACGCAGGGCACGCGCATCACGCGCAACGTGCTGTGGGGCAACAGCCGCGACCTGTTCGTCGAGGTCAGCCACGGTCCGTACGTCGTCGACCACAACGTCCTCGCCTCGCCCGTGGCGGTCGAGATCCACAGCCAGGGCGGCGCCTACGTCGGCAACCTGCTCGCGGGGAGCGTCGGCCTCAAGCAGATGCTGGACCGTGCGACGCCCTACCACCGGCCGCACTCCACGCAGGTCGCGGGGTACGCGTTCATCATGTGCGGCGACGACCGCTGGATCGGCAACGTCTTCGTCGGCGGGGACCCCGACGCGGCCTACGAGCCCGGGTCGTGGGGTCACGACGGCGCGGGCTCCGGCACGTCCTCCTACGACGGCTACCCGACGTCGCTCGAGCAGTACCTCACGGAGATGGGGGACCGCTGGGACGGCGACCACAACCGCTTCGCCGGTCGTGTGCAGCCGTACTGGTCGCGCGCGAACGTCTTCGCGGGCGGTGCGCGGCCCGCGGACGTCGAGACCGGGGCGCTCGTCCTCGACGGCCCCGCGCACGTCGACGTCGTGGTCGACGGCGACGAGGTGTGGCTCGACGTCGACGTGCCCGGTGCCGACGCCGCCGTCCTCGACGTCGTGACGGGCGCGGACCTGCCGCCCGTGCGCCTGGTCGGCGCCGAGTTCGAGGAGCCCGACGGCAGCCCCCTGCGCGTGGCGGTCGACCTGCTGGGCGAGGCGCTGCCCGCCGACGCGCCGCACCCGGCGGGTCCGCTCGCGGGAGGCCTGTCCGCGCGGCGCGTCCGGCTGGTCTGACACCGCGGCGGGGCCCCCCCCGCCCCCCCGGGGGGGCCC